>JBDLWO010000134.1:0-5770 GCA_039804245.1 Bacteroidota bacterium
GTCCGATTTGTTTCTGAACCAGGAATCGAGGAAGGCGACTATGTTCTCCGGTTCAGCCATTCTGCCATCGCCGACCAGTCCGCTGGCGAGTTCACCATGTTCTACGGGGATAACCTGTACACCATATTCACGCAGGAGCGCGATGTTTCGCTGTGTTGCGGGGTGTTTCCACATATCGAGATCCATGGCTGGCGCAACAAAAACCGGGCATCTGGCAGACAGATACACGGCACTCAGGATATTGTCGCAGATACCATTGGCCAGTTTGGCGAGGGTGTTGGCGGTTGCGGGGGCAATTACAAGTGCATCACCCCAAAGTCCGAGTTCGACATGGTTATTCCAGGCTGTTTCGGAGTGTACATCCGACAGAGTTGGTCTTTTTGACAGGGTTGACAGAGTGAGCGGACTGATAAAATCGGTTGCTGAGCGGGTCATTAGAACCTGCACCTCGTCGCCTCGTTTGACAAACAGCCTTGTCAGGTGCGCCGACTTATAGGCGGCAATGGATCCCGAGACGCCGAGAATAACCTTCATGACAAAAGTCCGGGATGGTAATTAATCCTTGTTCTCGACAAAGCGCCACTGAATATCGTGCTGCAGAAATTCCTGTGAAGCGATGATAGCCGTGTTGGGGAGGCGTTCGTAGAATTTTGAAATCTCGATCTGCTCCTTGTTTTCCTGAACTTCCTCGATGGTATCAGTATTTACCGCGAACTCTTCGAGTTTGCGCTGAATTTCCCATTTCAGGTCGCTGGAAATCTGGCGTGCGCGCTTGGAGATGATGGAAATGGTTTCATAGATGTTACCTGTATCCTTCACCATCTCAAGTACATCGCGAGGCTGTACGTTTGCATCGAGGCCCTGGGCCTTTGTTTTGATATCGCTCATGAATGTTGTTTTAGCTTTTAAGTCGGTTTTTGACCACTTTGATAGCCGATTCGGCCTGTTTTCTGAATTGTTTCACCTCTTTGGTGTATTTCCCTTTGGGGTACTTCTCCTCAAATTCCCTGCATCGTGTCATACACTCATTGTAGCGATCCACTTTCTTTTCGATAACGGAATTTTCGCTGAGCAGGAAACTTGATTTGGCAATGAGATACCTTACGCGCTCGGCATCCGGGCTCTCCGGGTACTCGCGCAGCAGGTTGTTGAAGGAAATTACAGCAGACTGGTACTGGCGCAGGTTGAAATAAAGCTCTCCCTCAGCGAAAGCTTTTTCCTCCAGTTTTCTGCGCAGTTCATCTATCAGCTTATTGCACTCCTGTACCCGTTTGGAATTTGGAAACAGGTTCACAAACAACTGAAACTCGTCAATTGCAGATTGCGTACTTCCCTGATCAAGCCTGAAAGTGGGCGAGAGGAGGTAGTTGCAGTATGCCGACATGAAGGCGGTTTCTTCTCGCTGGGGCGAGTTGGTGAATGTGTTGGCAAAGTTCTTGAAGTAGAAGGCTGCAAGCGTGTACTGTTTGGTATTGTAGTGGCAATACGCGTACTGGTAGTATGCCTGTTCTGCGCGCGCATCTCCGCGCAATGCATTGAGTACCAGATCAAAGAGCGACAAAGCGCGCTGATAATCCTTGGCTTCGTAGTATTTGAAAGCCTCTTTGAGAATCAACTCGGAGTCGCCACTGGTGCGCACCACCTCATATTCGCTTTTACAGGAAGCGGCAACAAAAAGGGCTATTGAAAGGATGAGCCAACCGGTCTTGTGCTTCATGGCGCAAAAGTACATCTTTTAGAGGAAACAAAATAACATTGGTCACAATACGCCGGTAAAAACGCGCAAGGTCTTTCAGCTATTTACGAAAGAAAAGTGTTTTTATTGTGATCAGGATCAGGATGGGTATGATTTCGGGTGGCAGTTGTTGTGGAAGCCAGCTCCATCCTGTCAGTAGTACAGCGGATACAATTCCGGTAAGGACGAGATACCGGTTTTTCCATTTTGATGTTTGCAGGAAGGGGAGTGCAAGGTGTGTGGGCAGCAACCAGAGCAGGTTCAGGTTGTTTTTGGTGGCGATATGATCGGTTGCGAACCACAGAAGTGCAATGATGACTCCTCCGGTTCCGAGGATACTCCAGAAAACCGAGTCAAAATATTTTCTGCCCTTTTCACGGAACAGGAAAAACAGTCCGGCGAGCGAAACGAGCGTTGTTGCAACCCATGGTGTACTGATCAGTTCCGCACGGGGCAGTGGGGGGTAAATACCGCCGGAGGGTATTATCCGCTCCTGTTGTGTAACCGGCCGGCCATCAGACGTTGTTGATTTGCCGATAAACAGATACAGATAGTCTGGCAGGAACATGTAGTCACGTACGGATGCCTTTTTATCGGCCGGGACGCCGAGTATCAGGTCGATACCGAAACCCAGCCAGGGCTTTGCAGGCAGGTATTTGTGCAGCAACTGTCGCATGGTGACGCCATCTTCCGCAGTTGCTGTATTGTAAACCAGACTTCCGTTGAGGGTATGTTCGAGTATGTCCCGTACACGGGTAGCACAGTTATCGTAAAAAAAATCGTATTTGTAAAACCGGTTTTCAGGTTTGTAGTTATCCCTCAGGAGGGTGTACAGTCCTGTTTTCTGTTCAGCAGACAGGCTGAGTACTTGCTCGATCATGGGGCGACGGAAATACAGGTTGCCGTACTCAAAGTCGCGGTAACTTTCTATATCGAGCATGTACAGCAGTTTGCCCTGACAAAATTTGAGTACAAATCCGGGCTGATCAAAGTCGAATGTACCGTAGTTGAAGCACACGTCCACACCGCTGGCGGGATCTTTCAGTCGCAAAGCGGTGTGGCCGAAGGTGCTGTAAACGAATTCTCCCGGGGCAACTGTAATCAGGCTGAATCTGGCCGAGTCTGAAAGTACTTCGGGCAAACGGGCCACAATCAGGCTCATGTTTGCAAGGAGAAAGGCCGACAGGAGAAGGATTCGTTTCATGGAAATGTCTATTTTATTTTGATCCACTCACCGGCATGAATGGCATCGTTCCCGATATTGTTCAGTCTTTTGAGTTTTTCCACCGTGGTTTTGTATTTTCTGGAAATGGAATACAGGGTATCTCCCCTTTTTACCAGATGGTATCCCTCACGGTCATTGTCATCAACTGTACGATCATTGCCCCCGGGAGTTATTTCGAAGTCAAGTTCATCCGGTTTCCTGTTGGAGTCGGGCTGCGTTCTTGTGTCCGGTCTGGAGTTGTTATTCCGTATGTCATCACCGGTTCGAATTCTGATATCACCCGGTTTATTGGTGAGACTGCGGATATAGATTCGTTCGCCCTCTTCCGGCTCCTGGCCTTTCCTCAATCCGTTTCTCGACATCAGGCTCGACAGTTTGATACCGTATTGCTGTGAAATGTAAAACATTGTTTCCGACTCCTCAACCACGTGATACTTCTCTGTACCTTCCCACTGTACTTTCTTTTCATCAAGGAAGATGATGGTACCATTTTCGAGCTTTACGTTTGCCTTGTAGCGGGAGTCATTGTACAGCACAAGGTCATCCGGACTGGCCTCCAGTTGCTCTGCAATGGACTCAATACTTTCATTTTTCCTTGAATGAACGAACGGGATATCGTTTACAAACAGAACACGCTCTGAAATATCAATGTAATCGTCCTTTTCACTGCGCCCGTCTCCTGTGTCATCTCCCTCCTGATCGTATTGGTGCAGATCGTATTTTTCAATGAGTAAAATCAGGTTGTCTGCATAGTCTTTGGCTGTTGCATAACCGGCTGATTGCAGTCCGCGGGCCCAGTTTTTATAGTCGGTTGGTCCGAGTTGGGTGAACAGGAAGCCATACCTCTGCTGCTTGCGCTGTCCGGCCAGGAATTCGCTGTGGTCTGCGAAACTTTCCTCGGCAGATTCGTATTGCCTGAAGCACGATCTTTTCAGGTTGCCATTTTTGTCAAGGTCATCGTCCACTTTGAAGTATGTTTCCCCCTCCCATCCATCGCCGCATTTGATACCAAAGTGGTTGTTTGCAATGGTGGCCAACGTACTGGTACCTGCTGCGCTCTCCAGAAGGCCCTGAGCCAGGGTTATACTTGCCGGGATGCCGTACTCTGTCATTTCCCTGATGGCGGCCTCATTGTACTTTTCAATGTAAGCCTCATACTTGTTGGCTGCTGTGTTCCGGCCAGTTCCGGATGTGGACTGTCTTTCCCTGTAGGTGGTTTGGGCCGATAACAGGCCAGTACAGCAGTTCAGGAATAATACGATCTGAGCGATTTTATGTGCTGATATGCTCATATTCAAAAAGGTTTAGTTATGGAATAACGTATTGCTGTTCATAAAAAATTCCTTAGCCGCCCGAAAAAAAATAAAGATTGCGGGTTGCATCACTCATGATGGCGGAAAGGGTCTGGCGGTTGTCTGCAGGGTGTAATTTTGTATTTAACCGGATAATGGAATTTACATTATCTCCTGACATCGTGCTGCACAGCAGCCAGGTTTCCCCGATATGTGTGGGGGTGCCTTTCACTATCCGAACGGGTGAAGCAAAAACGGGGTCAGGCGATTTTGCAGGGTATTTGTAGTGATTTGCTGTCAGTGATTCCCTGAATCCGAGATCATTTTCAAGTAGTTTGTTCAGGGAGAAAAAGATACTGCCTCCTGCTCCCGGATTGGTGCGCACAAGTCCGATCTGACGTATTATTTCGCCGGGGTCATTCCAGTTCGGATCGTTCACGGCACTGTTGACCTTGTAGGCAGCGTGTCCTATGTACAGCTTTTTACCTTTGGTTTTTTTTGCCCACCATTCGAGCAGCACGCTGAAGTCGGCAGGCTGGTACCCTATGCTCCAGTACAGCTGGGGCGCCACGTAATCTATCCAGTCTTTTTTCAGCCATAAAAGTACATCGGCGTAGGAATCATCGTAGCACGTTATTCCAGCCCGTGTATCTGAGCCATCCGGATCTTTGTCCTTGTTTCTCCACACTCCGAATGGAGATATTCCAAACTGTACACCGGGTTTTATCGAGTTGACGGCCTCGGAAACTGATTTGATGAGTCTGCTCACATTGTCTCGCCGCCAGTCGTGAATATTGGCAAAGTTTTGCCCACTGGCAGTAAAGCTTCCGTCATCGTTCAGCGCACTGTCGAGGTCCAGGCCGGATTCTTTGTAGGGATAGTAATAATCATCAAAATGAATTCCGTCCACGTTATAACCTGATACTACCTCTTTTACCACATTGGTCAGGTAGTCGCGCACTTCCTGGTTTGCAGGATTGAAGTACCATTTCTTGCCGTATCTGAAAAACCATTCTTTTTTCCTGTTGGCCGGAAGCCACTTCATCGGATGTTTCTTGTCGAGCGCAGCGGTATCGGTATTCCAGGTTGCTCTGTACGGATTCATCCAGGCGTGAAACTCCATACCCCTGCTGTGCGCGGCCGCGATCATGTACGCGAGCGGGTCATACGAGGGGTCGTCTGGTTGACGGCCCTGTTTCCCGGTGATAAAGGCACTGAAAGGTACCAGTTTCGACTTGTATAATGCGTCCCCGGCGGGTCTTACCTGCACAAAAACCGCATTCATATTCATTGATTTGAGGATATTGAGCAGACTGTCGAATTCTGCTTTTTGCTGTTTTGAGCTCAGTCCGGGTTTGGAGGGCCAGTCTATATTGGCTACTGTTGCGATCCATACCCCCCGCATTTCAGTGCGCGCAACGGCAACCCTGCTCTGTGCCGCTGTGCAGTACGAGATGGCCGGGATTGTTATCAGGAGGATGAATCGGAGCAGGTGGTGCATATCGTGGTTTTGGGGTA
>JBDLWO010000135.1:0-16989 GCA_039804245.1 Bacteroidota bacterium
CAAGGATGCTTTTACCTGAAAAATGTGTACCCTTTCTAATTTTTGTTTCGTGTTCGGGCTCTTTGAAATAAATCGTATCAATTCTGCAGGCCGGTGCATGCCTGTAAATCCAGTAATTATCCGCAGATTGACTCAAAGAACAATTATGAAATGCCAGAATTTTACTTTTCCCTGAAAATTTATATTATATCAGAACAATAATCTGAATTTTTCGTTTTTCGTTAAATTTTCCTACTATGAAGCAACTTTTGACATTACAGTTTCTCTTTGTTATCATTTTGCTGGCAACTTCCTGCGGCAAGGTCAGTACACTTGAATACAAAACAGCGCCCATTACGCTGACAGCAGAAGGTCCGCTGTTTGAAGGTTCCAATACAGCCCAGGGTACGTTCTCCGGCGCCGAACTGGAGTCTTTCCTCGGTAAAAGTGGCTACAGAGGCGCAGCAATCAAATCCGCACGGCTGGTTTCAGCTCAAATTTTTACTGATTCAGACACACTCAACCTGGATAATATCAGCGGAATCACCCTCCAGTTGGCCGCCCCGAATGTTGATATGCAGCAGCTGGCCGTTCTCAATCCAGTTCCTTCAGGAATCAGTAACGTATCTCTGCAGGTAGCTGCTGAACAGGAAAAAATCATCAGCCTGCTCAGACAGCCAGATCTGACTTGTGTAGCAGATATTAATCTCAAACAGGATTACGAGTCCAGTCTCGTTCTTAAATGCCTGCTTACTTTCGAGATTAAAGTTACTGACTGACCTCTAAACGGACCAAACAAATCAAGATTTTGGAATTCACTCAAGACTTTGAATAATCATGAACAAATCCTCTTTTCTTACACTCATCGCTCTCTTTTTTGTTTCTTTTCTTGCTGCTCAATCCGAAGCCGACAAACTCGCAGGTATCTGGGAGCCGGGCAGTGGCAAGGCACGAGTTAAAATTGAAAAAATCGCCGACAAGTACTACGGTAAAATTGTTTGGCTCCGCGAACCAATTGACCCCGTCACAAACGCCCCCAAGGTGGATAAAAACAATCCGGATGAATCTATGCGCACTGTGCCGCTGAAAGGCTACCGAATGCTCAAGGATTTTGTTTTCAAAGGAAACGGAGAGTGGGCCGATGGTACCATCTATGATCCGGAAAATGGAAGTACTTACAGCTGTGTGATCAAGCTGAAAGACGATAACACCCTGGATATCAGGGGGTATGTCGGTGTTAAAGCCCTTGGTCGAACTGATGTATGGAAACGCCTCGAAGCCAAAAAGTAAAATTCTCATCCACTCAGCGTCCGTCCGACTTCAACTGATCATGGTGTAATCCAGTGGTCAGGTCTGGCCGGACGGACGTTTGATTTTGAAATATCCAACCACTCATGAAGAATTTACTGCTACTGCTGCTGTTATCCGCAATATTGCCTTTTACGGTATCTGCTCAGCAACGCGACACGGTCCCACCCGTATCCACTGATGAGGAAGATTACAGCGAATACGATAATCTCGGTTTTGCCGACCAGGCCGCCAAACGTTATTGTAACCCGAAAATTTTTGACCTCAGTCCCAATCGCTTCATTTCCATTGGCTGGGATTGGCAAAATGGTTACACCGGTAATTTCTCAGCTATCGGTGAATATGCCGATGGCGAGACTCCCTCGGCAGCAGAATCAGCGGACTTCAGCTCCACCAATGGTTTTCGCTTCAGCGCAAATATTCCGGTCATTTCCAAAAACAGCCTTGTCTGGCAAATGGGCGCCAATTTCTGGAATATGAACTATACCGGATCTGTAACCAGTGAAAATCCGGATGCAGCACCTCTGGCAAGCCGACTGCTGACCAGAGGTCTTGTCACTTCAGGTATCAACACGACAGTTTTCAAACCACTCGGCGAAAAGCAGTTCCTGCTCATCCAGGGCTCGGCGGACCTGAGCGGCGACTACTCCTTCAACGAATTTCAGTCACTCCGCTACTTGCGCTACTCCGGTGCACTGATATGGGGTAAACGTCCGCACGACCGCCTTCAGTGGGGTATTGGCGCTGCCAGAACTTATCGGGTGGGAGAAATGAATTACATACCGGTGGTATTGTACAACTGGACCGCACCCAACAGGAAATGGGGCACTGAAATTCTCTTTCCCGCGCGAGCGCACGTGAGACGTACCTTCAACGCACGCAGTCTGCTGCTGGCAGGCTATGAGCTCGAAGGACAGAGTTACAGGATAAGCAGCCTTTCTGACGACCAGAGCCTGGAAATCCGCCGTGGAGAAATGCGTGCACGCCTCGAATACCAGCGACAACTCCGCGGTTTTGTCTGGGTCGCATTTCAGGTAGGGTACAGACATAACTGGTCATTCAACTCGGACTATCTGCCGAATGACGGACAGGAGTTTTTTCGGGGCTTTTTCGGAGATCAGCGGTATGCCATGATCAATACACTGACAAATGCACTGTATTTCAATCTCAGCTTTAATCTGGTGAGTCCGTAATTTAGACTTCCTGAATTTAAAGACCCTGACCGTGAGTATTCGGCCAGGGTCTTTAAATTCGGGAGAGAACTCTCGTCTTAATAACTTGTTCAGGATTTTCTGCTGTTGGCAAAACAAGCCATTTTTGACCCGGTGGGAGAATCCTCAACAGGCACTTAAATTCATGTCAGGCCTGATTCCCGTGCTTTCCCCATATATCAGGTCTGCGTGTCCTCGTCCTCTCGACACTTTGTTCGTATCTCCACTCATAAATTTGCTTTTCATGGCCTGAAAGCAGTACATCGGGCACCTTCATTCCTTCCCAGTCAGCAGGACGTGTGTAAACAGGTGGTGCCAGCAGATCATCCTGAAAACTGTCGAAAAGTGCGGATGTTTCGTCGTTCAGCACACCGGGAATCAAACGACCCACGGCGTCCACCAGTACAGCTGCAGCAAGCTCCCCGCCCGAAAGCACATAATCGCCGATTGAAATCTCCATGGTCACATATTTTTCACGGATGCGCTCGTCAATACCCTTGTAGTGACCGCACAATATCATAATGTTTCCCTTCATACTCAACTGGTTACAGGTTTGCTGATCCAGCACCTTTCCATCTGGTGTCGTGTATATGATGGCATCATAATCCCGCTCGGAGGTCAGTTTTTCAATACAGGCTGCAATAGGTTCAGGTTTCAGCACCATGCCGGCACCTCCCCCAAACTGGTAGTCGTCCACCTGACGGTGTTTTCCGCCTGCATAATCCCGCAGATGATGCAGGTGTACCTCAAGGAGCCCCTTGTCTTTTGCACGCTGCATGATAGAGTAATTGAGCGGACTTTCGAGCAGCTCTGGCAAAACAGTAATTATATCAAATCTCAACATCAGCGCAAAATTAGCGTATCTTTGCAAAAAAACAGTATATGGAAGTCCTGACCGCCACCAGCCTTTCTTCCGCCGAGCTGATTGAGCTCGAAGATATGTACAATGCCCACAATTACCACCCGTTGCCCGTCGTACTTGAACGCGGAAGAGGTGTATATTTGTGGGATGTGGAAGGCAAACGTTACTATGATTTTCTGTCAGCCTACAGCGCTGTCAACCAGGGACACTGTCACCCGCGACTGATTTCTGCCCTGACCGAGCAGGCTCAGAAACTGACGCTCACCTCACGAGCTTTTCATAACAACCTGCTCGGACAGTATGCCGCATTCATCACCGCTTACTTCAGCTACGACAGGGTTCTACCCATGAATACCGGCGTGGAGGCTGTTGAAACTGCCCTGAAGTTGTGCCGCAAATGGGCTTATCAGGTGAAAGGTATTCCGGAAGGTCAGGCCAAAATTATTTTTGTGGAAGGCAATTTTCACGGCAGAACACTTGGAGTGATCTCCGGATCGAGCGCGCATGAAAGTCGCGGCGGGTTCGGACCATATATGCCGGGCATAGAGATTATTCCCTATAACGACCTGGTTGCACTGGAAAACGCGCTGAAGGATCCGAATACCGCCGGATTCCTGGTAGAACCCATTCAGGGAGAGGCTGGAGTTTATGTGCCGGAAGACGGCTACCTTGCCGCCGCTTCTGACCTTTGTCAAAAGTACAATGTACTCTTCATAGCCGATGAGGTGCAAACCGGGATCGCGCGCACAGGGCGCCTGCTCGCGTGCGACCATGAAAACGTAAAACCGGATATTCTTGTACTCGGAAAAGCCCTGTCCGGAGGGGTACTTCCTGTAAGCGCCGTCTTGTCCCGGGATGAGATCATGCTCACGCTTAAACCCGGCGAACATGGATCTACTTTCGGGGGAAATCCGCTCGCCTGCGCAGTAGCCATGGAAGCACTGATGATTGTGGAAGACGAATCACTTGCACGGAATGCAGAAATACTCGGAAAATATTTCCGTAACAGGATGCGCATCCTGCAGGAGAAACGCCCCGATCTGATAACTTTGGTAAGGGGGAAGGGGCTGCTTAATGCGGTGGTAATCAATGACTCCGAACACGGAAAAACGGCATGGAATATCTGTCTTGAACTGGCAGCAAACGGTCTGCTGGCAAAACCTACACATGGCAATATCATCCGTTTTGCTCCTCCACTCGTGATTAATGAAGCTCAAATGGACGACTGTTGCTCCATCATTGAGCATGTTTGTATGAAATATGAACTGAATTAATATCAGGAGAACGAGGCGTCACCAAAGTTCGTTGCCGACGCGGGCTGATTTTTTTGAAATTTTTTTTGCAAGAAATTTGTCTGACTCAATTCAACGCTATTATCTTTGCGACCACAAAACGCGGAAGTAGCTCAGTTGGTAGAGCGCAACCTTGCCAAGGTTGAAGTCGCGAGTTCGAGTCTCGTTTTCCGCTCATCTTTAAAACCCGGTTCTTCTCTGAAGTCCGGGTTTTTTATTTTTACCAATGCTGATTGTATATTTACGTATTATACACTGACATTTTGTCACATCGCTATTTCAACGTACCTTTGCATCCGTTCAATATTCACCATTCCTTTTTCGTAACAATTCATGTACGACTCAAATCCAACCCTGGAGGGCATAAAGAACATAGATGAGTCCAAACAGGGAAGCGTCTTTTTCAAAGAGAACATCACACACGGAAAGTCGCCGGGGCTAAAGCATTTCTACATTGAAAGCTACGGCTGCCAGATGAATTTCAGCGACTCCGAGATTGTAGCCAGTATACTTGGCGAAGCGGGGTACGCACCTACCCGCAACATGGAAGAGAGTGATCTGATTCTGATCAATACCTGTTCTATTCGCGAAAAGGCGGAAGAAACTGTGCGCAAGCGTCTCAAAACATTCGAACAGGTGAAGTCCGGCAGGCCCGAACTGAAGATCGGTGTACTGGGCTGCATGGCTGAACGTCTCAAAAAGAAATGGCTTGAAGAAGAAAAACTGGTGGATCTGGTGGTCGGCCCCGACGCCTACCGCGATCTCCCCAATCTGATAGGAGCAGCCGAAGATGGGAACCGAATGGTCAACGTACTGCTCAGCCGCGAAGAAACTTATGCTGATATCAATCCCGTGAGGCTGGAGACAAACGGCGTCACCGCCTTTATCTCCATTATGCGCGGTTGCGACAATATGTGTTCATTCTGTGTAGTTCCCTTCACGCGCGGGCGGGAGCGCTCACGCGACCCGTTCAGTATCGTGGCGGAAGCCCGGGATCTTTTCAGTCGTGGCTACCGGGAAGTGACGCTGCTTGGACAAAATGTTGACTCGTACAAATGGGATAACCCCGAAACTGGCGAACATACCGATTTTGCAGATCTGCTGGAAATGACGGCACTCGTTCATCCCGATCTGCGCGTTCGTTTCAGTACCAGTCACCCCAAGGACATGACTGACAAGGTGCTGCACACAATGGCCCGCTACGAAAATATATGCGAGTACATTCACCTGCCTGTCCAATCAGGCAACTCAAGAATACTGGAACTGATGAACCGCACCTACGACCGGGATTGGTATATGGGGCGTATTGACAGTATTCGCAGAATTTTACCGGAAGCCGCTGTATCCAGCGATATCATCACAGGGTTCTGTTCTGAAACCGAAGAGGAACATCAGGATACACTTTCCATTATGGAGTATGCCAATTTTTCAATGTCATATATGTTCGCCTATTCCGAGCGACCAGGCACGCTGGCTGCACGAAAATATGCAGACGATATTACAGAGGAGGTAAAAAAACGGAGATTGAATGAGGTGATCAGACTTCAGACTGCCCTCGCCCACAGAAATAATCAACTGGATATAGGCAAAACTTTCAGGGTTCTGGTCGAACGTGATTCAAGCCGCTCCAGAGCCGACCATTGTGGACGCAACTCACAGAATAAAATGTGCGTTTTCCCCAAAAAAGAAGGCGTCAAACCCGGTGATTATGTGATGGTCAGAATTCACGATGCCACCAGCGCTACCCTGCTGGGCAAAATTGTCTGATTTTTTTCATATCCCCTTGTCTGAAACAACTAAAGTCTGTACCCAACTGTGGCAAATAACCTGCAATCAATAAAAGCCAGATTCGGAATTATTGGCGCATCCAGGCTGCTCGATGCTGCTATCGAAACAGCAATCAGGGTGGCGCCAACCGATCTCACCGTTTGTATTTTCGGTGAAAGTGGCGTGGGTAAAGAGGCGTTTTCCAAAATTATTCACGGTCTATCTACCCGCAAACACAACGATTTTATAGCTGTAAACTGCGGGGCAATACCGGAAGGCACCATTAACTCTGAACTGTTCGGTCACGAAAAGGGTTCTTTTACGGGCGCTTCCTCAGACAGAAAAGGATATTTCGAGACAGTAAACGGTGGCACTATCTTTCTGGATGAAATCGCTGAAATGCCTCTCGACACCCAGGCATTGCTACTCAGGGTGCTCGAGTCCGGGGAATTCATACGCGTGGGTGCCAGCAAGGTTCAAAAAACCGATGTAAGGGTAATAGCCGCCACGAATGTTGATCTGCAGGAAAGGGTACATAAGGGAAAATTCAGGGAAGACCTCTACTACCGTCTCAATACGGTGCCCATCCGGGTACCATCGCTTCAGGAAAGAAGGGAAGATATCACCCTGCTGTTCAGGAAGTTCTCCCACGATTTTGCAGAAAAATACCGAATGCAGGCAGTCAGGCTCGACGAGCGAGCCGAACTCGCACTGGAAAATTATCGCTGGCCCGGAAATATCCGCGAGCTCAAAAACGTGGCTGAACAACTGTCTGTTCTATCTGAAGACAGAGTGATCACTGCCCAGCATCTTCAGCAAAATATGCCACAGCTTTTCAACAGGCACCTGCCCGTGCCCACAGGAAAGCCGGGCGGTAGCGGGACTGATTATCAGGAACGAGAATTGCTATACAAATTCCTTTTCGACATGAAAAAGGACCTGAACGACCTTAAAAATATGTTCTATGAGCTGGTTCAGCGAAATAACCTGCACATGCCCGACCTGAGCAATCTGCGAACAGTACCACCTGCCCTTCCTGTGTCCGGCTTCCAGCTCAACGATTCAGAAACTGTCAGGGAAACCGGTTATTACCAGCCGCAACAAGGTGAAAACAGCAACAGACCTATCATCATTGACCAGCAGCCGAGAAGCAACAACTATAACCAGAGCGAGGAAGAATACGCCCCGCTCGCCATGGAAGAAATTGAAAAGGAAGCCATAAAACGCGCATTATCCAAATACAAGGGCCGCAGAAAAGAGGCCGCTGAAGAACTGAAAATTTCAGAGCGAACGCTCTACAGGAAAATCCGGGAATACGATTTGTAGTTTTATCTGCCGCAGTTGCCACCGGAGAGCCTGTACTCATTGTCAGCCGTCTTGCTTGCCCGAAGCCCGTATGCTACTTCAAGTGTACCAATTACTTCCTCCAGTGATGTATTGATAAGTGGAGCAGTGTGAAGGCAGCCCTTCAGTGAGCTGTTTTCAAGTATTATTTTTACCCCGTAATACTTCTCCAGGTCCAGCATCACCTCCGACAACGGAGTTGATACGAACTCCAGACCGCCCGTATGCCACGAAAGTTCATTCATGCTGGTGGCCTGAGTTACCTGCATCCTGGAATTATCCCGGGTGAAAACGGCTTTCTGGCTGTCTGTAAGAACTGGAAAATTGCCTTCTGCAGGAGAAAAACGAACTTTACCGGATCTGACCAGCACTCCGGTAGTGTTGCTGGTCTGTGAAACGTGAAACCTGGTACCGAGCACCTCTATGTTACCTCCGCCCTCCAGTTCCACTGTGAATGCACGGTCTGGGTTGTGTGCAACCTCAAAATAGCCATCGCCAACCAACCTGACTTTCCTGGGTGAATGGCCGTCATCAACAGAATTGAAAAGGAGTGAACTGCCGTTCCTGAGCCAAACCAGCGTTCCGTCAGCGAGCTTGATTTCCTGATTTTCCACGGTTGCAACAGACGTCTGATCAAAACCGGTCCCGCTTTTTGCACCTCGGTATAACAACAAAGAGACGATAATCAACGCCGAAACAGCCGCAACTCTGGTGAAATAATGTAACGGCATCCTGACGCCCACCCTTGAACCGGTTTTCACAGTTTTCTGAAGGATACGACTGTAGGCCTCCTCCGGGTTGAAAGCAGGTACAGCTCCAAAATTGCCCGACCTATCCCAGATCAGCAAATAATCATGATAAAGTGATTCGTTCTCCGGAGAAGACTGTCGCCACCTTTCGACAGCATTTTGCTCAGCCGGAGTGGCTTTACCGGAAAAACAGGCTGCAAGTACAGCTTCCGTTACGGTGATTTGATTCTGATCCATCAGATTTTTGAAATTAGTATTTCCGCTCTACAGACAACATTGGGGTAAATCTCCCCTATTTTTCATGATTCAATAAGGGTGATTTGCCAACGTACGACAATTAGCAATTTGTTCAGGTCGTGTCGCGCAGTGATTCACGCAATAATTTCATGGCTTTGGTTATCTGGTTTTCAATGGTTTTGACAGAAATTTCGAGTCTTTCAGCAATTTCCCTGTGGGAAAGATCTTCAAATCTGCTGAGTATAAAAACAGCCCTGCAGCGCTCGGGAAGCTTTTCAATGGCACGATGAAGTCTGCCTTCCATGTCTTCGTTCTGATCCGGAGTCACTGATATGTTACCACTGATATCGGCTGCTTCCGGGAGTTCGGCAGAATCATCAATAATACCGCGATTTCTGGCCTTGAGATAATTGAGAGCCCGGTTGATTACTGCACGATTGAGATAAGCCCCCAGTGAGGAGTGAATTTCAATACTGCTTCTTTTATTCCATAATTCGACAAAAACATCCTGTGCAATATCCTGACAGGTGTCGGGGTCAGGAATGATGCGGAAGATACGCGTTGACAGATCCGAGTAGTAAGCATCAAAGATCTTTCTCAGCGCCGCCTCATCGCCTTCCTTCAGGCGCTCGAGCCAGTATTTTTCTTCTTGTTCAGCCACGTTGACAGATTATAACGCAAAGATGAGGCAAATTTACAAACCAGCACATTTTTTATAAAGGGCATAGGGGATATCCGGGTTGGTGTTGTCATACTGTTGAAAATGGTATTCGTCCGAACAATTCTTCAACGATACCAGTAAAGAAATGAACCATGGATCCAAACAACGCAATCAAACTACTCGAATCAAGCCCGCTCTTTGCGGTGCTTAACAGCGAAGAACTCGCTTTGCTTAACCGTGACGCGACTGTTCAGACCTATGGGAAACACGCTGTGCTGTACAGGCCGGGCCAACATTCCGACAGGCTGTACTTCATCCTGAAAGGTACGGTGAAGGTTACTGTGCATGCAGAGCGAAAGGATATAATCAAGTATATCATACGCCCGGGCGGACTCCTCGGCGAATCCTGCCTGGCAGGTGAAGAAGCAAGGCGCGACTTTGCCTATTCGATGGACGAAAATCTGGAGTTTATCGAGTTTCCGGCAACAGCTGTGCTTTCAGTGATGCGCTCAAATTTCGCTTTTGCACAATCGCTTCTTCATCTGATCGGCGAGCGACTGCGCTACACGGAAAATCAGCTCGAAAATGTGGTGCTGAAGGATTCCAAAAGCAGAATTGTTGACTTTCTGCGCAGGATGGGACTGGAACAGGGCTCCAGGGTGGGTTTCGAGACACTGGTGCGTCATAACATGACACATCAGGATATTGCCGACATGACCGGTACGAGCAGACAGATGGTAACAGCTGTGCTGAATCAGCTTAAACGCTCCAATTTGTTGCATTTTAACCGAAAAAAGATATTGTTCAGGGATTTGAACGCCCTGCCAGCGTCACTCAATTAGAGTAATCACAGTAACTACTTCATACGATAGAATGGGTTTTGTTGGGGCGGCACGCAATCGCGTGCCGCTTTTTTTAACAGCCCCCCGGCCCGCAGGAGCACGATGTCTCCTCAACAGGCTTCTCTGCATATACCGTGATACTGAATATGCCTGTCTTGCCGTTTCTGAAAGCGGACAGTTGCTCCGGATTCAGATAATTGACAAGAATATCGTCAGGAATAACTATCGGTTTATCCTTCTGTATCTGAATATTCACAAAACCTGTTTTTCTGATATGGTCAAGGTAGTCTTCACGCTGAATGGCTCCCGCAACGCAGCCGGCATACATCTCGGCATCTTTTCTCAACTGTTCAGGAAGTTCACCAGAAAGTACCACATCTGAAATACTGAAGTGGCCGCCGTTTTTCAGCACCCTGAATATCTCGCAGAAAACGCGCTTCTTGTCGGGTACCAGGTTCAGCACACAGTTGCTGACCACCACATCGGCAACATTGGCCGTCACAGGGATCCGCTCGATATCGCCTGTCCTGAATTCCACATTATTGAAACCCATTTTTTCTGCATTTTCACGGGCTTTCTTTATCATTTCAGGCGTAAAATCAATGCCAATCACTTTGCCTGCAGGACCCGTTTCGGCTCTCGCAACGAAACAGTCGTTACCCGCACCACTGCCCAGATCAATAACGGTGTCGCCCGGTTTGATTCGTGCAAACTGCGTAGGCAACCCGCAGCCAAGTCCGAGGTCCGCATCGGGACTATACCCTTCAAGTGCCGTGTAATCGTCGCTCATGATATTGTAAACCTCTGTAGAGCAACTGCCCGAACCGCAGCAGGAAGCCTGGTTGACAGACTTTTGCTGCAAGGCGATTTCGCTGTACTTCTGTCTGACAAGATCTTTCAGTTGTTCATCGGTACCCATAAAACTGATTTTATTGGTGAAAAAATTATTGGGAATTTTGGGTGAGGTCCACACACATGCCCGCACGCACGAATGCGCGTGAACCCAGTTCCACTTCAAACAGCGTACCAGTCTTCTGCTCTTCGGTCAGTAACGGATTTTCAACCCGGGACCATTCCAGAGCGGTGCGGATAATGTTGAGATTAAACGCACCGAAAAATGTTGCACCGCTTTGCAACTTGTGCCGGTATTGAAGGCTCCCGCCGCCCTCCAGCATGACTTCACGCATTGTTCGGGGGAAATAAACGGAAGAAGAGGGCGAAAATCTGAATAAACTGTGAGCAGCAGAAACTGCATAACCAATAAACAACTGGTGACGGCGTCCGGTTTCAGACAGGGAGAACATTATTTCATATTGCGCGGCATTCCTGTAATAAGACGTTTCCCCGGCATTTCCGACAAGCGGATTGTCGCTCTCCAGACTGTGATTTTCTGCCGTCAGCAATACACTCAGTGAATGCAGATTCCCTGCAGCGGTCATTTTGTTGAAACCTGCAGAAATCAGGGGCAGAAAATGCCTCCCCCTCAACAGGGGCCAGCCGGGCTCTTCCTGCGCGCGATATGTACTGGCGAAGTCAACTCCTGCACTGGCGTGTACCTGCAGAGACTGCGCAGATACAACCAGGGTAAAAAAAAGGAAAAAAATGAGGGCAGGAAGTAATTTCATGATTGAAACAGGAATTTTTAAACTGTACAAAGGTATGTATTTGTGCGCTTGCATAATATTTTTATAACATTTGGTACCTTTACAGAAAAAAAATGAACAACCGTGTCTCGCAAATAAATTCCATTACAGAGGCGTTCATATCAGCATTCGGCCACCTGGGAAAAGCGGATCTGAACTGGTCCCCGGATGCAGAAGCCTGGAGTATCGCCAGAAATATTGATCACCTGATCGTCATTAATTCCACCTATTTCCCGATATTTGAAGCTATAAAATCAGGAAATTTCAGGGAGCCTTTCATGGGCAGATTCGGTTTCTGGGTGAACTGGACGGGCAGCTTTATCCTGAAATTTGTACAGCCGGAGCGGAAGCAGAAGATCAAAACAATGCCATTATGGGAACCTCGTACTGGCAACATTGATGCAGATATTCTGCAAAAGTTTGCTGATCACCAGCGCGTTCTGGGAAAGTACATGGAAGAGCTGTCGGACAATCGTACAGTAATCGCTTCGCCAGCCAGCAAATACATGGTCTATAGTCTGGACAAGGCGCTGGATATCATCATTGCACACGAAAGAAGGCATCTTGAACAGGCACGCGATGTGCTTCAGATGCTCAAGTCCACCAAAAATGTATAGCATGATACTGTTACGCCGATTTTTTACCGGACTGGCTGTCATCGGCCTGGCCACAGCCGGATACCTGTACTACCGATTACACGACCGTTATCCTGATTTTCAGGCTTCCCCGAATTTCGGGGGTGGCAGCCCCGGGAGAATATCTGCCGGCTTCGCTGCAATACCCATCACGCCCGCAGTACCGGATACCTGGACCGACAGCAACGGGGATGCCATATACAATGAAAAAGATGGCGATACTTATACCGATGGCAACGGAAATGGCCGTTTCGACCCGGTCTGGCTCGCCGGCTTTCAGAACAACCGTCCGGCAACCGGTATTCACGACGAACTCTGGTCGCGTGTTATGATTGTGGACGACGGTTCAACGCGAATAGCATGGGTGGCACTCGATCTCATTGGTTTCGGCGCCGATGATGTGAACGAGGTGAAGGCTCAAATTCCATCCTCCTGGGGTATCAGCTACACCTTTATCACGAGCACGCACACACACGAAGGGCCCGATGTTGTGGGTATGTGGGGAAAAAGCGAACTCAGATCGGGGGTAAATCAGGCGTATCTGAAGCAGGTGAAAGAAAAAATAGTCGGCTCAATTGAAAAAGCTGTAGCCGGCATGCGACCGGCGACGGTCGTTTTTGCCCAGGATACAGCCGGGGCGAAGCATCTGGTGGGAGATTACAGAAAGCCCGACGTGCACGATTACGGACTTCGTCTGATGCATTTCAGGGATGCAGTGGCCGACACCACGCTCGGCACCCTGATTCAGTGGGCCAATCACCCCGAAACACTCTGGGCGGGCAATCTCGAGATTACCTCCGACTTCCCGCACTACCTGAGGGAAGGATTTGAAAACGGGATTTATTCAGGAGATTCTCTGATTTTCGAAGGAAAAAAAGGCATCACCCTGTTCGTTAACGGGGCAATCGGAGGCATGATGTCAACAGGAACAGAGTTCCCCATTCCTGATATCAGTGGCGACACCAGCTGGACGGCTCCTGTTTTTGAGAAAGCAAGAGCACAGGGTGAGCAGCTCGCATGGCTGGCGCTGAAAGCGCTCAACCATCATTCCTCAGCACCGCTCGACTCGGCCAGCATCCGTCTGGGTGTCAGAAAATTCGATCTGCCTCTCGACAACAAACTCTACAGACTGGGAGCTGTGGCGGGAATCTTCAACCGGGGCTTGTCGGGATGGTGGAAAATCAGAACAGAAATTGCATTCTGGACGCTGGGGCCGGCATCATTCCTGCACCAGCCGGGCGAACTCTATCCTGAAATTGCCAATGGAGGTACAGAAGCACCGGAGGGACGCGACTACCCCATCCACCCCTCACAAAATATTCCGCTGAGAAGTATCATGCCCGGAGAGTACAGGTTCATTGCCGGACTCTCGAATGACTTTATCGGATATATTCTGCCACTCAGCCAGTGGGATGAAAAGGCGCCCTATACTTATGAACAGAAAGAAGCCCCTTATGGAGAAATCAATTCTGTGGGGCCGCAAACAGCGCCCATCCTGTACGATGCCATGACCAGTCTGATCGGGGAATACAGGAATTGAAGACTTGAAGCATCCTTTCTTTCTGTTGTTTAATCATCAGGTACAAAAAAATGTCGAAAATCCGCTTCCAGCTGCAGATGTATCCGCACATTTGGGCTCCTTTACCAAATCTGTACCCGTCAGTCATGCAAAAAGAAGTGCTCGCCAAAGCAGTGAAAATTCTGTTCCTGCCCGTTTTCTGTATCCTGTACTCGAATTATTCACATGCCCAGGACAGGCCCAACCACGCCTATTCCTTCGAACAGCTGGGCAATATGCTGCCCTCGCCCAATGCCTATCGTACAGCCGATGGCTCACCCGGCCCGGCCTACTGGCAACAACGCTGCGACTATCGCATCGAATGCCAGCTCAATCCTGAAAAGCGCGAACTGACCGGCAGGGAATGGGTAAAATATCACAACAACTCGCCGCAAACGCTCCGGTACCTCTGGCTGCAGCTGGATGAGAACGAGCATGCCGCATCGAACGATCTGCACCATGCCCACCCGCACAATATCAGCGAAACCATGACCGAAAAGGCCATGCGCATGCTGCAGGCGTGGACTGAATTCGGCGATTATGGTCACAGGATTCAGGCTGTAAAAGATGGCAGCGGCAAACCCCTGAAGCATTTCATTGACAATACCGTCATGCGTATCGAACTGCCGGAGCCGCTCGCTCCTGGCAAAACCTTCGATTTCAGCATTGACTGGTCTTACATACTCATTGACCGCATCAACAACATCACTTTTGGCAGAGGCGGTTATGAGTACTTCCCCAAAGACGACAACTACCTGTTCACCATCACGCAGTGGTTCCCGCGCCTGTGCGTTTTCAGTGATTTTGAGGGCTGGCAGAGCGACCAGTTCACCGGAACGGGTGAATTTGCCCTCAACTTCGGTGATTATGACGTGAAAATCACACTGCCGGATGATTACGTGGTGGGTGGCACCGGGGTTTGTCAGAATTACAGCCAGACACTGGGCGCCGAGCGAATGAAAAGGTGGAAACAGGCACAAAACTCCGGCCAGCCTGTCGAAATTGCGACGCTGGCTGAGGCGCAGGCCTCCACACAGAAAAAACACAGTCAGCAGACTAAAACCTGGCACTACAAGGCAGAAAACGTGCGCGACTTCGCGTGGACGGCCTGCCGGAAGTTCATCTGGGATGCCATGGCAGTTGACAATGGCGAAGGCAAAAAGGTGATGTGCATGAGCTATTACCCGATTGAGGCCTATCCGATTTACCGACGCTACTCCACAAAAGCAGTCGCTCACACACTGAAAACCTACAGCAGGTTCAGTATCCCGTACCCCTACCCCACTGCTATATCGGTAGAAGCACAGAATGGAATGGAATACCCCATGATCTGCTTTAATCCGGGTCGCGCACAGGAAGACGGAACCTATTCGGAAGGCAGCAAAATGGCCGCCCTGACCACCATTTTCCACGAAGTAGGGCACAACTACTTCCCCATGATTATCAACTCCGACGAGCGGCAGTGGGCCTGGTTCGATGAAGGGCTCAACACTTTCATGCAATTCATTACCGAACAGGAGTGGGATAACAACTACGATTCCGACGACGGCCTGCCACACACAATTACAGATTACATGTCGCAGCCAAAAGACAGGCTGGAGCCCATCATGACCAACTCGGAAAATATTGTTGACTACTTCTCCAATGCCTACAGGAAGCCGGCAACAGCACTGAATATTCTGCGCGAGACAGTCATGGGCCGCGAGCAGTTCGACTATGCATTCAAAGAGTATTGCCGCCGCTGGGCGTTCAAACATCCCACACCGGCCGATTTCTTCCGGACCATGGAAGATGCCAGCGGTATGGATCTCGACTGGTACTGGCGGGGCTGGTTCTTCTCCACCGATGCCGTGGATATTTCACTCGACAGTATTCAGTGGAAACGGGTAGATATGGAGAACAACCCTGAAAGAAAGGAACGGACTTTCACCAGAGCGGAGGAAAAGCCGTTCGAAAGCCTGACCAAAACACGATACCGCGAATCAGGCATTACTTTCCCGGTGGAACAGGACACCTCCCTGCAGGACTTCTACACTTTCTACAAACCCTGGGAAACTGAGGACAGCGTTTCCACAAGTAAAATGATCAAATATGATCAGGTTTTTACAAAAGAAGAGAAAGAAAAACTGTTTGGCGACAAGCACTACTACCAGCTCTGGTTCAGCAACAAGGGCGGACTGGTGATGCCTGTCGTGCTGGAATGGACATATACAGACGGTACAAAAGAAATCGAGCGGATCCCGGTTGAGATATGGCGGAAGAACGAGAAGAAATTCAAACAGGTTTTTGTAAAGTCAAAAGAAGTGAAAAGTGTACAGCTTGATCCGTGGAAAGAGCTGGCCGACATCAACGATGAGAACAATACCGCGCCTGTTCCGGCCGCTCCCACCCTGTTTATGGTGTACAAAAGCGACAAATTTGAACAGGGGCCGAATATGATGCAAAAGGCCCGGCAACGCAAACTGAACCGTCCATGAGTGAGTTCAGCACCTTCATCAGTCTGGGATTCCACCATATTGCCGACCCGCGCGCCTTCGACCACCTGCTGTTTCTGGTAACGCTCTGTGCCGTTTATCGGCCGGCCGACTGGCGCAGGCTCCTGGTACTGATCACGGCTTTCACCATCGGACACTCAACTACCCTGGTGCTGGCGGGTACACATATCCTACTTATCCCGTCTGATCTGGTGGAGTTGCTCATCCCGGTCACCATTGTACTGACGAGCCTGTACAACATTGCTTTCGGCGAAAAAACAGGAGAAACCGGCACCTTTTCGGGGACTGTCCGCTGGAATTACGCCATGGCGCTGTTTTTCGGATTCATTCACGGGATGGGGTTTGCCAATTATTTCGGCGCTCTGACGGGAGAATCCGGAGAAATCGTTTGGCCACTTTTTTCTTT
>JBDLWO010000136.1:0-10524 GCA_039804245.1 Bacteroidota bacterium
CACTCGTCAGCAGCAGCATTTAACGGGCCCAGCTTGTTGGAATAGGTGTTGTCACCGCCACCGGCCTCCACACTCAAACGGTTGTAAACTGCCACTAATCCCGCAAAAACTTCATCGCGCGTGCGGTAGTAGTTTGTCTCCAGTACAAGCCCCTTGGGGTCTGTCTGTAAAAAATCCTTGGTGCACGACGCCACAACGACGAGTGCCAGCAAAAACAGTATGGATATTTTTTTCATGTGTAGCAGGTTTTAAAAAGTCAGGTTGGCGCCGACCATCATGGCACGGGCTTGCGGGTATACACCGCGGTCAATACCGTAGGTACCAGCTCCACCACCAATTTCCGGATCAAATCCGGTGTATTTGGTGAAGGTGAGCAGGTTCGTTCCACTCAGGTAAATACGCAGGTTTTCAATTTCTGCGCGTTGCAGCCACGTTTTGGGCATGGTAAAGCCCAGCTGCACCGATTTAATCCGGAAGTAACTGCCGTCTTCGAGGTAGAAGTTGCTCGGTCGGGTGAAGTTTCCGTTCGGATCTCCATCCACCAAACGCGGAAAGTCGGTGGATGTACCCTCACCGTGCCAGCGACCGAGTGCCTCGGAGGTATAGTTGGCATTCGGGATATCCAGACGGCGCAGGCCCTGGAATATCTTGTTGCCTGCAACTCCCTGACCAAATACGCTGATATCGAACTGTTTCCAGTTGGCTGCCAGACTGAGGCCGAATGTCCAGTGGGGAGTCGGATCGCCGAGATAGGTACGGTCGTTGCTGTTGATTACACCATCGCCGTTCACGTCCACCCAGCGCAGATCGCCCGGCTTGGCATCAGGTTGCAGCGGAAATCCTGCATCATTATTGTGGCGGGCAATATCTGCCTGATTCTGGAATACTCCATCGCTGAGAAATCCGAAGAAAGAGTTCACAGGCATACCCACCATTTTTCGGCTGATTTCATAAGCGCTTGACTGGAAGGTGGCATTGACGAGGAAGTCCGTCGGACCCATGTCCAGCACTTCGTTTCTTACGTAAGATACATTGGTCTTGACACTCAGGTTGACCTGGTTCAGTTGCTTGCGATAACCCAGATCCAGTTCAAGTCCCTTGTTTTCAAGAGATGCCACATTACCCCATGGATCCGATGAAGCGCCTGTGTAGAAAGGCTGCTTGATCTGCATCAGCATGCCTGTGGTATTCTTTTTGAACAGGTCGAACGAGAATGTGAAGTCATTGAAAAGGATACCATCGAAACCGATGTTGATTTGTGCGGTTTGCTCCCAGCGCAAATCCTGATTGGCAGGTGCAGACGGGCCGTAGCCAATGGTAATCTGATCCTGTCCGAAGATATAGGAACCGATACCTCCGATAGTCGAAACATACTGGAAAGGCGCCAGATTGTCATTACCCGTAACACCGTAACCTACCCTGATTTTGAGGGTATTCAGCACCTTGTTTTCGCGCCAGAATGATTCCAGGTGGGGGAGCCAGCCCACAGAAACGGACGGGAACACACCATATACATTATTACTGCCGAAATGGGATGAACCATCACGGCGCACAATAGCTGTGAGCAGGTATTTCCCGGCATAGTCATAATTGAGGCGGGAAAACAGTGCGTTCAGGCGATAAGGCTGGTTTTCGTAACCGTAAGCAATGCGGTTCTCTGTTGGCAACTGATAATTCAGCGATGCACTCTGGAAATCGTTGACAGGCAGGTTGGTAAATCCGCCTCCAACACCACGGGCAACGCGATCCTGTCCTTCGATACCCAGCAGGATCGTCGCATTGTGTTTTCCACGGGTGAGATCGTAAGACGCTGTGTTCGTCCAGATCCAGTCGAGGCCCCGGTTGAGCGCCCGGTTATAGTTGGTAAGGGTGGTATTCACCGTAGAGCTCAGAAAATACACAGGTGAGAATCCCTCATTACCCCAGAAAGACAACTTGGCGCCAATAACGGAGCGCAATCTGAGGTGGCGTACAGGTTCAATTTCCAGGTAAGCATTACCAGTAGCAGCGTCTGACCAACCGTAATTGCCCTGTTGGGTCTGTATATAGGCGAGCGGATTGGTCATTTCCTGAAAACCGGCTGCCGGAAGTGCGTAGTAGTTGCCATTTTCGTCTTTGATCAGGCGACTCAGGTTATTGGCGTACAGCGGGTTTGTTGACAGTTCAGTCGGGTCTTCCACCAGAAGGGGAATAACGGGAGCGAGGTTGATAGCCGAACTGAGCGGACCACCGTAACTGCCGTTCGGATCGAAATTACCCTGGCTGCGCACGTGCGCGTACGAGAGCGTTTGTCCGAAGCGAAGCCACGATTTGACTTTATGGTCGGAATTGACGCGCGCTGTGAAGCGCTGATAATTGGAAATATCTGTCGCTACGATACCGTCCTGACTGTAATAGCCGAAAGAGGCATAATAGGTGGATTTGTCATTTCCGCCACTGAAGCTTAGGTCGTGGTTCTGCATCAGGGCATTATCATTGAAAATGGCACTTTGCCAGTCGGTACCCTCTCCAAGCTGATCAGCATTGGGATAAGGCACAGGCTGTCCGCCAGCTTCAGCTGATTCGTTGCGCAACAGCGCGTAGTCGCGCGCATTGAGCAGATCGAGCTTGTTGGCTGCTGTTTGAGAAGCGAGGTAGCTGTTGAAATTGACTTTCAGTGCACCGCTTTTTCCTTTTTTGGTAGTTACGAGAATGACACCGCTGGCTGCTTTGGTACCATAGATAGCTGCAGAGGCGGCGTCTTTCAGAATTTCAATAGATTCGATATCGGCCTGATTAAGAAAATCAATACCGTTTTCGTTGATAGGCACGCCATCTACCACGTACAACGGTACACTATTATTGATGGATGTTATACCGCGTATGATGACAGAAGAAGCAGCGCCTGGCTGACCACTGCCCGAAGCTACCACTACACCCGAAGTGCGTCCCTTGAGCGCATCTTCGAGGCGGGTGATGGGAGCGTTCTTCAGGTCGCCCGACTGAATGGAAGAAATAGCTCCGGTGACCACACTCTTTTTCTGCACACCATAGCCTACAACTACCAGATCATTCAGATTGGTCGAGGCCTCCAGAAGCGTAACATTGATAGTCTGGCGACCGTCAATGGGAATTTCCTGTGAAGAGAAGCCGGTATAGTTAAAAACCAGCGTACCCTCTTTGGATGAAAGCTTGTAATTGCCGTCGAGATCGGTAACAGTTCCCGCCGAAGTACCCTTGACGTAAACAGATACGCCCGGAAGCGCTTGTCCTGCCGCGTCAGTAACCTTTCCGGTCACCTGCGCACCAACGCCCAGTGCGACAAAGAACAAAACAGTTAAAATAAGAAAACGTTTCATGTATAATTGATTGATCAGAATGGACTTGGATTGAAAGGGTAGCCCCTGGAGCAAAAAAACGGGGCAGGCGGAAGCCGCCCGCCCCTGATCACTAAAAACACTTTCTGTATCTTTTCAGTGTAAAAGGCGAATTAACGCACCAATACAACCGACCATGCAGCAGAACCATCTTTGGCTGCAGAAATATCAACAGAGAGGGTCAGGGTTTCAACACCACCGGCATTGAGGTAGCTGATTACCTCATAGCGGTTGGTTGCAGAACCACCATTTGGCGGGTTGGCACTGTTGGTGTTTTCACCACCGTAAAAACCTTTGTAGAACCCCACGAATGCTGCTCCTGAGGCACCATTTGTAAGCGTGATAATTGGGCGTGAGCCACCAGCTGCAGGTGTGAACGTCCAGCTGTGAACACCCGAACCGAATGCTGCACCATTACCGCTGGCTGCGATCTGTGCATCCGTCCAGCAACCATTGGGCGAACCCATGTAGCCATCATTACGGGCATAGCCGTTAGTTTTGTACTCATAAACACCTCCTGCACCGAAGATGAACTCATCATCGGTCATACAAGACCAGTCCTCTGCACCGGTAGAAGTACCATCGAGGAAATTGGCCGGAACACCCCACCATGCATTGCTGCCCAAAGCAGGGCCCACATAAACAGAGTTGGCGGAATTGCGCACGCGCCAGGCACCACCAATGATGTCGCTTGCGTTAATCGTACCGGAGGTAACAGTAAATTCCTGCTCGAATGAAACAGAACCTGTGTTGTTGGTGGCAGTCAGCTTCACCTTGTAAACGCCTGCAGCAGCATAAGTGTGGGTCGGGCTCGCCTCTGTGGAAGTAGCACCGTCACCAAAATCCCAGTTGTAGGAGTTGGCATACTTGGACGTGTTGGTAAATCCGATAGTCAGACCAGCCACGTTAGATTCGAACGACGGGATCGGCTTGGGATCCGGAATGGCAGGCTCGTCGGCAGGATTGTCGTAGTGTACCAGCGTAATCTTCCAGTAAGCGTCATCGGAAGGATTGGTAGCTGCAAATTTGAAATCGGACTCGAGGATAAGGGTGTCAACAGCGCCATCAGTCAGTTTGATGATGTCGAGTTTGACAGAACTTTGCGGAACTTTCACCTCGGAATCAGTTGCAATCTTTACCAGACCGATAAAGGCGCCAAGACCAACTACTTCGAGGGTGGGTTTGTTACCGTTGGTGAGTACGAAGGAGTGAGTAGCATCGCCAAATGCTGACAGGTCTTCTCCATTCGGACCCTTCATGTTGGCAGGAAGTGTGTACTGGCAAACGTTGGCTGGTTCAAAAACACCACCTTCGGCCCAGAAATCGCCGTTTGAGTTGTAGGTGTACTTGCCATCACGGGAGAAAGTGTACTCATCGTTCATCAGGCACGGACGAAGAGCGATCTCGTCATTGTCGCGGCCCATTGCCCACCATACCTGGTCTTTTGCAATCGGACCAACTTCCAGAGGCCAGCGGCCAGGGGCAGCCACACGCAGCAGCTTCCAGGTCTTGGAAACGTCTCCAACCAGTTTGGTCAGTTCGGCATCCGGATCGGAAATACCAACCACCTGTGTGGAAATATCGGTATCACCCTCGTCGTTGGTGGCGGTCAGTGTAACCGTGTAATTTCCTACAGCAGCATAGGAGTGTACCGGATTCAGTTCGGATGAATTGGAGCCATCGCCGAAATCCCAGGAAACACTGGAGTAATTCTGGGAAGCATTGGTGAAGGTCACCTTCTTGAAATCAACGGCATCAACTGTAAAGGTGAAGCCCGAGATAACCTCCGGTGTCTTCTTCTTGCAGCTGGTAACCCAGATCATCCCGAGCATCAGCAGCGGGAGTGTTGTAAAAAGTGCTTTTTTCATAGTGTGAAAGTGTAAATCCCATTTTCAGGGATTGGGTATAAGGTTAATAATGATTCTGAATTGGAGATTCAGAAGACAAAGGTGGTGAAACGCTTTCATGCTTTACTAAAAAGAAATACATTTTATCTACGACAAAAGAAAATTCCAACTACGTCAGTTGTACTACACGGTTTTCACAAGTTATTCATTTTGTGAATTATTTGACTACTTTTGCATTATTCTGATTTCACATGGCTCGTTACACAATACCCATATTCGTCTTCCTGTCTCTTGCCTTACTGTTCCTTCCCGGCTACGCCCAGGCCCAGGGCGCCAACCTCGGCGCCCCTCCGGTACTGAATTTTTCCCGACAAGACTTCAGGGCAGGCACACAAATGTGGGATATTGCTCAGAGTAATAATGGCGTAGTCTGGTTCGCCAATAACGATGGCCTTCTGGAATTCGACGGCACTCACTGGCGGCTTTACAAAATAGCCAACGGCACCATCGTTCGCTCGGCAAGGGCAGGCTCCAGCGGAAAAATTTTTGTTGGCGGTCAGGGTGACTTCGGCTTTTTCTCGCCCGACAAGTCCGGCAAACTCGAATATCACTCTCTGACTGACAAACTGGACCCCCGCCATAAAAACTTCACCGATGTGTGGGATATCGAGGTCATCGGTGAATCCGTATTTTTCCGAACCGATGATCAGATCTTTGAATGGACAAATAATCAGCTGACCCCGCTCATATCCGACAATAAAACGCTGCTGTTCATGGGCAAGTGGAACAGCAAGTTGCTGTTCCAGGACGCGGGATACACACTCTTCACACTCGAAAACGGAATTTTATCCCAGATTGGCTCCGAAAGTGAAATTGGCGGACAAATTTCAGCATCACTCACCCTGAATACCGGTCAACTCCTTATAACCACGATTAAAAACGGAATTTTTTCTGTTGACTCAGGAAATATTCAACAGTGGAACACTTCCAATGACGTGTTTCTGAAAGATAACAGAATTTTCTGCGCAACGCTATTACCCGACAATAGCCTGGCGCTGGGCACCTCCTTCAACGGCCTCGTCACACTGGATAATCAACGAAGAATTTTTCACCACATCAACAAAAAAAACGGTCTCGGAAACAACACCGTCCTCAGTCTCTTCGCCACCTCCGCCGGAAGTATATGGCTCGGCCTCGACAACGGTACAGCATTCGCTGATCTTAACTCCGCATTCTCCTCCATCTTTCCCGATGGCGAACTGCAGGGCACAGGCTATACCGCAGAAATATTCGACGATAATATTTATTTTGGTACTAATACCGGACTTTTTGACACCAAATGGAAAAAATATTACCAGCCTGAGGAAAAAATGGCATTCAAAAGAGTCAATGGCGCTGACGGACAGGTCTGGAACCTGAACCTGATGGACGACCAACTGCTCATGGGCCACCATGAAGGCGCTTTCAATATCGAAGGCATGAATGCTGCCAAACTCGCCTCCCAACGCGGAATATGGCGATTTATATCGCTATCTCCTGAAAAAGCCCTCGCAGGCCACTACAACGGTGTGGCAATTTTCAGGAAATCTGGCAACAAATGGGTATTCGATAAATCGCTCAGCGGCTTCTCGGAAAGTAGCCGAATGCTCGCAAAAGACCCGGATGGCGTAATATGGATGGCTCACCCGTACAGGGGCATATACCGGCTGACCATAAATACAGCTCAGGACTCCTGCACTGCCGAACGCTTCGGTCAACAACAGGGCCTGCCCTCCGACCTCGGGAATCATCTGTTTAAACTCGGCGAAAAGGTTGTTTTTACCGGAACAAGGGGTGTGTTTGAATTCGATAAAAATCAACAGAAGTTTGTCCCGAATGAAAAATTCAGCCAGATTTTCGGTAGCGAAACACGTGTCAAATACCTGAATCAGGATAAATACGGCAATATATGGTATGTCACCGACACGGAAACCGGCGTACTGCTCGTACAGTCCGATGCCCTGGAAAAAAAGATTCAACGCGTTCCAATACCTGAATTACATCAGAAGCTGACAGAGGGATTTCAGTTCATTCTCCCGGTTGATCCCGGCAACGTGTTTGTAGCTACCAGTCAGGGTTTTATTCATTTCAATCCCGAAAAATACTGGCCAAAAGACACCGTTCTGCGAATCGTACTCCACGAGGTCAGACTGAAAGTACCCTCCGACAGCATTCTCTTCGGCGGATATGGCAGCGAAATGGATAAAGTCGAACTTTCCAGCCTCCACAACACGCTCAGCTTTTCTTTCTCGGCGCCCGATTTTCCTGGCGGAGATTTTATCCAATACGCTTTCTATCTCGAAGGAATCGAAAAAACGTGGTCCGACTGGGCAAACAAACCCGATGCCACATTCAGTCACCTGAGACCCGGCAATTACACTTTTCACCTCAAAGCCCGCAACCAGTACGGCATCGAGAGCGCTCCCGTCTCTTTTTCCTTTACTATTCTGCCTCCCTGGTATGCCAGCCGACTGGCCTATGCATTCTACGGTTTGATGATGCTGGGGGTTATGATCAGTATTGTTTACAGACAGCAAAGAAAGTTCGAAGAGGAAAAACTGAATCTGGAAAATCAGCACCGTCTCGAGTCTGAACAAAATGAACTCCGCGTTCGACGCTCGGAAGAGGCTGTACTTCAACTCCAGCACGAAAAACTCGAAGCAGAAGTGCACCATAAATCGCAGGAACTGGCGTCCGTAACCATGCACCTGGTACAAAAAAATTCTATCCTGATCAATATCCAGGAAGCGCTGAGCCGACTCAAAAACAGGGCAAACACCCCCGAACTCGACAAGGAAATCGGCCGTATCATCCGTATGATGGAGCACGACTCCCGGGTGGATGATGACTGGGAACACTTTTCCAGGAACTTCGACCGGGTACACAGCGACTTCCTCAAAAGACTGGCCGAAAAACACGACCACCTGAGCCCTAACGACTACCGGCTCTGCGCTTACCTCCGAATGAACCTGTCCACCAAGGAAATAGCCTCTCTGATGAATATTTCTGTGCGAGGCGTGGAAGCCAGCCGTTACCGCCTGCGCAAGCGACTGAATCTCGAAACAGATACCAATCTGACAGACTATCTGATGCGGTTCTGAACTCCTGATCAGAATTTTCTCATCCGGCCGGAAGGGGGTATTTTTCACATGTTTTGGACTCCGGCAGAAATTCCCGGACGGGCTCTTGCGCAGATGCCGGCCAATTCAATAATTTTGGGCTTACAAACTCTCAACGCATGACTACTGCAACAGAACTGATCCGTAAAAGAAGGGCCATTTTCCCGAAAACTTACCTGCCCGGCAGAACAATAGAGGCATCTTTTATCGAAGAATTACTCGAAAACGCCAATCACGCGCCCACGCACAAACGCACGGAACCCTGGCGGTTTCAGGTGTTCCACTCCGAAGAAAGCCGCCGCGCACTCGGCGATATGTTATCCGCTTTTTTCAGGAAAAACACCGCTCCCGAGTTATTCTCAGAAGAAAAAATGCAAAAAGCAGGTGAAAATCCACTCAGGGCGGGCGCCGTCATCGCTATTATCATGCAACGCGATCCCGCAGAAGGTGTGCCGGAATGGGAGGAAATTGCCGCCGTTGCCATGGCTGTTCAAAATATGTGGCTTACCTGTGCCGAAAAAGGAATCGGGGCTTACTGGAGCACCCCCAAAGCCGCACTCGAAGCCGGCGAATTTCTCGGGCTGCAACCCGGACAGCGATGCCTCGGTCTGTTCTATATGGGCTGGCACGAAGCACCGGAACTGCCCGCCAGACGCGGCGCCATCGAGGATAAAACAATCTGGAAATGATCACGCGCCAGATTCTCGAAACGGAGCAAAAAGCGCTCGAAATCAACCTCGATGAGCATATTTATGGCGCTTTTGCTGAAATAGGCGCAGGCCAGGAAGTAGCACGCTACTTTTTCCAGGTGGGCGCAGCAGCCGGCACCATCGCCAAAAGCATGAGCGCCTACGATAAAACGGTCAGCGACGAAATCTATGGCGATGAGGAAAAAGGCAAGGGCCGATATGTGTGCGAATCACGCCTGTATCGTATGCTCGACCACGAATATGCGCTCATGGAAAACCGCCTTCGAAGTGAAAGACCAGATCAGAAGTTTTTTGCATTCGCCGATACGGTGGCCGCTATCAACTACCAGAAAACTATCAAGGGTGACGGGTGGCTGGGCCTCCGCTTCCAGCTCGACCCGCAGAAAGCACCCAATGATGTCATACTGCACGTGCGACTGCTCGATAATGACAACCGCCTGCAGCAACAGGCTATCGGTATCCTCGGCGTGAATCTGCTGTACGCCTGCTTCCGCTACGCTCATGAACCGGAAACACTGCTCTGTTCGCTCATGGACAAACTGCGCGACCGGGTACAAATTGATATGGTTAGACTCGAAGGCCCCGACTTCAATCATATTGATAACAGATTGGTGTGCCTGTGGGCCGTGGAAAACGGACTTTCCAATGTAGCAATTTTTAACCCCGAAGGACGGGCCGTCCACGCAGGCGAATTCCTGTACAAAAAATCGGTGCTCATAGCAAGAGGCAGCTACCGGCCTCCCACTCTGGTACAACAGGATATGATCCGTTGCGCGTACAATCAGTTTACCCGCGATGCCACCGACCCGAAAGATGAAGTATTCTTCCTGTCAGAAATTGCTCTCGATAACCTGAGCGAGAATGGTATGCCCGACGAACAGGACTTTCTGGACCGAACCGAACTGTTGTGCGCGCTGGGGCAAACGGTTATTGTCTCCAATTTTAAACACCACAAAGATCTGATTGCATACTTCTCCGACTACAAAGTACGACGCATCGGAGTAGCAACAGGTGTCCGTAAATTCCGTCAGCTGGTGACCGATACCTGCAAACAGAACCCCGGAAATCTGCTCGGAGCCTTCGGAGAGGTTTTCCTCCGGAATGTCAGCTTCTATGTCTATCCGGCTCTGCCCAATAAAGACGAACACGACAATCAGGGTGAATTTCTGCAGGCAACCAATTTCAATACGCCCCCATCCATACACTTCCTCTACCAATACCTGCTCGATAACCGGAATATACGCGACATCGAAGGCTTTAATCCTGATGTACTGCATATCCATCACAAAGAGGTACTTTCCATGATTCAAAATGGTCAGCCAGGATGGGAAAACAGGGTTCCGCCAGAAGTGGCCGCTTTAATCCGGGAGAAAGGTTTCTTCCGATCATGATTCTTTATACCTTGCCTCACTAATATTCACAAATTATGTTCGAACGCCGATCCCGACAGGCA
>JBDLWO010000137.1:0-11103 GCA_039804245.1 Bacteroidota bacterium
ATGTGGATTCATTCGCCGTGCTCGAGCCAAACGCCGACGGCTTCCGCAACTATCAGAAAAAGAAATATTCTGTATCCTCCGAGGAAATGCTCGTTGACAAGGCGCAACTCCTGACGCTCTCCGCGCCCGAAATGACGGTGCTCGTGGGTGGTCTGCGTGCCATCAATATCAACCACAACGGCGCACAACACGGCGTATTCACCAACCGCCCGGGTACACTGACCACCGACTTTTTCGTCAATCTGCTCGACATGCGCACGACCTGGAAGGCTGCAAACGACGATCAGGACGTATTTGAAGGCCGCGACAGGATAACCGGCAACCTGAAATGGACAGCCACCCGTGCAGATCTGATCTTCGGTTCCAACACCGAACTTCGCGCACTGGCTGAAGTATATGGCTGCTCCGACGCGCACGACAAGTTCGTACGCGATTTCGTGGCCGCCTGGACGAAGGTGATGAACCTCGACCGCTTTGACGTGAAATAAAGTACCTGAATAAACACAACAACTGGGCCGTCCGGGTTATTCCGGGCGGCCTTTTTCAGTTTTTTTCAAAAAGATATGCACTTTTCAAAAAAATAAAAAATATTATTAAGAACAAAATACTGTAATTACATATTTATATTGAATCTTCATGCCTCCTAAAAATACATGTTCCGGAAAAACACTCCGAAGCAATCATCGTTAATCCATGGATTATGAAAAAGCAAGGTGTTTCTGAAAAACACTTGACACATACAGCCATTCTGTTACTGCTTGTGGCCCTGGCTGCATTCACACGGCATTTGTGGAAAGACAGTCAGATGGAATTCTGGTTTTCTTCGGTACTCATTGTAGCTGCCGGTATTCCTCACGGTGCACTCGATCATTTTGTAGCCCGCCATAACCGGAAAAAATTTGACCTGACTGTATATATCTTCCTTTATGTAGTATGTGCAGCTCTTTATCTCGCACTGTGGTGGTACGCTCCTGGAATCGCATTCCTTATTTTTCTGCTCATAACGGCCTGGCACTTCGGAGAAACCGATTTCTCGTGCTTTTCTGGCAGTAAAAGTGCCGGACTGCTCAGTTTTGTATACGGAACTTCCATTACAATGTGGCTGCTGATGCAGGACAAACCTTTGCTGCTTCACTGGACTTCACTCATCACAGGAGATAATCATGCTGCACTGACCCTTGTTTCTTATATAGCCGTTGTACCGGTTTACATCTGGTTTCTGTTGCTCGGCCTGATTCTGATTTTCTCCGGCGAAAATCACAAAACATTACTTGCCAGAAAAATTGCTTTTCTCGTTTTTCTGCTGTGCCTGAGTCAGACCTCGCTGCTGATGGGTTTTATTCTGTATTTTACAGGCTGGCACAGTGTGAACGCCCTCCTGCATATCAAAGGAAGCGTTTTCAGAGATGTAGACGGAAGGCTTATGCTGGAAAAGGCAATGCCGGCAACGCTGTCGGCTACTTCATTTCTGATTGTCATGGGATTTATGAGCAACGGTGCCTGGCTCGACAGGTTCGGTCTTCCAGCCCTGTTTATTCTGCTTTCTATTCTGACCGTGCCACACATGATTGAAATGCACCGGCTTTACACACGCAGAAGCGAAAGTACGTGATAAAGCCGATGCGAGCGACTAAAATGAAACGTGTTTTGATAACTGGTAACAAAGGTCTCTATACTGTTCCTTGTGATCAGAAATATTCTACTCGCTGTTGTTTTTTATCAACCAAATGACTGTTTGGTGCGCTTTATTGAAGAAAAAACTGTTTTTATTGAAAAGACTGTATCCGGGAAAACAAGTTTCATACCTTTGGATAAAATTTTCTGTTTAGTTTCTGTCATCCCTGAATCCTCTGTATTTTGTCAGCGCTGAACCTTTTTTTTCTCGGAAGGACGCGGATAATTGCGCAGCTTGTCGGCTGGACACTCCTCACGCTCATTATTTACAACACGATAAGCAGCTTTCGCAATTACTCGGAAGCACTCAGCCGGACTGCGCTGAATGTCATCTTCATTGTGACGCTTTTTTACGGCAATGCCAAGGTGCTCATAAACAACTACTATGAGAAAAGAAGATATGGATGGTGGCTCGTTCTCACCCTCATTTTCTGGCTTTCCATGTCGGCTCTCAGATCATGGTCAGAAGTGTTCTTCTACGATGGCTCTGTAATAGACCAAAACATACCCGGCCAAAGAGGACAATGGAGAACTTTTCTCATCTACAGTTTACTCTCTTTCCTGCTGCTGATTTTAAGCGCACTATACCAGTTCCTGGAAAACCGGATGGAGGTGGAGATGAGAAACCGGGAACTTACGGCCATGCACAACGAAGCACAGCTTAACTTTCTGAAAGCGCAGATTAATCCGCATTTTCTGTTCAATACGCTGAATAATATTTACGCCGCAGCTACCCTGAACCATGTCAAGACGGCCGATATGGTTCTGAAACTCAGCGACCTGCTCAGGTATGTCACTTACGAAACCAAGTCTGAACGGGTGCCGCTTGAAAAGGAAATGAAAATAGTTCGCTCGGTCATCGAACTCTACATCATGTGCGCTCAGTTGCCACCTGATATCACCGTGGAAATGAACGGTGAGGTCAATATGGCAACGATAGAACCGATGCTGCTGCTGCCTGTTGTCGAAAATGCACTCAAACACGGCAATATGGGGGATGATAACAGCGGTTTCATGAGGGTTCGCGTAGATGTAAACGATACGTCGCTTCATTTTGAGGTAATCAATTCCTATGACCCGCTCAACAGGCAGAAAGACCACACTGGCGGGGTAGGACTGGCCAATATCCGCAGCCGCCTCAGGTTACAATATCCCGATAAACATCAACTGGTAATATCACCCGGTCAGGACACTTATACGGTATCTGTCAAAATTCAATATCATCGCCGGGCATGAGTGAAACTTCAAATATCAGGTGCCTGCTGGTGGATGATGAATTCCTCGCACTGACCTTACTCGAAAAGTATGTGACTGAAGAGCCCGGTCTGGTACTGGCCGGGAAATTCAAAAATCCGGTTCATGCGCTGGAACTGCTGATTAATCAACCTGTTGACCTGCTCTTTCTCGATATACAGATGCCTGTCATGAGTGGTATTGGCCTGCTGAAAAGTATTCCCGCCAAACCGGTTACCATTTTTACTACAGCCTACACACAGTACGCACACGAAGCTTTCGATCTGGACGCGGTTGATTATCTGACAAAACCTTTCTCCCGGGAAAGGTTCCGGCAGGCCGTTCAGAAAGCCAGAAATGCTCTCCTGTTGAGCCACCTCGACGAGCGGAAGGACAAATCGGCTATCTCCGGGGAAATGACCGTGAGGTCTGACCGAAAATTTGTCAAAATCGCCTTTTCCGATATTCATTTCATCGAAGGCTGGAAAGAGTATGTGAAAATTCACACAGAACTCGGCACTATCGTTACGCTGGAAAGTATGAGTAATCTTGAAAGGATACTGCCCGATCAATATTTCTGCCGCGTACACAAGTCGTATATTGTGTGCGTATCCCGCGCCAGGCAGCTGGATGGCGATCTCATCGCTGTTGGAAATAAAAAAATTCCGGTTTCACGCGCCAGAAGGAAAGAGGTGATTTCCAGGATATTCAGTGCTACCTGACCAACGCTACATCGCCACTGAAAATTCCGGTTGTATGATCTGTAAACTCAAGATAAGCCACCCACGTGTAAACGCCCTCCGGTACCGATTGACCGTTTAAACTACCATCCCAGGCCGGAGCACCCGCCATATCCCGGTCGCGCACTTCGTACACCACACTACCCCACCGGTCGAAAATCTGCCAGTGCCTGATTATTATGTCATCGGGACTCTGGAGGTAGTATGTGTCGTTATCCCCATCGTCATTCGGTGAAAAAATATTGGCAGCATATATCCTGCGACTCTCGTCCACTTCAACCAGGACGCTGACGGTATCGGAACAGTAGCCATTTTCAGCCGCAAGGGTGTACCAGGTTGTATGCAGCGGTGATGCCACTGGTTCCGGACAGTCGGTGCAACTCAGTGATACACCCCACGGATCGCTCCAGCTGAATTTGACTGGCTCTCCACCACCCTTCCAGATCGGAGTCAACCTGATTTCCTCACCCTGGTGTATCTGATACGTTTCAGATGCTTCCAGAGAAACACCCGGAGCCGCCAACACCTCCCAGGTAAGCCACGCCGGTTCGCAACCGTCGAAAATACGGGTAAAATAGGTTCCGGGGTGCCATACCACCCGCCGGGCACCCATTGTACCATTGTCCCACTCGAAGGTTTCTCCGTAGCTCCCGGCGTCGAGTTCTACCGACAATTCCGGGCAGACCAGCGCCTCCAGAAAAAGTGAATCTGAAACCGCACCCTTCACCACCAGCCGGCTGCTGTCAACCGGAAAGGTCAACGGATTATCTGATTGCCGGAAAGGACCCATAACGATGGGTAAATTGCCAAGAAAAGCCCGATTGGAGTAGGTTCCGGGTGAAATATTTTCAGCGTGTACCACCACTTTTACAGTATCGGTACCCACCGGTAAATCCATCTTATCAATACAAAATATCCGGCCATCAGCCGTTATCTCCCCGCCAAACGGGTTTCGCTCCACCGAACCGAATACAAATCCTTCCGGCAAGGTATCGCACAGGCTCACATCATATCTAGGCTCCCCTGACTCGTTGCGGACAGCAAACCGAAATATAACGTCAGAACAGGCAAAAATGGTGTCGGGCTCAAAGGTGTGCATCACCGAAATCGTATACGGACAGGATGCCGAGGTCACGTCGTGCCGCACAAATACTTCCTCACATGCGCTGGCTGCCTTGAATGTGAACAAACCTCCCTGACCGACACTGACCGACTGGGCGATCGCACCGTTGCTCCACATCACATCTCCACCAAAATCAGTCGCATCCAGTGAAATGGTTTCCCCGTGACAAACAAACCACAGATTATTGAGGGTATCTTCCTCAAACCTGTTGACATAAAATGCCGTACTGTCCTCAAATCCGGCCTCCCGGGTGTAATCGGACAATAAACTCGTGCCATATTCGTCGGGTAAACCTTCCAGTGTTGCCTGACTGTTATACTTTGAGCCGGGTATATCGCCTGCGTTGATCTTCACTACCAGATTCCTCTCCCCGGGTAATACATTTTCCAGGTACATGCGCATGGTACCCGGAACAGTAGTGGTATCGAGAACCCCGCCAAAGGAATTGAACTGCACATTTTTTACGGTGAAACCTGCGGGCAACGGATGTGAAAAAAGCAGATTATGCAATGTTTCACCTGTACTGTTCACCATCGTATATTTGAAATTTACGTCGGTACAGGGCAACACAATGGCCGGTTCTGCTTCACTGGTCAGCTCAACTGAACAGGGTACCGAGGCAAGATCGGCTATATCTGCCAGCGCTCCCGTCGCAATCCTGCTCTCGATTCCGTTATTTTTGTCATAGCTGAAAAAACCCTGAACGACGCCGTACAGCGTGCTCCCTACAGCATACAAATCACCAAATGAATCAAAATATACGCCCTGCATCTGATGCCCGGGACCTGTCATTCCAAACGGAATTACAGCATTATTGGCCGGATTAATGCGGATTAACCGACTGAATTGTACATCGTATCCGTAAATCTGGCCCGAAGATGGCTCTATGGCCAGATCTGACAGGTGACCTGCGCCCGATAAGGGTGTTACGGTGGTGATATATGGTGCCGCTGTCAGGTCTATACGAACAAGTTGTACCACGTTACCAAGTACGGTAGAGCCAACTGCTACCAGATATCGCCCGTCAGGTGTTACATCCCCTGCCAGATAGCGCAGGTTATTGTCGAGCCCGACCGCGCCCAGATCGGCAAATGCCGCACCCTCTCCTATCCGGTACAAATGATTGTCGCTACGGCCTATTCCATACAAATAACCATCACTGCAACGAAAGCCAATGGCATCGAGCCCACCCCCCGGAAGCGACCCTGCCGGAATGGTAGTGGAACTGTTATATCCGGCCTGAATCTTAAACACATGCAGTTCGTTCGTGTTTTTGATTACACAAAACACCTGACCGGTACTTCGGAACGGAACCTGCGCAGCCAGTTCTCCCGCGAGCACGCACGCGATCACACACACCCACATGCGGGCCCTGAGAAACATGATATGGTAAACTTCCGGTTCCATGCGGTAAAAATACCCATTTCCCGAATATCAGTGGAATTGTATCCGTACTTTTGCCAGTCTTTTCAAAGAGCTACCTCTGACATGAGAACTTTCACGTTCATACTTGCACTCGCCGTCTGGTCTTCCTGCCAGAAAACGCCCTCCAACCCACCGCTTTTTATCGAAATAAAACCCGAAGAGTCGGGATTCAATTTCGTCAATCAGGTGGACAATACCAAAGAATTCAATATTTTCAACTACCGGAACTTCTACAACGGCGGAGGTGTGGCTATCGGGGATGTCAACAATGACGGTTTGCCCGATATCTATATGACTTCGAATCTGGGCGATAACAGGCTGTTCCTCAACAAGGGTAATTTCAAATTTGAGGATATCACCGAAAAGGCAGGTGTAAAAGGATCAAAATTCTGGAGTACCGGCGTGGTCATGGTGGACATCAATGCCGACGGACTGCTTGATATTTATGTCTGCAACGCAGGCTATAAACCGGGTGAAAAACCGGAAAATGAACTGTTCATCAATAACGGAGACCTTACCTTCACCGAAAAAGCGGCTGAATATGGTCTGAATGAGGACGGTTATACCACCCACGCCGCTTTCTTTGACTACGACCTCGATGGCGATCTGGACTGCTACATTCTGAATAACAGTTTCATGCCGGTAAATACGCTCGATTACAGTAATAACCGGGAATTGTACGCTGAAGATTGGCCTGTGAAGGACTTTCTCAAGGGCGGAGGCGACAAACTTCTCCGAAACGATAACGGCAAATTTGTCAATGTGTCAAAACAGTCCGGCATCTATGGAAGTCTGATCGGGTTCGGTCTGGGTGTCACAGTAGGCGACCTGAATGGCGACAACTGGCCCGATCTGTATATATCCAACGACTTTTTTGAACGCGATTATCTGTATATTAACCAGAAAAATGGCACTTTCAGGGAGGAAATCGAAAACTGGGTGGAGCACATGAGTCATGCTTCCATGGGTGCTGATATGGCCGATATCAATAACGACGGCTTCCCCGATATTTTTACCACAGAAATGCTGCCCTCGGATGAAACCCGCCTGAAAACCACCACGCTGTTCGAAAATTACAATATCTATCAGCTTAAACTGGAACGCGGCTTTTATCACCAGTATATGCAGAATTGCCTGCAACTCAACAATAAAGACCGCACATTCAGCGAAATAGCGCATTACGCAGGCGTAGCCGCCAGCGACTGGAGCTGGGGTGCACTCATGTTTGATGCCGATAACGACGGATGGCGCGATATCTATGTCTGTAATGGTATTTACAAGGATGTAATCGATCAGGATTTTATTGATTTCTTCGCAGACGAGGTGATCCAGAAAATGGCTATCACAGGCCAGAAAGAACAAATAAACGAGGTGATTTCCAAAATGCCCTCCAATCCAATCAAAAACAGGGCTTTCCGCAACACAGGAAAACTTCGCTTCGACGACGCCGGCGATACCTGGGGATTCACAACACCTTCTTTCTCCAACGGCGCCGCGTATGGCGACCTCGACAACGACGGAGATCTGGATCTGGTGGTCAATAATGTAAATATGCAGGCGTTCCTTTACAAAAACCAGTCGGAAAAACAGTCGGAAAACAAACACCTCACCATCAGGCTGAAAGGTAAAGACAAAAATACCTTCGCCGTCGGATCCACCGTGACGGCCTGGAGAGGCTCCGAACAACTCACTACCCAGGTTGTTCCCAGCCGTGGCTTTCAATCTTCAGTTGACTATCCGGTCATTTTTGGTCTCGGCACTTCCACCTTTTTCGATTCAGTGGTGGTAGTATGGCCCGACCGCTCCAGGTCAGTACTCAACGGTCCGGTAAACGCAGGCGAAATCAGTCTCGACTGGAAAGATGCGACAGCCCGGATTGCAGGTAATCAGTTCGAGTACAAGCCCGTTCAGTCTAATCTTGTACGTGTGGAACCAGCCCCTTTCAAAGCCCCGAAAGAAGATGATTTTGTGGATTTTTATCCCGAAGGACTCTCTTTTCGCATGATTTCCAGGGAAGGGCCCAAACCGGCTGTCGGTGATGTGAACGGCGACGGCCTTGAAGATGTTTTCATGGGCGCGCCCGCAGGCGAGACAGCATGCCTTTACCTGCAGGCGCGCGACGGATCGTTCAGCATCAGCGAACAGACGGCTTTTGTGAAAGACTCCGCCTTCGAAGATACCGCAGCCCTGTTTTTTGACGCCGATCTCGACAATGACCTCGATCTGTTCGTCGGTTCGGGTGGAAATAAAGCCGAACCAGGCTCACACCTGTTACTCGACAGGATGTATTTCAACGACGGGAAAGGCAATTTTACGCTGTACCCCCGGCCTTTGTCACCCAACGGATTCAATACGGCTGTTGCCCTGCCCGTCGACTTTGACCACGATGGCGATACAGATATTTTTGTAGGCAGCCGGTCCACCTCAGGCTCGTATGGAGTTCCGCCACGGCATTTCCTCTACCAGAACAACGGGAAGGGTGAGTTTCAGGACGTGGCAAAAATCCGTGCCGAAGACCTGAAATTGTACGGAATGATGACTGATGCCACCCTCGCTGATGTCATACCGGGAGGCGACCCGGAGATTGTGGTAGTCGGTGAATGGGCAGCTCCTGCAATTTTTCAGTGGAACGACGGGAAACTCAACCGTGTTAAAAGCAACCTCGACGAATACCCGGGCTGGTGGTATGCCATACGCAGCGCCGATCTCGACGGCGACGGTGACCAGGACCTCGTGCTCGGCAACCGGGGCGAAAACTTCTACCTGAACGGCAGCAAGGAAGCACCCGCCAAAATCTGGATATGGGATTTCGACAAAAATGGTACCGTGGAGAAAATCATGACCCGCAGCATTGACGGCCGGGACATGCCCGTTCCGCTGAAAAAAGACGTCACCACTCAATTGCCCATGCTGAAAAAGGATAATCTGAAACACGTCGAATACGCAAAAAAGTCCATTCAGGAGCTTTTCCCTGAAAAACTGCTCCGGGAGGCCATGATGCGCGAAGCCACCTGGTTCAAGTCGTGCGTGGCACTCAATGATGGAAACGGACAGTTCACCATTGTGGAATTACCCGCAGAAGTGCAGTTTTCCAGCGTGAATGCCATCTGGTGTGGCGATTTAAATGCCGATAATATACCTGATTTGCTGCTGGCCGGTAATGATGCCGGTTTTATGCCCCAGTTCTCCAAACTGGATGCTTCATTCGGCCATACGCTGCTCAACAATGGAAATGGAAATTTTGAACGGATCGAAAACCGATTCAGCGGATTCTTTGTTCGTGGGGATGTAAAGGCAATATTGCCAGTAACCGTTCGCGGACAATCCAAACTGCTGATCACTGTCAACAGGAAAAATCCGCAATTCGCAACGCTTGTCAAACCGCTACAGTAACCCATTATCTGCAATGATCAAAAACTGCCTATCAGCATTCCTGCTGCTTTCTTTGCTCGCGTCGTGCACACAAAACAAACAGGAAAATCAGTCCTTTGAACTGCTCAATCACGAGCAAACAGGTCTTCACTTCAAAAATGAACTGAAACCAGGCCTGGCTATCAATGGACTGAATTACATGTATTTCTTCAACGGAGGTGGCGTGGCCGCAGCCGATTTTAACCAGGACGGACTGGTTGACCTGTATTTTACGTCCAATATGGGCGAAAATAAACTGTACATCAACGAGGGCAAACTGCACTTTAAAGATGTCACTCAACAGGCCGGAGTGGGATGCATGCAGGAGACCCTGGAAGGAAGCGGCGTCTCTTCCAAATGGTCGTGTGGTGCCTCCGTGGTGGATTTCAATAACGATGGCATGCCCGATATTTACGTCAGCCAGGTGAGTAAATTCCTCAACCTGACAGGCAAAAACCATCTGTTCATCTGCCAGCGTATCGAAAACGGGGTGCCTGTTTTTGAAGACAAGGCCGGCGAGTATGGTCTTGACCTGGAAGGGTTCTGTACGCAGGCCGCCTTCTTTGACTACGATCTCGACGGCGACCTGGATATGTACCAGCTTAAACATTCCGTTCACGCAAATGGAACATTCGGACAAAAAAAGACCTTCGATGGTACCGAGCACCCCCTTTCCGGTGATAAACTGTTCAGAAATGACGGAGGTAAATACACAGATGTTACCAAAACAGCAGGAATCAACAGCACCGTGATCGGATACGGCCTCGGAATTGCCACAGGCGATGTAAATCTCGACGGATGGCCAGACATATATATTGGTAACGATTTCCATGAAAATGACTACCTGTATATCAATCAGGGTGATGGCACTTTCCGGGAACAACTCACTGCCGGTATCATGCACACCAGCCAGTTCTCTATGGGTGTTGATATCGCCGACATTAACAATGATGCCTGGAGTGAAATCATCTCACTGGATATGCTGCCCGAAGACCCGTACATTCTGAAAAGTTCGCTCGGAGAAGACGACTACGGCCTTTACAACTTCAAGCTGACATACGGGTATCATAATCAATATGCACGAAATACCCTGCAAAAAAACAATGGCGACCCAAAGGGCAAGTTCGCTTCGCCTACTTTCAGTGAGGTGGGCATGTTTGCCGGCGTACATGCAACCGACTGGTCGTGGGCAACCCTCTTCATGGATTTTGATAACGACGGCAGAAAAGACCTGTTCATCAGCAATGGAATCGAGCGCAGGATGAACGATATTGACTACGCCAATTTCAGACTGAACGATAATATACGTTTCAAACAGGGATCAAACAACCTAGAGGAGAAAGATCTCGTGGTAGTAGAGAAAATGCCGCAGATCAAACTGGCCAACAAATTCTTCAGAAACACAGCCGATTTCCGTTTTCAGGACATGGAGCAGGAGGTCAAGAATGCCGAAGTCAGTTATTCCAATGGCGCCGTTTATGCCGATCTGGACAATGA
>JBDLWO010000138.1:0-3835 GCA_039804245.1 Bacteroidota bacterium
TCAAAAAAAGTGGATAACTTTGAAGTAAATCAGATCAGACTTCATATAACCCTTACCTTTGACACGCAAGCGACCGATGAAAAAAGACCGCCGCACCAGCGCCATGCCGCTCACCGACAAGTACATCAATCCTTTTACGGATTTCGGATTCAAGAAACTGTTTGGCTCGGAGCCGAACAAGGATATCCTGATCAGTTTTTTGAACGAAATACTTCCGGAGAAGCACAGGATCACCGACCTCACCTATGCGAAAAACGAGCAGACTGGGCTGAGAGAAGACAGCCGGAATGCCATTTTCGATCTGTTCTGCACGAGCCAGAGCGGCGAACAATTCATCGTGGAGATGCAGAAGGCCAAACAGAACTACTTCAGGGACCGGAGTGTATTCTATACCTCCTTTCCGATACAGGAGCAGGCACAAAAAGGCGAATGGAACTATAAACTGGAGTCTGTTTACCTGATCGGCATACTCGATTTCACATTTTCTGAAGATGCTGCCGAGAAGCAGGTACGCCATGAAATACAGCTGAAAGATCAGCAATGCCGTGTTTTTTACGACAAGCTGACGTATATCTATCTGGAGATGCCGCATTTCAACAAGCGGGAAGAGGATCTGGAAACGAACTTCGACAAGTGGATGTACGTACTTCGTCAGTTGCCAAATCTGCAGGAGCGCCCGCGTGCGTTGCAGGAGCGGGTATTTGCCAGACTGTTCGAGGCTGCCGAGATCGCCCACTTCAACCGGGAAGACCGGCTTGGTTACGAGGCGAGCCTGAAAACCTACCGCGACCTGAAAAATGTAGTGGATACCTCGTTTGATGAGGGCAGAGCCGAGGGCAAGGCTGAAGGCCTGGAAGAGGGTCTTGAGAAGGGGGAGGCCATCGGTCTTGAGAAGGGCCGGACGGAGGGTGAGGTCCGGCGCAATCTGGAAATAGCCCTTCAGATGAAACAACTCGGAGAACCCGGTGAGAAAATCATGCTATACACCGGACTCACTCAGGCAGAAATCGAAAAGTTGTAGCCTGCAATCCCCAAATCAGTTTCCTCCCTTCAGGTTAAAACCCTGTCTGATACCCTTCTCCACAGGAGGTACACCCCGGTCCATCCATTCAGGCTTGGGAGATCCCATCAGGTAGTGATCGAAGAACTGTTGCATTCTGCGCTGGAAATCCATTCTGTTCTGCAGTTTGACAGGCCAGTGCGGTTCATCGTTGTAATTCAGCATCCAGGCCGGCTTTCCGAGCCTCCGCAGGGCAGAGTACATTTCTATTCCCTGGTACCACGGAACGGCTCCGTCCTTGTCGTTGTGCAGGATAAGCACGGGAGTATTCACTTTTTCGAGACTGAAAAGTGGTGAATTCTCCCGGTACCTGTCAGGGAATTCCCACAGTGTTCCGCCAATCCGGCTCTGTGTGTGTTCGTACTGAAAAGCGCGGCTGAGGCCCGATTCCCAGCGAATGCCGCCATAGGCAGAGGTCATGTTTACCACGGGTGCGCCAGCCTCCGCACACGCAAACATATTGGTTCTGGTAATGAGGTACGCTGCCTGATAACCACCCCAGGAGTGACCCTGGAGGGCAATCCGTTTCGGATCCACGAAGCCTTTGTTCATCAGTGCTGTTACACCACTGACAATGGCATCATAGGCACTTTCACCGGGGTATCCGGTCTTGTAGGTGATATCCGGGTTGAAAATAAGGTAGCCCTTGCTGGCATAGATGGTGAAATTTATCTGAGATCGCGGGAAATCGGGTGCCCGGTGCGTATGCAGTCCGTCAGATACGCGCTCATAGAAGTTGACAATCATCGGGTACTGTTTCGCCGGGTCAAAACCGTCGGGCTTCACCAGTAATCCCCGCAATTTCTCTCCGGAAAGCGATGTCCATTCCACCAGTTCGATACTGCCCCAGTTGTATTCCGACTGTTGGGGGTTGGCATTACTGACGCGCTTTTCATCGTTGAGTTCATACTTGCCTGCATCAGGAATATACAGCAAATCGGGAAACTGCTGATAACTTTCACGGGTAAACACCAGGCAGTTCCGGTCGCGGGCCTTGAGCGGATTTTTGTTCACCGAACTGTTCACCCTGAAAATCGGTGTTACAGTGCCTGCCTTCAGATCCAGCCAGGCATAACCTGTGTTTTTGGTGCTTTCAACCGACTGATGTAACAGTATTTTACTGCCGCGCTGAATACTGCGTTCCTCGGGATCCAGCCTGATATATCTGTGTACAATTTCAAACTCTCGGCCACTGGTAATTTTTACAGGCTTTCGTTTGCCAGCCGGATCAATATTCCAGATGTCAAACTGATCATACACCAGCATAGCCTCGTCATCATCAAGCCAGCCAGCCAATCCGTACTCATTGGGATAGTCCGGAATATCATTTTCCACATCGTAGAAGGGAACAGTCTGGTTGTCTGTCAGCTTTCTCAAGGTGCCCGCAGATGAGCTCCAGGCATACCAGGCGGTATCAGTATCACTCCACCAGTAGATATACCTGCCCGATGGGGATACTCGCGGATTACAGCGTACATCCTTGATAATAAGTTTTTTATCGCCTGTGTTCTGATTGATGGCATATACATCCTTGTGGGCCACGCCCTCCCATGAGACAGCTTTTGCATAAGGTTCCTCGGTGAATCCCAGTGCCAGGCTGGCATCTCTTTGCTCCTGAAAACGGACTTCGGGTATCTCCGTCGAAGAAAGCTGTACAAAGCGCTTTTTGTCGGGGTACCAGGCAATAGTATAGTTCCGTTTCTTCTCGGCCTCCATGAGTACTTCCTGCTGCGTGTAAAGCCTGTTTTCTGTCCACGACCATACTTCTACGCTGACTACCTCCTCGGGGAGGAGCGTGGTGTCGTTGAGCACGGGTGGGGGAGCGATGCCGAAATAAAGTCGTGAACCGTCTTCCGGGAAAGAGGGGCGGGCATGCTCCGAAATAATCCAGTCTGTTGGTACACCAGCGATACGACTCGCTGCGTCTGTAACCAGGGCAGCTGAATCGGCGCCGGAAGCGTAATGCCATACCTGCCAGGGACGTATCCGGGCTTTCGTGGTATCCGTATCCAGCAGAAATGCGGCCTGTGTACCCGTGTCGTCGAGCGACAACTGGGTGAATTTACCCTTCCCGCGCCACAGCGGCCTGACGGTATTTTTGTCCAGGTCAATCTGATAAACGCCATTTTGAAGGCACGAAGGGTTACAACCGAAAGTGAGTGTGTCGCCTTTGCCTGTTGTACCCAAAACAACTTTTTTCCCTTTTCTGGAAATAGCATATTCCTTCACGTAGGCAAATGTATCGGGTTTCCCGGTGGACAAATTATGCGTTATCAGCCTGAAACCGTTGTCTTTGTCCTCTTTTTTGGGCTTTTTGCCGCCTTTTTTCTCCACCGGTTTCTCCTTTTTGGAAGCAGTATCCTTGACCGCCGGTGCAGGTTTTTCCGTTTCAATCTGATACAGCAGCCAGCCGCTCCATTTTTCCGGAACGGTGAAATTGCGCAGGCGCGCCACCTTTTGCATGGCTCCATCGGACAAACGGTAAATGGCCAGTGTGTCTTTGGGCAAATCGTCTTCCTTTACCTTCCGGCGGCGCATGGCTTTCAGTGAGTCGAGGGATGGTTTGATTCTGAAAAACAGCCACTGACTGTCTTCACTCAACCGGGGCTCCGACGACCTTGCAAATACCGCTGTATTGCCGCTTTGGCTGTTCCACAGGTGAACAGTAGCGTCTCCTTCCGATACAGGCGACTGTTGCCAGACCACCCAGGCGCCATCGTTGGAAACCCTGCTCTGTTCAATCTTTTTCCAGCGGTGAACATCGGCATGATCAAT
>JBDLWO010000139.1:0-9687 GCA_039804245.1 Bacteroidota bacterium
TTCCGCCTCGCCTCTCCCGCCCCCAGGTAGATGGCTTGCCCATCAGGCAGGCTGTTGAGCAGGGTAGTTGGGTACGAGCCATTGAAGCGATCGCCGGAGCCGGGAGCAGGAGCGGCAGCGACGCGACCGCGAAGGGCGATGGCGGCAATGGCGAGTGCGGGTGGGGGGGGTAACTAATCAAACTGTATAATATGCAGATCAAAATTTTTACCATTCCCGTGCCGGGTGGAGAGCGTATTCTCGAAGAGATGAATGCTTTTCTGAACAGCAAAAGAATTATCCGAACCAGAGAAAAGCTGGTTCGGTCCGGATCCGGGGGGGCTTGCCGGGGTAAAAACGAATCGGGAACCCCCAAAGCAGCCGAACAGCGGCAAAATATGGCACTATCTGACCCGCGTATTACAAAAAAAAATGCGTGTAAATCGCTGATTTACACGCATTTAACAGGTTTTTCGCTTTTTTGAAGCGGTGAGTTGTTTCTCCTGAACTCTTACAGAGGGATAGTGCTGCTCGCACTGTCGCGCGGGTCAGAAAAATCCGGCATCTGCTTTCTGATTTCTTTGCCGCCCTCCACCTTGTTCATTTCAGACTTGCTGAGAACAGTTGAGCTCGACTCAATCTCGCCGAGGGAACGCCTGTCCTTTCCGGAGGCATCCTCGGTCTGCTGGCCTTTGTTTTTATTGGAAAATAATCCCATAGCGACCTTATGTTTTGGAATGTTACGAAAAGGTTTGACCTATGCCGCAGCACAAAGGTAAGCGCTTTTTGCATATTTGCAAGGGAGCGGACGTTTTTTTCAGGGAACGGCAGATTTTTCTGTTTTTCTTTTTCAGCCCTCCTGTAAATTCAATATACTTACATGTTTCTCCGGTATTGTCCGCCGACGTTGAACAGTGTTCCTGTTATCTCTCCAAGCGAGCAGTATTTTACCGTTTCCATGAGTTCCTCGAAAACATTGCCGTTGCTGATTGCTGCCTGGCTGAGCCGGTGCAGGGCCTGCGCGGCTTTTCCACTGTTGGCTGTGTGAAGGTTGGTCAGCGTTTCAATCTGGGCCAGTTTTTCCCATTCCTCTGCGCGTATGACTTCCCGTGGCAGTATAGTGGGCGATCCTTCTTTCGACAGGAAAGTGTTTACGCCTATAACAGGCAGTTCTCCGGTATGTTTGAGGGTTTCGTAGTACAGACTTTCTTCCTGGATTTTTCCGCGCTGGTACATGGTTTCCATGGCGCCGAGTACACCGCCCCGCTCCGTAATGCGGTCGAACTCGGACAGCACGGCTTCCTCTACCAGATCAGTCAGTTCTTCGATGATAAAGGATCCCTGTATTGGATTTTCGTTTTTGGCCAGTCCGAGCTCTTTGTTGATAATGAGCTGAATAGCCATGGCGCGGCGCACCGATTCTTCAGTAGGGGTAGTTATTGCCTCATCATAGGCATTGGTGTGCAGGGAGTTACAGTTGTCGTAAATAGCGTACAGTGCCTGCAGGGTTGTCCGGATATCGTTAAAGGCTATTTCCTGGGCGTGCAGGCTCCGTCCGCTCGTCTGTATGTGGTATTTGAGCATCTGGCTGCGCTCGTTGGCGCCATACAGATATTTCATGGCTTTCGCCCAGATTCTTCTGGCGACCCTTCCTATGACAGCATATTCCGGATCAGTTCCGTTGCTGAAGAAGAACGATAGATTGGGTGCGAAATCGTCCACATTCATACCCCTTGAGCGGTAATATTCCACAAAAGTGAATCCGTTCGACAGGGTAAATGCCAGTTGTGTGATCGGGTTGGCGCCGGCTTCGGCAATGTGGTAACCCGAGATGGAAACGGAGTAGAAATTTCTGACTTTGTGATCAATAAAGTACTGTTGCACATCACCCATGACGCGGAGCGAGAACTCGGTGGAGAAGATACAGGTATTCTGGGCCTGATCTTCCTTGAGTATATCTGCCTGTACGGTGCCTCTCACTGATGATAGTGCGTATGCTTTTATTTTTTGATATACGTCGGCAGGCAGCACCTCGTCGCCTGTCAGGCCCAGCAGCAGGAGTCCGAGCCCGTTGTTGCCTTCCGGCAGGGTATGGTCGCCGGGGTTTTCACCGGCTCTGTATGTGGGGCGGGGCAGGCCGCGGTTGTCGTATTTTTCTTTCAGACGGGCCTCTGCCAGATGTTCAAGACCGTTTTCACGGATATATTTTTCACATTGCTGATCAATGGCGGCATTCATGAAGAATGCTGCTATAGTGGCTGCCGGGCCATTGATCGTCATGGACACGGAGGTCTTCGGGTCGCAGAGATCAAAGCCGGAATACAGTTTCTTGGCATCGTCGAGGCAGCAGACACTTACACCGGAGTTGCCGATTTTACCATATATATCGGGGCGGTGGTCGGGGTCTTCACCATATAGTGTAACTGAATCAAATGCCGTGGACAGGCGCGCTGCCGGCATTCCCAGAGAAACATAGTGAAAGCGGCGGTTGGTACGTTCGGGGCCGCCTTCGCCCGCAAACATGCGTGTGGGGTCTTCGCCTTCGCGCTTGAAGGGAAACACGCCTGCTGTGTAGGGGAACTCGCCCGGTACATTTTCCTGCAGCGACCAGCGGAGAATTTCTCCCCAGTCTCTGAATCCGGGCAGTGCCACCCTGGGTACCCGTGTTTTGCTGAGACTTTCCGTGTAGGTCTGAACACGTATGTCCTTGTTGCGCACCTGATACACGTATTCATCTGCGCAGTACCTGGCGCGTTTCTGTTCCCAGTTTAGGATCAGATCGTAGTTATGCGGGTCAAGGTCCTTGAGCAGCGACTGGTAGGCTGCTGCCAGCGTTCTGACCGTTGGGTCGGGGTGTTCGGTTGCTGAAGTCGGGTTGTCGAGCAGGCGCGGGCCGCCGAGGTGCAGAACAGACTGGTGCAAAGCGAACAGATTCCGGGCTATTTCGGACTGTCTTTGTGCTTTTTCGTCGTATTTTCTGTTGTTTTCAGAAATTTCAGACAGATATCGGGTTCTGTTGGGTGGAATGATATAGATTTTTTCCGATTCGCCGGATGCCGCCTCGGAATCAGGCAGATTCAGGTTGCCATCGCTTTTTGCGGCGAGCAGTTCCATCAGGCGCCTGTACAGCTGATTGACACCGGGGTCGTTGAATTGCGAGGCGATGCAGCCGAATACAGGCATACTTTCCGTGGGGATATCCCAGAGATTCCGGTTGCGCTGTACCTGTTTGCGCACATCGCGCAGGGCATCGAGGGCGCCCCTTTTGTCGAATTTATTGATAGCGATGACATCGGCGAAGTCGAGCATATCAATTTTTTCAAGTTGAGTAGCTGCGCCGAACTCGGGCGTCATGATGTAGAGCGACACATCGCTGTGATCCACGATTTCTGTGTCACTCTGGCCGATACCACTTGTTTCGAGAATGATCAGATCGTAATGTGCTGCCTTGAGGATATCAACTGCGGAGTGTACGTACCGGGACAGCGCCAGGTTGCTTTGCCGGGTCGCAAGCGAGCGCATATATACGCGCGGGCTGTTGATGGCATTCATCCGGATACGGTCGCCGAGCAGGGCGCCACCTGTTTTCCTTTTGGACGGGTCAACGGATATGATACCGATATTTTTATCCGGGAAATCGCGGAGGAAACGGCGTACCAGCTCATCCACCATGGATGATTTGCCTGCGCCTCCGGTACCGGTTATGCCCAGTACAGGCGGATTTTTCCGGTTTTGGGCCAGTTTTTCCAGTCCACCGACGATTTCTGCGCTGAAAAGTTCCGGGTTGTTTTCTGCGACGGAAATCAGTCGGGCCACAGTGCCGGCATTTTCAGCAAGGCTGAATTCGCCAAGATGCCTGAGTTCACCGTTAACGGAAGTGCCGACGGAGAAGTCGCATTTTTGGAGTACATCATTGATCATACCCTGCAGGCCCATGGCGCGCCCGTCGTCGGGGTGATAAATCCGGGTGATGCCGTATTCGTGCAGTTCCCTGATTTCATCGGGCAGGATTGTACCGCCGCCGCCGCCGAAGATGCGTATATGGCCTGCTCCGCGTTCCTTCAGCAGATCATACATGTATTTGAAGAACTCGATATGGCCGCCCTGATAACTGGTAATGGCGATACCCTGTACATCTTCCTGGATAGCACAGTCCACAATTTCCTGTACAGAGCGGTTGTGGCCGAGGTGGATGATTTCAGCGCCGCTGCTCTGCATGATACGGCGCATGATATTGATGGCAGCGTCGTGACCGTCGAAGAGAGAGGCGGCGGTTACGAGGCGGATCTTGTGTTGTGGTGCGTATGGTGCGGGCTGTTGCATGGTGATTTATGGTAGTTTTTGCCTGATACCTCTGTTGGGATTGATGTGGTGCGATATCCTGAAAAGAGGCCATATAAACACGGTGTCAAGGTGTATTGTTTCTATTTCAGTCCTCTGTTTTCCAACAGTTTCGGATCGAGTTCCAGTGCTCTTTTCCGGAGTTCCTGTCCTTTGGCCTCATTCCCCACCGCCGAGTATGCCTGTCCGAGGTCGAATATATAGGAAGGACTGTCGGGCGCCAGCTCTACGGCTTTCGTGAACCATTTCAGTGCATCCTCGCGGTTGCCCTTGATTCCGTTGGCAACACCCAGCAAGCGGGCTGTTTCCGGATCCTGCTGGTTGACCTGCCATGATTCGTTCAGATATTCCAGTGCTTTTGCCAGGTCTCTTTTTTGTTCGCCCTGGTATTTGCCGCCTTCGCGGAGCGACATGGCCAGGTAGGTTTTCAGTTTGGCGTCGTCGGCAGCGAACCTGAGGGCCATCTTGTAGTCAGCAATGGCATTTTCGTAATTTTTCAATACGTAATAACAGCCAGCTCTGCTGATATAGGCATCCTTGTAATTGGGATAAATATTGGCGGCACGGTCGAGGTGTACCAGCGCTCTTTTGCAAAGTTCCTTCTGAATTTCCGGATCTTTTTCCTGGGTAGCCTTGTCGAAGAGAATACCGCCACAGGCATTCTGCAGTTTTGCGCTATTTTTTGAGGTTTCCGCATCGCTGAAGAACAGGATTTCATTACTGGCCCAGGCCGGGTTGCGGGTGACGGTCTTGAGTGAGAAGAATGCAATTGCAATACCCAAAATGCTGTACAGTACTGCACTGTTGTTGCGTGAAGCGCGCGTCAGCAGCAGTGCGGCTGTCAGGCAGAAACCGGCGCTGGGCATAAAGACAAATCGTTCGCCCATGTTGGTGCCGATCGGGAACACGAAGTTGGAAACAATGCTGAGGGGCAGCAGGTAGGCCCAGATTCCGAATGCGAGCGGGTCGCGCTTGCGGGTGCCGCGTATGGCATACCAAAGCAGTCCGGCATGAAAAAGCAGTCCGAGAATTGCTGTCGGGTTGCTGAAAGTGATGAGCCCTATCTGGCGCGGGTAATAATCGTGGGTGAGGGTTGCCGGTACAAAAAGCAGCTGGATGTAGCGCCAAAGCGTGTAAAAAATCGTTGCCAGTTTTTCGGCCGGCGAGAAGGGTACCCATTGGGTGCCTTCGATTTTCAGGAACGGATTATTCATCAGTTCCATGGGCGCACCGCCAAAACGCCAGTGCAGAATGGTTCCCCTGACAATGAAAAACGCCAGAAATGCTACAAAAACAGGGATGGAGGCCTTGAGTACAGAGGGCTTTCCATCATTGCCCGGGTTTCTGAAGAACCAGAGTGCCAGCGGTACAATTACCACAAAAGCCGCCGCATTCTCCTTGGAAAGGCAGGTCAGGAAAAAGACGATTCCCGCCAGAACATTCCACTTGCTTTCTCCGGAGTCGAAAGCTTTCAGTATAAGACAGAGTGTGCCGAGGCTACCCAGAAGGGTGACAATTTCATCACAGCCCTTGATATTGGCCACCACTTCTGTGTGAATCGGGTGTGCGGCAAACAGGAGTGCACTCACCCAGGCAAGCAATGATGAATGTTCGTTTTCAGTACCAAACAGCATCAGCAATAACCTGTACAGCAATACGCAGGTAGCGGCGAACAAAAGAACCGTCAGTAAATGAAAAACAAAAGGAGACGCCCCTGCCACCTGATAGATCAGGGCAAAGATAACCAGCGTCATGGGGCGGTAGCGGCCTCCGGAAACGAGCGCTTCCTTTCCTTCTACCTTGAAAAAACCGAAAAATGTATCCTTCGACAGGATACCACCGATACCGTTGACCCCTTGCTGGGTGAACATGTTGTCGGTGATCACGATAGCATCATCGAGCACAAACCCGTGTGTGAGCGTATTGGCGTACAGCAGAAAAGCGAATACAAAAATAAGAAGGCTCTGCAGGGGTACATTTTTGATAAAATCGGGCGTCCGGAATGTTGAAACAACAGAAGACGGGGCAGATGCTGTGCGGGTTGGCTTGTTTGCTTGCTTTTTCGACATGGCTGGCAATAAAAATTCGTCCGCGAAAGAACGAATTTTTTGACAAATGGGCTGTAAATTAATCCATAATGCCTCAAAATAACTGAAATCCAGTCTTTCATGGATTACCTTTGTGCCAACATAAACAATGCATTGATACCATGAACGTCCTGACCAGCCCAGCCTCCACCGATACCTTTCCCATTAATGGAACCGACCACCTTGAGTTGTACGTAGGTAATGCCAAACAGAGCGCCATGTACTATATGGCAGCGCTCGGCTTCGAACTCGTTGCCTACTGCGGCCCCGAGACCGGTGTTTTCGACCGGGTGAGCTACGTCCTGCAACAAGAAAAGGTTCGGATCGTTCTCACGGCTTCCCTGCAGCCGGATACAGACATAGCCCGCCATGTGTCGCTGCATGGAGATGGAGTGAAGGTACTTGCTCTTTGGGTGGAGGATGCCGAACAGGCCTGGCGCCTGGCTGTAGAACGCGGCGCCGAGTCGGCTTTTGAACCGATAAAACAGAAAGACCAATATGGTGAGGTGACACTGGCCTCGATAAAGACCTACGGCGATACTATTCATACTTTCGTTGACAGAAGAAATTACAGCGGCCCCTTTCTGCCCGGTTTCGAAGCGCGAAAGAGTGCATATCCATCCAGGCCGGTCGGTCTGAAATATGTAGATCACTGTGTAGGCAACGTGGAGCTCGGCGCCATGAATAAATGGGTGAAGTTCTATCAGGATGTGATGGGCTTCAAACTGCTTATCACTTTTGACGACAAGGATATTTCCACCGAATACACCGCCCTTATGTCGAAAGTAGTGAGCAATGGAAATGGCTACATCAAATTCCCGATCAACGAGCCGGCCAAAGGGAAAAAACGCAGCCAGATTGACGAGTATCTCGACTTTTACAAAGGGCCCGGCGTACAGCACATTGCCGTAGCTACCGATGATATCATCGCCACAGTAGGACAGATGCGCGAAAATGGGGTGGATTTCCTCCTCGTACCGGAAACCTACTATGAAGATGTGCCAACCAGGGTAGGAAAAATCAATGAAAACCTGGATGACATCAAACGCCTGAATATCCTGGTTGACCGTGATGAAGATGGCTACCTGCTCCAGATATTCACCAAACCCATTCAGGATCGCCCCACCGTTTTCTTCGAAATTATTCAGCGCAATGGCGCCACCTCTTTCGGAAAAGGCAACTTCAAGGCTCTTTTTGAGGCAATTGAAAGGGAACAGGAACTCCGGGGAACTTTGTAGGTCAAATCGCCTCAAAGCCGCCGATATCATGCATAAACTGACAATAGTGGCACTGCTTTGCTGCATTGCCTGTAACCGACATCTTCAAAAGTCTGTCATGGCCGATTTTACCATTCCGTTCGAACACGATAATAACCGGACGCTCACCTATGACGAGGCGATCGCCTGTTATGAAAAACTGGCTGCCGCCTGTCCACGGCAGTTCAGGCTGAGCTCCGTGGGCAGTACCGACAGCGGCCGCCCGCTGCACGTGGCTGTTATCTCGGGCGACGGGGAGTTCGATCCGGAGGCTATCCGGCGCTCCGGCAGACAGATCATGATGATCAATAATGGTATCCACCCCGGTGAACCGGAAGGGATTGATGCCACCATCATGCTTTTCCGCGATTATCTGGCGAAACCTGAACAGTTCAGGGCTATACTCGACAAAATAGCCATCGTGGCTATACCTGTATATAATGTGGACGGATGCCTGAACCGCGGCTCATTCAGCCGGGCCAATCAGGATGGCCCCGAATCGTATGGCTTTCGCGGGAACGCACGCAACTACGACCTGAACCGGGATTTTGTAAAATGTGACTCCAGAAATGCCCGGACGTTCAATCAGATTTTCAGAACCTGGAATCCGGATATTTTTGTAGATAATCATACCAGTAACGGCGCTGATTATCAGTATGTTATGACGCTTATTGCCACGCAGCACAATAAACTGGAGGCACCGCTTGGCGAGTTTCTTCAGAATACCATGTTGCCCGAACTGTACGGCAATATGTCTGCAAAGGGCTGGGATATGATTCCCTACGTGGACACGCCCGGTGAAACGCCCGATTCGGGTATTGTGGGCTTTTGCGATCACGGCCGATACTCAACCGGCTATGCAGCCATGTGGAATACGATCGGGTTCATGCCCGAAACCCATATGCTAAAGCCTTTCAAAGACCGCGTATGGAGTACCTACGCTTTCATGGAGGTGGTCATGAAGTTCACAGCCGACCACGCCGACGAGATTGGTCGCGCGCGTGCAGAGGCGTTTGCGCATACCCGCGCGAAACAAACCTTCGCCCTGGACTATGCCATGGATCAGAAGAAGTTCGACATGATTGAATTCAGGGGTTTCGCGGCCAGATACAAGCCTTCAGAGGTGAGCGGACTGCCCAGGTTATGGTACGACAGGTCGGAGCCATACACCAAGCAGATTCCGTACTACAATCATTTTGAGCCTTCTGTAACAGTTGAAAAACCGCAGGCTTATATAATCCCGCAGGCATGGGAGCATGTCATTGATCGCCTGAAAATCAATGGTGTGCAGATGGAGGTGCTGGAGAAGCCGCTGGAAATAGAAACCGAGACCTACTACATAGGCGATTTCAAAACCAGAAATGGCTGGGAAGGACATTATTATCACAGCGGAGTCAAACTGGAAAAGCGCAATATGAAGCGCAGGTTTGATGCGGGGGATGTAGTTGTACGTGTAAATCAGGATGCCAACCGCTACATCGTGGAAACACTGGAGCCGAATGCGCCTGATTCCTGGTTCGCCTGGAATTTCTTTGAGCCGGTGCTCATGCAGAAGGAATATTTCTCTGCCTATGTGTTCGAAGACCTGGCAGCCGAATTTTTACGTGAAAATCCGGCTGTCAGGGAAGAACTGGATGCCAAACGAAAGGCAGATCCGGAGTTTGCCGGGAGCGCCTCGATGCAGCTCGACTGGGTGTACAGGAAATCTCCCTGGTACGAACAGACGCACCGGATGTACCCGGTAGCACGGGTGATGAGCGGCCTGTAAGTAACCGCGGGCGCCTGTCGGGATACTCAGAATCTGTACAGGGTCGTACTTCTGTAAGTTTCACCCGGATTGAGTACTGTAGTGGGGAATTCCGGTTGATTGGGTGAATCGGGATAGTGTTCTGTTTCCAGGCACAGTCCGGTGCGGTATTTATATGGTATGTTGCCTTTTCCCACAACCGTGCCGTCGAGAAAATTGCCACTGTAGAACTGGATAGCCGGTTCGGTGGTATATACTTCCATCTTTCTGCCGCTGA
>JBDLWO010000140.1:0-29497 GCA_039804245.1 Bacteroidota bacterium
CAGAAGGGCTTTTATGAACTCTTATGATTACCGCACAGATCCGGAAGGAAAACTGCTGCTCGGTGTCATGAGACCACTCCCGCCTGTTTGCGGAGGTATCAATCTGGAATATTATTTCTCCCGGATTGACAACCAGAAACTGGGAGCAGGTACCAAGCTGCCTCATAACGTCATGGGACTGATCGGTGTGTCCAACAGTAATGATGGCGATCTTCGGCCCGGATTGCCTTTACAGATGATTGAGGTGCATGATCCGGTTCGTCTGCTGATTCTGGTCGAGCATTATCCGGATGTCGTGCTCAGGACTGTCAAATCCGAGCCTTCACTGTATGAATGGTTCAGTAAAGAATGGGTGCATCTGGTAGCCATTCATCCGGAAGAAAACCGTTATTTCCGCTTTTCGGAAGGCGAATTCTTTGAGTATAAGCCAATGAAGGGCGATATCAGACTGGCTTCCGATATTCATAACCTGATTGAATCTGCCGCGGTGATGGAAACAAATCACATCCTTCATGCCACGCTCGAAAATCTCCCCATTCACATTATCAAAAAATAGACAATGAACGAATTTCTGCCATATTCCATCCTCATACCTCTGCTGGGTTTTGCGGTGAATCTGACGCTTCCCCGAAAAAGGGAAGCTGTGATATTCTGGTCAGCCATTTCCACGGTGTGTCTTCACGCGCTGTTCCTGTTCGTATTTACATTTTTATGGCTCGGCAACGGAATGCCTGATGTATTCGGCGAGGGCCCGGCATTGTATCAGGCAAATGATAAAGAGTTTTCCCTGAGCTTCTTTTTCGACAGATATACGGCTGCCTATTTCTGGGTGGCTTCTGTAATTACCTTCCTGGTGATGATATTCAGCCGGTATTACATGCACCGTGAGCCGGGCTTCAAGCGATATTTCAATAACGTACTCTTTTTTTACACTGGTCTGTCCTTTGTTGTTTTTTCCGGCAACCTGGAAACGCTGTTCATTGGCTGGGAAATCATCGGGATCACTTCTTTTTTCCTGATCGCCTTTTACCGGGACCGCTACCTGCCCGTCAAAAATGCACTGAAAGTAGTGTCAATTTACAGGGTAGCCGATGTGTTCCTCCTGCTGGGAATATGGATTTGTCACCATCAGTTCGGGCAAAGTCTTTCTTTCGCGGCCTGGAAACAGATGTTTTCTGACGGAATCCCGCTGATAGGGGAGGAGCCATACAATCTGATTATTCCGCTGCTGTTTCTGGTGGTAGCACTGGTCAAGTCGGCGCAGCTGCCGTTCTCGTCCTGGCTCCCGAGAGCCATGGAGGGGCCTACCACGTCAAGCGCCATTTTTTATGGATCACTTTCGGTGCACATCGGTGTATTTCTGCTTCTGCGTACGTATCCGTTGTGGGGTGATATTCCTGCAATAAAAATACTGATTGTCGGTTTTGGAATATCTACTGCAATCATTGCCACACTGACAGCAAGGGTACAGTCGGCGATCAAGTCGCAGCTGGCTTATTCATCCATAGCGCAGATTGGGCTGATGTTTGCCGAAGTGGCGCTGGGATGGCATACACTGGTACTGGTGCATTTTGCCGGTAATGCCTTTCTCCGTACTTATCAGTTGCTGGTTTCTCCATCTGTACTGAGCTACCTGATTCACGATCAGTTCTTCAATTTCATCCCGCCACAACACAATGTAAAAGATAACTTCATGGGTAAATTGAATATGGCTGTTTACACGCTCAGTATCAAGGAGTGGAATCTGGACCGGATAATGTATAAAGTGTTGTGGCAGCCACTAAAAACCGCGGGAAATATGCTTGAATTCATTCACCTGAGGAATGTATTGTATTTCTTCCTGCCACTGTACGCCGCCTGTCTCTACTTTGTTTTTCATCAGGACGAGTTGCCGGTTGATGTTCTTCACAACCTGCCTGTCGGGCTGGCGCTTGTCAGCGTTTTACTGATTCTCAAGGCATTTGTAAAGAGAAATGAAGCACCCAATGCGTGGTTTCTGGTAGTGATGAGCCAGCTGTTCACAGCCATGGCGATTGCCTTCAATGAGCAGTTCGATTTGTTCCAGGTCTTCTTGTATCTGAGCGGGATTGTCGTTTCCACAGTTATTGGATACTGGGTTTTTTCAAGACTCTCACGCGCGGGAGAGGCGATTACGCTCGACAGGTTTCACGGCCACTCTTACGAATACCCGATGCTGACCAGGCTGTTTATGCTGGCAAGTCTGGGTATGGCAGGCTTCCCTATAACGCCGACATTTATTGGTGAAGACCTGATTATGGGACATGTGCAGGAACATCAGTTCGGACTGACGCTGCTTATCGCACTCGGACTGATCCTCGACGGGCTTGCCGTATTCAGGATATATGCCCGATTGTTCCTTGGCCCGCACGAGAAGGGGTATCATGAAGTTGCATACCGATCTTCATAGGTATCTCTTTTCGGGAAATACCTCAAAAAAAGGCCACTCCGGATCCGGAGCGGCCTTTTTTTACAAAAACGCTGTTTTACTTGTGTTTCGCAGAAACCTGATCGAATGTCGGAATATGTCTGTGATGATACATATCCACAACTGTTCCGTTTTTCCAGATAACCACGCCCGGGTTTGCGCGGATGATGGTCTTCAGCAATTTATCATCGGCCCGGTAGAACGGGTATTTTGATCCTGTTTTGCGGGCAAAATCGGGCGCTGACTCTGAATCTGCATAAGTTGTGACAGCATAAACTTTCCAGCCGGCTGCTTTGGCGGCATCTGCCAGCGGATTGATGCCTTTGGTGAAAAGATCCGAGTATTCCGTTTCAGGAATGAACACCTCTCTTTCCAGTTCCTTGTTGCGCACTGACACAAACCGCTGTTCAAGGCGCATGGAATCAGGGGTTACCTGAATCGTATCAGTCTGCCAGACTGTATCGCGGACGGTGTATTTCTCTGTTTCCCTGCTTCCGTACAGTTTATAGGCAACAATCATCAGGCTGTAACCTTCCTCAGTCAGGATATCCTCGGTAACCTCTCCGTTTTCCTGACTTTCAACGGCAAAATCGCTTATTTTTGACTTGGTAATCGGCGTTCTTACGCTGTCAACCAGCACATACCAGTCGGTCTTGATCTGCTCTTTCACCTTCCAGCCATCATTTTTGGTGTATTGCTTGTAGTAGGTGATTTTACCGGGCTCCGGTTCCATGAATTTGATTTTTTCACCGGTATTGGTGTTTTCCAGAATCCAGCCGAGTATATCCACCTTGGCACTCGACTCCAGTTCTTTCCTTTCGCGCACGTTGGTTCCGATTTTGAACGGACGGAAGTCAACCATGGGAAGGTCGAGCCAGGTATTCTGAACACAGAAAATGGTGATGACCGCCGTGGACACTCCCACCACAATCTCGCGGATATTCCTGGTCCAGAGCTCGTGTGAATTCCTGGTCCACAAAAACAGAATTGCCGGAATCATCAGCCCCAGATCCTTGAAGAAGGAAATTTTCGGGTCCAGCTTGATGAAGTCGCCGAAGCAGCCACAGTCCTGCACACGCATTTGCTCTTTCAGATAGGGACCCCACTTGGCAAAATCAAAGAAATTGGCATCGGTTGGTACGTAACCGGTCAGATAGGTAAAACCGGTCAGAATAGTGAAGACGACCATGAGCAGGAGGAATAGCCATGCAGTGAGTTTTTTCCTCCAGCCGATAATCAGTGCCACGCCGAGTACGATTTCAAGTACAATCATGACGATGGAAAAACTGATGGCGTGCTCACCGAGCCACGGAAATACAGGTGCAAGTCCCTTGAACATGTTGTCCAGTCCGTCGAAAGTAACTTCAAAAGCGGCGAAGTAATCTTCCATCTTGTAGGCAGTTCCGATGGGATCCACGGCCTTTACAAGACCGGAAAATACAAACCAGACGCCAACGAAGTGCTGCAAAAATGTCCAGATCACATTTTTATGCATTTTTGCCCAAACCGTCAGACCGGTGAGCACAGCGCCAACAATGGCAAACTGAATGAGTAGCGATGAGAGTGATGTCATATTGTAATGCTGTTTTAACTGTCTTTTTGCTTCGCCTCGTCCATCTTTATCAGACAGAATACGGCGTAATTGATGATGTCACGGTAATTGGCGGCTACGCCCTCAGAAACCAGCGTGGCACCTGAATTGTCTTCTATCTGTTTGATTCTGAGCAATTTCTGGAGTATCAGGTCGGTCATGCTGCTTATGCGCATCTGTCGCCAGGCCTCTCCGTAATCGTGGTTTTTGTTTTGCAGGAGCCTGAGATTTTCCTCAACCTGTGCATTGTACAGCGCAACGGCCTTCTGAAGCGAAAGTTCAATCGGTGCATCGCTGCTGATTTCAAGTTGCACCAGCGCGAGGATACTGTAATTGACAAGACCAGTGAACTCTGCCTCGACGGGATCGCTTACTTTCTGCTGCCCCTTCTCTTCGATGCTTCTGATACGCATGGCCTTGATGTACAGTTGATCGGTGATACTCGGGGGGCGTAAAATGCGCCACGCCGTACCGTAATCGGCCGTTTTGTGCTCAAAGAGCTCCCGGCATCTGCCGATCACTTCGCGAAACTGTTCAAGCGTTTTGTTCATATAGCAGGGCCAAAAGTAGGGCGATTAGTTCAGATTGAGCGTTAATAATGTTAAAACGGGATCACAACAGCCATGTTATCTAAAGTTGTCGTGCATAAGGAGCGGTATCCTGCCCGCAAAACTCACCCGACAGATATTTGTAATATGCCGTCACTCCAATCATTCCGGCATTGTCGGTACAGAATTGAAAAGCGGGTATGTATGTTTTACATCCCTCCTTTTCACCCATTGCCAGAAACGCATCGCGGAGTCCCGAATTGGCACTTACCCCCCCGGCAATGGCCAGTTCCCTGATGCCTGTCTGCCGGGCGGCCTTTCTGAGCTTTTTCAATAGAATGGTGACGATGGTATGCTGAATGGAGGCACATATATCGTTCAGGTTTTCCCGGATGAACTCCGGGTTTTCTGCTGTTTTTTTCTTCAGAAAGTATAAAATAGAAGTTTTAAGGCCGCTGAAACTGAAATTCAGCCCTTCTATGGCAGGTTCCGGAAAGTCAAATACGGGGCTGCCCTGTCGAGCCAGTTTGTCGAGCAGTGGCCCGGCAGGGTAGCCCAGTCCCAGCAGTTTTCCCGATTTGTCAAAAGCCTCTCCTGCAGCGTCATCGAGGGTTTTGCCGATTATCTCCATGTCTGTGTAACCCCTGACGAGCACAATTTGTGTGTGCCCGCCACTCACCGTCAGACATAAAAACGGGAAAACGGGCTTCGGATCCTCGGCAAAGTGCGCGAGTACATGCGCCTGCATGTGATCCACATCTATCAATGGAAGGTTGTGAGCCAGTGCGAAGGATTTGGCGAATGAAGTGCCTACAATCAGCGAACCGAGCAACCCCGGACCTCTTGTGAATCCCACTGCCGTAATTTCATCCTTGCTCACTCCCGCCTTCTTCAGCGCCATATCTACCACAGGAATTATGTTCGCCTGGTGCGCGCGCGAGGCAACTTCCGGCACTACACCTCCATACTGCATGTGCGCTTCCTGATTGGCTACACAGTTGGATAATACAACCCCGTCACGCACAACCGCAGCGGAAGTGTCGTCGCAGGAAGATTCAATGGCAAGAATGACTACCGACATTTTATTTGCTAAATTACTGATATTCAATCAGTAACAAATTAAAAAAAGTTTATTTTTTTACTTGATTCAGAAAACTCCGCAAAAGTACGCATTTTTGCGGGCGTGTCGGGCAAAAGCTGCCTGGCTGCACTTCAATCAAATGCAACCACTGCCAAAAATAAACGTATATGTTCGGATCAGGTTCAAAAGACAAGAGTTCAACTTCTGCTGCAGGCCTCAGCGCGGAAAAAGACGGGGTAGCCACCACGGTTATTGCCAAGGGTACCACTATTGAGGGAAAATTCGAGTGTTCGGAAAATGTCCGTCTGGATGGTGTCATTCAGGGAGAGGTCAAGGTTGAAAAGCGTTTTGTAATGGGCGAGGGCAGCTTCGTGCAGGGTAATATTCATGCGCGGGACGGCGCCATCAAGGGAAAGGTAAAGGGCGATGTGCATGTCAGAGAGGCGCTTCACCTGATGGAAACTGCGGTAATTGAGGGTAATATCACGGCCAAAACGATGATTGTTGACGAGGGTGCGCGCTATAACGGTACGTGCCGGATCGGCGATACCAGTGCCGCCGGCGCCAGTCCGAAAAACTGATTGAACGTCTGTCATTTTCGGCAGGCGCTTCTTTTTTCATGCGGCAATATGACTATGCGGTAATTGGAGGCGGCATCTTCGGGTGCTACGCCGCGCTTTTTCTGGCTGGAAGAGGCGCCTCTGTTGTATTGATTGAAAAAGAGCAGTTGCTCTTCAGGAAAGCATCGCTGGTTAATCAGGCCAGGCTGCACAGCGGTTACCACTACCCGAGGAGTCTGGCTACAGCTGCCATGAGCGACGAACACAAGGAAAGGTTCACAGCCGAACACCGTGCATTCGTTCACTCTTCATTCGGGAAATACTATGCCATAGACAAGTATGGAAGTTTCACTGATCCCTCGCAGTTCGAACGGTTCTGTGAATACCTGAACATCCGGTGTGAAAGAACCGACGATCATCCGCTGTTCAATTACGACCGCCTCGAAGCTGTTTACAGAACTGAAGAATATTCATTTGATCCGGTATTACTGGGCAATTATTATTCGGAAAAGGTAATGAATTGCCCTTCCATAGAGGTATTCACAGGCTCGAGGCTTACGGAAGCCGGAGCGTCCGGCTCTTCGTGGCAGATGAGTATGAAAACCGGTGAGGATACAATGATGCTGGAGGCCGGGGCAGTTATTAATGCAACCTACGCAGCAACTAACAGTATCAACAGACTGTTCGGGCTGGCGTCGCTCGCGCTGACGCACGAAATTTCTGAAATAGGTTTCATTACTTCCAGGCAATTCGCAAACATGGGTCTTACGGTAATGGACGGCCCGTTTGGTTCAATTATGCCCTACGGCCTGAGCGGATTGCTTTCGCTCTCTTCAGTTGCCTATACGCACCACGCCATTTCTACCGAAGAAATGCCGGTATTTGATTGCCAGATACCCGGCGACGAGTCCTGTGCACCCCGGGCTCCCGGGATATGCACCGACTGTCCGCGCAGGCCCGTCAGCAATGCGCGAAAAATGCTGGCACAGATGATGCGTTATTTCTCGGAATCCGTTGATTTTGACTATCTTTTCTCCTATTATACCATCAAATCCAAGCTGCAGGCCAGTTATATTGATGATGGCAGGCCTACTGAAATTTCTATGCTCAGCGAAAACCCCCGGTTTTACTGTCTTTTTGCCGGCAAAATCAACTCAATCTATGAGGTGGAGAAGATAGTCGGCTGAGTAATCAGGTATTGGCCATTGCTGTTGGTTCGTTGGCTACATCGCTCTCTATCAGCCCGTCGCGAAGCCTGATGATCCGGTGTGCGTGCATGGCAATATCCTGTTCGTGTGTTACAAGAATCACTGTGTTGCCGGCCTTGTGTATTTCTTCAAAGAGCAACATGATTTCGTAACTCGTTTTGGTATCCAGATTCCCGGTTGGCTCGTCGGCAAGGATGATGGCCGGATCATTGACCAGCGCACGCGCTACAGCTACGCGCTGGCGTTGTCCGCCCGACAGTTCATTCGGTTTGTGATTTACCCGGTCGCCCAGTCCGACTGCGTCCAGCACTTTGCGGGCTTTGGCCAGACGGTCTTCCTTGCTGACCCCGGCATATACTAACGGGAGGGCCACGTTTTCCAGGGCCGACAGACGCGGCAGCAGGTTAAAGGTCTGAAAAACGAACCCGATATCTTTATTTCTGACCTCGGCCAGCTCGGAGTCTTCCATGGTGCTCACTTCCTTGCCATTGAGCCAGTATTGACCCCGGGAAGGGCTGTCAAGGCAGCCGAGCAGATTCATCAGAGTGGATTTGCCACTGCCCGACGGACCCATCAGGGCCACATACTCGCCTTTTTCAATGTTGATGGACACATCTTTCAGGGCTTCGACCTTCTCGGCGCCCATGATATATGTCTTGTTCAGATGTTCTATGGAAATCAGCATGGTAATTACTTTCAAAATCGGATGTAAAAGACGGGGTTAACAGCCAGAACGCTGCAGGTTTTCGATGAAAATGCATTAATGCTCTACGTCCGGCTGAAGGCGGTCTCCAATACTCACATCTTTTCTGCCATATCAATGAAGAATTCCATTGATCCGGGGTTACGCATGGAATCCGGATTGAACGCCTTGTCGAGAGGCCGTTTCTGAAATATTTTCTTGACAGGAGTTTCCATTTTCTTTCCCGAGATGGTGTAGGGAATGTCCGGAACCGCCAGGATGGCGTCCGGAACGTGCCTGGGGCTGTAAGAGGTTCTCAAAACGGTTTTTATTTTGCCGATGAGTGCATCGCTGAACTCATGACCGTTGTTCATCAGTACGAATAACGGCATCCAGTCGGTACCATCAGGTTTTTCGAGATTGATAATCAGCGAGTCCCTTATTTCAGGTATCTGATCTAGCGCGCGGTATATTTCTGCAGTGCCAATACGAACGCCCTGCCTGTTCAGCGTGGCGTCGGAGCGGCCGAGTATGACCACAGACTCTCTTTCCGTAATTTTTATCCAGTCGCCGTGACGCCACACACCCGGATATTGATCGAAGTAAGAGTTTTTGTATTTAACCCCATCCTCATCATTCCAGAAAAATACAGGCATGGAGGGCATGGGACGGGTAACCACCATTTCGCCCACTTCTCCTGCCGGTACAGGGTTTCCCTCTTCATCCAGGCTTTCCATGGCGCAACCAAGGCAAATACACTGAATTTCGCCCTGATAAACCGGCAGAAGCGGATTGCCGCCCACCCACGCTGTACAGACATCGGTGCCGCCGGCCATACTGGACAGCCACACGTCGTTTTTTATATGCTCATATACATACGCAAAGGCCTCGGGAGGAAGCGGTGACCCAGTGGAACCAATACTTCTGAGATCGCTCAGGTTGAATTGACTGCCCGGCGACAGTCCGGCCTTCATACAACTAACCAGAAAGGGTGCACTGGTGCCAAAGTGTGTAATGCCTGCTTTTTCTGCCAGTTCCCACAGTATGTTGAGGTCCGGATAGCCCGGACTTCCATCGTATAATACAATGGTTGCGCGCGCGAGCAGGGCGGCGAGTGTGAAGTTCCACATCATCCAGCCTGTGGTGGAATACCAGAAGAAGCGCTCTCCGGGGTGAACATCATTGTGAAAATGCAGGTATTTCAGATGTTCCAGCAGATTTCCACCATGAGAATGAGTGATAGCTTTCGGATTGCCGGTAGTGCCTGAAGAGTAAAGAACCCAGATCGGATGTGAGAATTCAAGGGGGGTGAACTCCAGTCGGGAGCCGCTGAATCCGGAGTGAATATCATCCCATGAGACTGATCGCTGGTCTGCTGTATGGTCAATAACGGGATTTGTGTCAGATTTCGAATAATGAATAATCACAATATGTTCGACTGACGGGAGCAGATGGCAGAGATGACTGACTTCTCCGGTTTTGTCAAACGATTTTCCTCCGTATGCATATCCGTCAACTGCAATCAGCACCCTTGGTTGAATTTGTACGAAGCGATCGGCCACACTGGAAGCTCCGAAGTCAGGTGAACAGGAAGACCATATTGCGCCAATGGACATGCATGCGAGCGCCGCTGCAATTGCATGAGGTGAATTGGGCAGATAAGCTGCCACACAATCGCCTTTTCCAATTCCGTTTTTTCGCAAAAATGCGGCAAATGCGGCCGTCATTTGCTCCAGTTCGTCCCAGGATATGTACCGGATTTCGTGTTGTTCACTTTGAAAAACAATAGCAGGATGTTCCGTGGTTTTTCCGCTGAAAACATGTTCGGCATAGTTTAGGGTGGCACCTTTAAACCACTTTGCTCCCGGCATTTGCGGATTTTCAAGTACAGCTGTGTACGGAGAGTGGGAAATAATCCGGAAATAAACCCACAGACTTTCCCAGAAGTCTGCCTGAAAATCACACGACCACTTCCAGAGAGCATGATAGTCTTCAAAGTAGAGATTTTTTTCCTGATGCAGCCATCTCATGAACTGATAAAGATGACTTTGGTCCTGGGTTTCAAGATCAGGCTGCCACAAAACGGGCGGGGTGTTGGAGTTATTTTGGTTCATAAACCTGAATTTTCTTCTATTCAGTGGTTGGAAAGAGCATGTATGCGGGCAAAATACCCGACAAATTTATATCTTCGCGCTAATTTCCGCAAATTCCGCCAAAATGCTCAAATTTTCTTGTCCGGCAATTCGCCTTGTCCTTGTATCTGTTCTGTTTCTTTCGGTTTCCTGTGGGGCACTGAAAGACAGAAATTCTGTATCCGGGGGCGACGACGGGCACATCGAAGTCGTTTTTCTTCAGATGAACGACGTGTATGAAATCAGTCCCGGCACCGACAATCGCGGTGGTCTGGCACGGGTGGCTGCACTCCGGAAAGAACTGCTCTCCCAAAACACCAATGTCCTGACTATACTCGCCGGCGATTTCATCAGCCCCTCTATTACCGGGTCGTTGAAATACGAGAACAAGCGAATAAAAGGTCGTCATATGGTGGAAACGCTGAATGCACTTGGACTCGATATGGTGGTATTCGGCAACCACGAATTCGACAACGACCTGCAGGATTTACAGGAAAGAATGAATGAGTCGTCTTTTGAGTGGCTGGGCGGGAATCTGCGAATGAAGCCCCAGACTGCCGTGCAGGGTGGGGCAGAGGTGCTGAAGCCATTTTATCAGCAGAAATCCGATGGCTCTGTTTCTGAGTGCAAGGACACCAGAATTCTGCATTTTACTGACGCAGACGGGACTACTCTCGATCTCGGAGTGTTGCCTCTGGTTATCAGTACCGGAAAGAAACCCTGGGTATCCTATACCGACTGGGAGGCAAAAGCCCGCGAAAGTTTCAGCGTTTTGCAACCAGCCACTGATGCCGTGATCGCAATTACTCACCTGAATATTGCTGACGACAAAAAACTGGCCGGCTTTTTGCCGCAGATTCCTTTGGTGATGGGTGGTCATGATCACAACAATATGATTTTCCACATCGGCAATACTACGGTGGCCAAGGCTGATGCCAACGCCAGGACAGTTTACATACACACACTGCACTTTGACAAACATAAGAAGGCGGTAACTGTTTCATCTGAACTGAGGCAGATAGACGCATCAATTCCTGACGAACCGGTCACGGCAGCCGTGGTATCAAAATGGGAAACGATCAGTAAAGAGGCGCTCTCCGCAGCCGGAATTGATGCGGGAAGTGTTGTTACCGACCTTAAAGAGCCGCTGGATTGCAGGGAATCTTTCATCCGGCTGCAGCAGGCTCCTGTGGGACAGATGATCACTGGTGCTATGATGGCTGCTTCCCGAAACAAACCTGATGCAGCCTTTCTCAACAGCGGCGCTATCAGGATAGACGATGTGCTGACGGGTAAAGTGTCGGAACTGGATGTAGCGAGGATGATGCCCTATGGCGGGGCAATACTGGAGGTGGAGATGCGGGGCACCCTTTTGAAAAAGACCCTCGATACCGGTTTGGCCAATAAAGGGAATGGCGGTTATCTGCAATTGAAAAATATCAGCAATAACAGCGAAGGAAAATGGATCATTGCCGGTAAAGAACTGGATGAAAACAGAATATACAGAATAACGCTTCCGGAGTTTTTGCTCTCGGGTAATGAATCGAATATGGGATTTCTCAAAGCATCGTCTGATGCAGAAGGAAAATCAACCAATCCTGATATTCCGTTGATTATCAGGCCTGATGCGAAAGACAAGACTGATATACGAAACGATATCCGCCTTGCATTAATCCGATTTCTCTCCGATAAATAAGCACCACTTTCAATCTGCAAACATGGCAAGAGTGTCAACCTACCTGAATTTTGCGCGTTCAACTGAAGAAGCATTCAGGTTTTATCAGTCTGTTTTTGGCGGTGAATTCGGTGGAGAAGGTATCAAGCGTTTCTCCGAAATACCCGACAATACCCTGCCCGATGAGGAAAAAAATCTCATCATGCACATCGAGCTGTCTATCCTCGGCGGACATGTTTTGATGGGATCCGATGCGCCCGAATCTATGGGCTTCAGGATTGCTCCCGGCAATAACGTTCATATCAGTATTGAACCTGATTCCCGTGAGGAAACATCCAGGCTTTTCGAAATGCTGTCGGATGGGGGTGTAATCACCTCTCAGCTCCAGGAAACTTTCTGGGGGGCATACTTTGGCTCATGTGTGGACAAATACGGGGTACAGTGGATATTTAACTGCTCGAATCCATCCTGATTTGTTCCTGTCACGGCTCAAACTGACCAATTTCAAAAATTATGAGAGTCAACGACTGGACTTCTCGGCGCGTCTTAATTGTCTGACAGGCCTGAACGGGATGGGGAAAACGAACGTGCTGGATGCCATTCACCTGCTGTGTTTGTGCAAGAGCCATTCGGGCCTCAACGACCGCAATCTGGTGAGGCATGAAGAGTCGTTTTACCGCGTCGAGGGATTCTTTGACATGGAATCGGGTGATCAGACGAAAATCGTAGCCAAGTTTCTCGCTGGTCAGTCCAAAGAATTTGAACGAAACGGCCTTGTTGTGGAGCGACTGTCTGATCACATTGGCCGATTCCCGGTGGTCATGATTGCACCCGATGATGTGGCCCTCGTGCAGGAGGGAAGTGAAGATCGCCGAAAGTTCATTGATTCCACGCTCTCGCAAAACTCGGCTTCCTATCTGGGCAGCCTGATGACCTACAACGCCCTGCTTCGGCAGCGAAATGCCCTGCTGAAATCATTCGCAGAATATCATCGCTTCGACTCGGCTCTCCTCGAGAGTATTGACAGGCAGATGCCCGGCCCCGCCTCGGTAGTGTTTTCACACAGAAAATCATTTGAAACCAGCCTTATTCCGCTGTTCTCCGACTTTTACTCCGCGATATCGGGTAGCAGGGAGCAGGTAAGTGTTGCTTATCACTCTGATCTCGATGAAAAATCCATGGAAACGCTGCTTGCCGAAAATCTTGAAAAAGACAGGTTTCTGCAGCGGACTACCACCGGTGTCCACAAAGATGATCTGAGACTGTTCATGAATGACCTTCCGGTGAAAAAGTTCGCCTCTCAGGGACAACTGAAATCCTTTCTACTTGCTCTGCGACTGGCCCAGTACGAAGCACTCAGGCTCAGCACCGGCACCGCACCTATTCTGTTGCTCGATGATATTTTTGACAAGCTCGATGAAACCCGCGTCAGGCATCTTGTTGGGTTATTGCTTGATCGGGATTTCGGACAGGTTTTTATCACCGACACACAGCGGGGCAGAATAGAAACTGTAATCCGGGAATTTTCAGGGGATTTCAGGATTTTCGAGGTAGAAAATGGATCTGTAAGTTCAGGCGGGTAATAATGCAGGTCGTTGCGACATTTCATGATAGCATATTGCATTTTCGGCGTAGTAGTGGCATACCATACTGCGCCTTGTAGCACCCTCGCGTGTGATGCGCGTGCCTGCGTGCAGGAGGTTTGAATGCCAGATCAGCACATCGCCTCTTTTTGCCAGAAAAACCTGCTTTTCAAGTCCATATTGGGCAATTATCTCTCCGATTTTGTCCTCATAAAGGCGGTTGCTGTCACTGCCGATTGTAAAACGGCCGTTGCCCGAGTTGTAATCTTCGGTCGAAACAAAGGGCAGCCTGTGGCTTCCCGGATAATAGGCAAGGGGGCCGCATCCTTCATCAATATCTTCCAGGGCGATCCAGGTTGCAATCAGGAATCCCTGAGGCTGGGTGGTCATGTGTATGGCGTCGGAGTGCGCCCTTTGTTCGCTGCCGCGGGTGAAATTGAGCGACTGGAACGGGATAACCCGGCGACCGAGCAGAAAAGAAAGGAGGTTTGCGAGTTCAGGATTCCTGAAAAAGCGGTTGCGGGCCAGCTGGCTGCTTTCCCAGAGGTTAAATATTTTTCTGCCGGTGAAGTTGTACCCTGCTTTGCCGCTTTCCAGCATCTCGTCCACTTCCCGGTTGAGCAACGTTGTGTCTTCCTCGCTGAAAAACCGGGGAAGAATCATGTAGCCATCGCTTTCGAACCGCCTGATTTCAGCCTGAAGTTCGGGAGGGAAAGCCCGGAATTCCGCATTGTTTTCCAAAAGCGCGAGGCGCTCCGGCCGGTCGAGCCAGGGCGCCTCGTCTGAGTGCGGGTTGTCTTTGAAATCGCTGAACCCGATCGGGCCGAAGACACTTTTTGACACACCAAAGCGATGGTAAAGAGCGCGATTTCTGAGCAGTTTCCCGGCATGAAGCAGGTTGTTTATCACGTATACCGCTTTGAGACTGCGCAAAAAGCCGGTGTATTGCTGGAATATACGTTGCAGTAGTGACATGAGCAGTTCATTCAGAGCCACAAAATTAATAAAATCCCGAACAGGCTCTGAATCCTGTGCTGTTGAACGAATACACGGCAAGGCCGTTAACCAGCCACACTTGCCGATTCTCTGACAAGCAACTGGAATCCGTTACCATGGATATTGACGATCTCGATATTGTGGTCGAGTGCGAGATATTTACGGAGTTTGGTCACGAACACATCCATGGACCGGGCTGTGAAGTAGGTATCCTCATTCCATATCTTGGTGAGTGCTTCCGAACGGGGTGTAACATCATTCATGTATTTGCAGAACATCCTGAGAAGTTCGGCTTCCTTGGGGCTGAGTTTCCACTCTTTGTCTCCGGCAGTTTCTCCGTTGAATGTGAGGATACGCAGCGGGTAATTGAAATGGTAGAGCCCGATGATGTATTCGCGCTGCTCATCCCGGGGATCGGGAGACTTGTTTACGCGCTTCAGCACTGCCTGGATACGCAGGAGTAGCTCCTCGGAGTTGAAAGGCTTGGAAATGTAGTCGTCGGCTCCGATTTTGAAACCCTGAAGCACATCGTCTTTCATGGTTTTGGCCGTCAGGAAAATGATCGGAATTTCCTTGTTACGTTCACGAACATCTTTAGCCAGCGTGAAACCGTCTTTTTTCGGCATCATCACGTCGAATATACAGAGATCGAAGGTTCCTTTCCGGAAGGCTTCGAGTCCGGCAGCCCCATCGGTAGCAAGGGTTACTTCGTAGTCGTGCATTTCGAGGTAAGAGCGAAGGACATCACCAAAATTCTGGTCATCCTCTACCATCAGGATTTTGTAGTTTGCGCTTGCCATGGTTCGAGATTCTGTTGAGAGTAGTTTAGGCGTTTTGCAGGAGTCATTGAATACTTAACGCAGGTATGTTTGTTTTAAGTATAGTGCCTGCAAAAAAAACTAACCAATCCCCAGTAGCTCCACCTCGAAGACGAGGGTGCTGTTCGGCCCGATTTCGGCGCTCACCTGCCGTTCGCCGTAGGCCAGATTCGGAGGAAGGAACAACTTCCACTTGCTGCCCACGCCCATCAGTTGCAGGGCCTCTGTCCACCCCGGAATGACGCGGTTGAGCGGGAAAGAGGCCGGTTGCCCCCGTTGTACAGAGCTGTCAAAGACTTTGCCATCAATAAGTGTGCCGTGATAGTGGCACCTGACCACCTGAGTGGGACCCGGTTTGGGCCCGTCACCAGCGTGCAGTATTTCGTATTGCAGACCACTTTCGAGCGTAACAACTCCCGGCCGGAGTGCATTTTCGCTCATGAAAGCCTGTCCGGCTTCAAGATTTGCTTTGGATTTGGACTCAAACAGGGCGCGCAGTTTTTCAGAAACAGACATTTTTTGTTTTTTTCAGAAGTCAAATTGAAATGCCAGCACGGGTACGAAGCCACCACCCCGATACTGGATATAGGTAGTATTTGTGTCGGCATCATAACCAACACCAGTTGCATTGATTCTGTTCAAAACATTTTGAATATCCAGGCTGATACTGCCCGCCAGTCGGGGTGCATTGTATCTGTATTGTACTCTGGTATCGAGTCGGAAGTAATTGGGTATTCTGGCCGAGTTGATGTTGTCACTGGCTACATAGGTTCCCTGTATCTGCGATTGTACGGGGTCATAAGGCGTGTAGGGGGCGTTTCCGCTCCACAAAAAGCGTCCGCCCACCTGTATAACCCTTCCTTTGCGGAAGTTGAATTCCTTGCCAGCCGTCAGCGAACTGGTAAATCCGGAGGCCCAGCGTGAGTTATAGGTTTTTCCGTTGAAGGGCGTGAACTTGGCACCCAGCAATGATCCTGTTACGAGTACATACCAGGAATTGGTGAACATTTTCTCCACAGCTGCATCCAGTCCGTAATTGACGCCACGGCCATCGCTGACCACCCTGAAAATCGGATAACCGCTGGTATTGTTGAGCATCCAGTAGTTGTTTTGAGGATCGGGTATCACCGGAACGTTTCTGATTTTCTGTGCATACGTTTCGAGGCTGATCTTCATCCGGCTTTCTGTGAAGAGATGCCAGGCCAGTACCAGATGGTCAGTTTTGAGCAATTTCAGGTTGCGGTTTACAAAGGAGCCTGTGCTGTCGCGAAAGAAATAGGTCATGAGCGGCAGGGCCTGTCCGTGCAGTCCGCAGGCCAGACTGATTCGCTGGTTTCTGGCAAGTGTGTATTGCAGGGAGGCCCTGGGCTCGAAAGAGCGGCTTTTGTTTACGTTCAGCTGCAGGAAATGATAGCCCAGGTTGGCGGTCAGTCGCGGGCTGAGTTTGAAAATGCCTTGTGCGTACTGCTGCAGTATCTGTGTGTTTCCATAGCCGCTCACGGAGCCGCCTCTTTCAATATTACTGATGTTGTTGATACTTCTGAGTTGAATGACATCGCGTGTGAAGTCAAAAAACACCTGATGTGCAATGGCTCCGGTTTTGAAGCCTATTTTATCATTGAAGCGAATATTGTAGGTGAGCGAAGCCGAGAGCCGTCTGTCGGTGAACTGTTCGGTATGATACCTGAAGTGGTTGTTGGATGCGTCGAGGGTGTCGTTTTCCCGGCGTATTTCCGAGCCGATGAGCGCCACTACGGCCTTGAGGTATGATCTTGAATCGGGCAGCCAGGTCAGGGTAGTACCCAGGGCGCCCATTTTGGCAGGCTTGTGTTGAAATTCGCGGTTGTTGAAAACCTTCGGGTCGCGGTCGGTGGCGGTAGTTACTGGCAAGTATTCTTCCAGGCTGAGTCCGCCGATACCGAATACAGTTGCCCTTAGTTTTGGATTTTTCGTCTTGAAAGCCAGGTTGAATGAAAGGTCCTGAAAATCGTTGGTAGTCCGTTCTCCCACCAGATAGAAACCGAATTTGCTCAGCAGCCCGAGGGTGGAATAACGGTAGTTCAGTACATAGGAGGAGGAGCCTTTTTTCAGGGGCCCTTCCGTGGCAAAATCCAGTCCGATGAGTCCGACCCTGACCCTGTGTTCCCGCTTTTCAAAGTTGCCCTGTCTGAAATGAATATCGAATGCGCCTGAAATGGCGTTACCATATTCAGCAGCCATACCGCCCGAGGAGAAATCGGAACGAGCCAGCAGCTGGGCGCTGAAAACGTTAACTCCTCCAACTGAAGATCCGATCAGGGCGAAGTGGTTCGGGTTGGGCATGTCTATGCCTTCCACGCGCCAAAGTATTCCCACGGGCGAATTTCCGCGTACAATGATGGTGTTTTCGGTTTCATCAGGCCCCTGTTTAACTCCGGGGAAAGACAGGGCCACCCGGCCCGGATCGTTGATGCCGGCAGGAATACGGTCGGTTTCTTCCGCCACAAAAGAGCGGGTGCTTACCACGGATAGCGGATTGACTGCCTCAAAAGCATTTTTTGCTGCACTTACCACGATCTCATCCCCCTTGATGGTGCCGGCGTTCAGGCTTATTTCCAGATATACCTCGCGGGTGGAAGTCAGGATAATCCCGTCCAGTGAATAAGGCTCGTAACCAACCAGCTGGCATTTGATACCAGTACGGCCTATGGGAACGTTTTTCAGTACAAATGCACCGTTTTCATCACTGGCTGTACCGATACTTGCGTCAGAAACAGTGATAGTTGCTCCCGGTAGCGATTGTCCGGTGAGTTTGTCCTGTACAATGCCCCGGATAGTCTGGGTGGCGGGTGTTTGTGCAGACAGGTGAAACGCGGTTATCAGGGAAAGTACGAGGGTCAGGTGTTTCATAAAATCGGCATGTTGTACTGCAAAGTCCTGAGAGACAAGTGCAGAATTCTTTTTCAGGGTAAAAATATGAAACAATCTGAATCTGCAGCAGGAATAAAGTTACGGTGTGGCTGAAAATGTGCAGAGAACCTGTTCTGAGTGATCGCACAGCATGAGGTGGTAAATGCCCGTTGGCAGGTGCTGCAGGTTTCCAAGCGTGAGGGTTGGCAACTGTGTTTCAGAACAGGTTACAGTATAATTGCTGACAATCTGGTCATTTGGGCCGCGAATTTCCACTTTCAGGCCGGGAGCAGGGCTGAAATTCAGTAGAACAGTGAGTATTCCGTCAAATCGGTTGAATGAGCAGGGCAGTGGCTGTTCACTGAATTTGCCGAGCTGCAGCCACGCTCTTGTCATGTCGGGCAGGCCGTAACCGCGTTCATTATCGGGCTGGAGGTTTTGATCTGCGGCTTCGAACACGGCATTTGTTATTTCCGTTGCAGTTTTTTCCGGGTATGCACTCCAGAGTGCCGCGATACTGCCAGCCAGAAGTGGTGATGCCAGCGAGGTTCCGCTGGAGAGCCCCAGATCAATACTTTTTTCTCCGGCCACCACTACCATGTCACCCGGGGCAATCAGGTCGGGCTTTATTCGACCGTCGGCTGTAGGCCCTAATGAGCTGAAGGAAGCTCTGTTGCCCGAATCATCCATGGCGCCAACGGCGATGATCCCGCGCGCGTCTGCGGGAACGCCTGTATGTCGCCAGGGACCATCGCCCTCGTTGCCTGCACTGTTGCAAATTATGATGCCTTTTGATGCAGCTATTGCAGCCCCTTTTGATCCGATAGCCGTTTTGCCGTCCAGTTCTTCGTATGAATGCCCGAGTTGTTGGTCATTAAAGGCCGTATAGCCCAATGAGGCATTAATAATGTGTACCCCGGCACTGTCGGCCCATTCGGCACCAGCCACCCAGTTCGCCTCTTCGATCGGGAATTCACCGCCAGTATCTTCTGTTTTGAGCAAATAGTAGGTAGCCTCCGGAGCAGTACCGACAAAATAGCCAGGTAGATCGGATGCCATTACAGACAATACGGAAGTGCCGTGAACTGCACTTTCAAAAAGGCTGGTATCCAGTTCTACAAAATCCCGGCCGGAGATAATTCTGCCCTCCCGGTCTGCGTTATGGAAGAATGGCAGCGTATCCGTGCCGTTAAAGCCCCCATCCATCACGGCTATCCGGATACCTCTGCCCCTGAAACCGGCTGCGTGCAGGACAGGGACACCCAGTAAACTGTTTTGCAGTGTAGCATAACCCCATGGATTTTCAACGCCTCCCGGTTTGGGGTAGTCAGGAACAGGCCCGCGCCTGCCGGGTGGTTTGTTCAGTTCGTTTCTTATTTTAAGATGAGGCCCCAGATATTGAACCTTTTTGACGAATGGCAGTTTTGGAAGACTGGCAGCCGAAGCAGAATCTGCTATGATGCTCACTGCGTTCAGCCAGCGCGAAGTGCCGTGGATGCGGACACCGTTGTCTTCCAGCATCCTTAAATATTGGGGATTAACGGGCAAATCGGATTCATCCACGGGAATACGGGCGTTTTCACGGCGTTCAATGGCCCGAAGTGACAGAAACTCGGCTGGCCGGCTCACCGAAAAGGGAGAGCCGGCCTTGTCGGCAAGTTCTACCCAGTACTTGTTGAGTTTCTGGGCAGACAACACGCCGGGTAATAACAGAAGGAGCGTTATTCTAAAGGGTAACATGATCACAAAAGTAATGCAATACACCTGCAAAATTATCGAAAGCAAACAAGAAATGATGGCCTTGTCGCCATTGCTCAGGCAACTGAACGCCTCCCTTGCCGATGAGTACATCGGGGAGTGCCTCGATGACATGATCGCACACGGGTATCGCATGGCAGTTGTACTCGACGGAGAGCAGTGTGTCGGATTATCAGGAATATGGGTTACTGCCAAATTTTACAGCGGAAAGTATCTTGAAATGGATAATGTTGTAGTGGATGAAGCATATCGTTCCAGGGGAATCGGAAGCGTTCTGAGCGAATTTGTCACGCAACTGGCCCGCGAAGAGGGCTGCGTTACAATCATGCTCGACGCGTGGCTGACCAATGAAAAAGCCCACACATTCTATGAACGTCAGGGGTTTGTAAAACGTGGGTATCACTTCCTAAAATCCCTGTGAAATAAAGAAAATTTCAGGCAAATAGCTTACCTTCGCCCTCCGATTTGGCAGTAACACTTAACCAAAATAAACACCTCCCGCTGCCAGAGAATTAGAAGCGTATGCAAGATTCGAGGATTATTCCCATCAATATCGAAGACGAACTCAAAGTCGCGTATATTGACTACTCCATGTCAGTAATCGTCAGTCGCGCCCTGCCTGATGTTCGTGACGGACTGAAACCTGTTCACCGCCGCGTACTTTATGGTATGCTCGAGCTGGGTCTGGGTTATAACAAGCCGTATAAAAAATCTGCCCGTATTGTGGGTGAGGTGCTCGGCAAGTACCACCCGCACGGCGATGCTTCAGTTTACGACACCATGGTTCGTCTGGCCCAGGACTGGAGCCTCCGGTATCCGTTAGTGGATGGTCAGGGTAACTTCGGTTCCATGGACGGCGACAGTCCGGCTGCAATGCGTTACACCGAGGCTCGCCTCCGTCGTATTTCCGATGAAATAGTGGGTGACCTGGACAAGGAGACCGTTGATTTTCAGCTGAACTTCGACGATTCCCTGGAGGAGCCTACGGTAATGCCGACCAAAATTCCAAACCTGCTGGTCAACGGAGCTTCCGGTATTGCGGTGGGTATGGCTACCAACATGATGCCACATAACCTCTCGGAGGTTTGTGATGCTATCATGGCTGCGGTAGACAACCCCGGGATCACGGTGGAAGAGCTCATGGAGTTTGTGAAAGCGCCCGATTTTCCTACCGGGGGTATCATTTTTGGTCTCAGTGGTGTCCGTGAGGGCTTCCGTACGGGTCGTGGCCGTTGTGTGGTTCGGGCAAAAACAGAAATTGAAACCGATACCAGAGGTCACGAGGCCATTATTGTTACCGAAATACCGTATCAGGTGAACAAGGCCATGCTCATCGCCAAAATCGCAGAGCTGGTCAATGAGAAAAGAATCATCGGTATCAGTGATGTGCGCGATGAATCGAACAGGGAAGGGGTCAGGGTTGTGATCGAGGTGAAAAGAGATGCTGCCGCCAATGTCATTCTCAGCCAGCTGTACAAACTGACACCGCTGCAAACCAGTTATGGTATCAATAATATCGCTCTGGTAAATGGTCGCCCGAAGACCCTCAACCTGAAGGATATGATCGAGGAGTTCATTCGATTCAGAATGGAGGTCATCGTTCGCCGTACTCAGTACGAGCTCCGCAAGGCAGAAGAACGGGCTCATATCCTCGAGGGATTGCTCATAGCACTCGATCATCTCGATGAAGTGATTGCACTCATTCGTGCCTCCAAAGACGCCGAAGAGGCGCGCGAAGGGCTGATGAGCAAATTCGGTCTGACCGAAATACAGGCGAAGGCCATACTCGCCATGAGACTGCAGCAGCTTACCGGACTGGAGCGCGATAAAGTCAGGATGGAATATGAAGAATTGCTGAAAAAAATAGCCGAACTGAAGGCAATTCTGGCTGATGAGGGACTGCAGCGCGGTATAGTAAAGAGTGAAACCACAGAAATACGGGAGCGTTTTGGTGATGCGCGCCGCACGGCTATCGAAATTGATGAGGCTGATATCAGCATCGAGGATCTCATTGAAGATGAGGAAGTGGTCATCACTATCAGCCATGCCGGCTATATCAAGCGTACTTCTATTTCCGAGTACAGGGCTCAGGCGCGCGGAGGCAGAGGCGCCAAGGGCGTGCGCACGCGCGATGAAGATTTTGTGGAGCACATGTTCACGGCTACCAACCACCAGACTATCCTGCTTTTCACCGAAAGCGGCCGCTGTTTCTGGCTGAAAGTATATGAAATCCCGGAAGGCGCCAGGTCCACAGCAGGCCGTGTAATTCAGAACCTGCTGAATATTCCGAAGGAAGACCGCGTCAGGGCATTTATTATAGTGAGAAAACTCGATGATGAGGAGTTTATCAATAACCACTACATCATTTTCTGTACCAAACGCGGACAAATCAAAAAGACACTGCTGGAGGAATATTCCAGGCCAAGACAGGGTGGCATCAATGCTATTGGTATCAATGAAGACGATGCGCTCATAGAGGCCAAGCTGACGAACGGCAACAATGAAATCATCCTTGCTGTCAGAAGCGGTAAAGCCATTCGTTTCAATGAATCGGATGTGCGATCCATGGGTCGTACCGCCGCCGGTGTTCGTGGTATCCAGGTAGAAGAAAACGATACTGTTGTTGGCATGGTTTGTGTTGATCCTGCAGATACTGCAACCAGTATCCTCGTCGTTTCAGAACACGGACTCGGCAAACGCTCTGCACTGGAAGACTACCGCGTGCAAACGAGGGGCGGCAAGGGTGTCAAGACACTGAACGTAACGGCCAAAACGGGCCGGCTGGTGGCTATAAAAACAGTGACCGACAACGATGACCTGATGATTACCACCATCAGCGGAGTCACTATCAGAACCGGCGCGGATGACCTCCGGGTCATGGGAAGAGCTACCCAGGGAGTCAAACTGATTCGACTGGATGAGCACGACAGCATTGCGGACGTAACAGTAGTTGCCACTTCCGTTGAACCGGAAGTGGAAAATGGAGGTGCCGGGCAGGAAGCGAGTGAAAAAGAGTGATTTTAACATTTGGACGGGTACAAATTAACGGCCCGTTAATGACCATTCATAGCCGGCTTTCGTCTCACAGTAAGTGCAGTCAGATTCCGGCCGCACAGCGACACATCACAAACATTAGCAACACCATGAAAAAAGTCTCTTTTTTGATCCTGGGATTCCTGCTCACCTTTAACATGGTACAGGCACAGGAAGAAGGATTGAAGCTCGCCAAGGCTGCTGCCAAGGCACTCACCGCCTACAATATTGATCCGCAGGGTAATTCCGACAAGTTGCAGGAGGCAAAAGACAAAATTGACCAGGCGGTCAAAACGCCGGAAGCTCAGGCGCTGGGTACCACGTGGCAATCAAAAGGCGATATTTACAACACCCTGCTTCAGCGTGATCTTGCCCGCCGTATGATTGATCCGAAGGCGCCACTCACAGGCGATAACGACGCACTGGTGGCGTTTGATTCCTACAAAAAAGCATACGAACTCGGTGTAAAGAAATTCGAGAAAAGTGATGCAGTAAAGGGAATTGAGGAGGTTACCCCTCACGTAATCAACAGTGCTGTAGCCAAATACGAGCAGAAGGAGTACGAAAAATCTTTCAACGCCTTCCGCGCATCTGTGGAGGCACATGATATCCTGAAGGCCAATGAGAAAAAGAGCGCGCTCGATGATCCGAAACAACTGGAAGATCAGATCTACTTCACTGGCCTGATTGCCACTATGGCCGGCAAATGTAGCGATGCACTCCCGTTCTTCGATCGTTTGTACAAGGCCGGAACCAACAATCCTGCCGTGTATGAGGGTATCTACAACTGCAAGATGGAACTGAAGGACGAGGCTGGAGCCAACGTGATTCTTGCCGAGGGTCGCAAGAAATTCCCGGAAGATACTGCGCTGCTCTTCGCCGAAATCAATGCCTACCTCAAGGCCGGAAAACTCTCCGAACTCACCAGTCGCCTGGAAGAGGCTATTGCAAAAGAACCGACCAACGTCGGCCTTTACACTACGCTTGGTAACGTCTATGACAACCTGTATCAGGGTGCCCTGAAGGAGAAAAATGACGCCAATGCTGTAAAATATTTCGATCTGGCCAAGCTGCAGTACGAGGGAGCTATCAAGCAGAATCCGAACTACCTCGATGCCAACTATTCACTCGGTGCACTGTACTACAACAAGGCAGCTGTTCGCACACAGGAGATGAATGCACTGCCGGAGGATTACTCTTCAGCAGGCCTCAAGAAAATGGAAACCATGCGTAATGAAGTGATGAAATTGTTTGATCAGGCACTTCCTTACTTCCAGAAGGCTGAAAGTATTGATGCCAATGATGTCAACACACTCATAGCTCTGAACGAGATTTATGCCCGTAAAGATGATGAAGTATTATCTCCCGAGTTCAAAAAGCGTCTTGAAACAGTGAAGGGTGGTGGTAAAAATGCCGCTTCCTATTTCAAGAAATAAGTATTCGGAGATTATTCTGTTTTATAGGGTGCAGCCTGTCTCCGGATTTGGTTGCATCTTTTTTGTAGCTGCACAAACGGACTTCCCGCTTGTGTAGCTACTTTTCTTTGTGCCGGTGAAAAATACAGACAGCATATTTCTTTTCCTGCTTGCATGCGCCGGAATCATCACGGTGCAGCACGACCCTTTTTTCTGGGATACGGTGCAACTCGCCTCCAAACATGCGCACTTTTTTTATGAAAACGGACTTCGGTGGCGGTTGCTTCCTGAAGAAATTGATTCCGGGCATCCGCCGCTGTTGGGCTATTACCTCGCCGTTAGCTGGTCGTTATTCGGAAAAACCCTGCCCGTGAGCCACTGGGCCATGTTTCCCTTTGTCTGGCTCAATCTGGAACTAGTGTGGAGGTTAGTGTGCCGGTTTTCCGGCAGAGAGCTGGCGTTATTTATCTTTCCGGTGTTCATTGCTGATCCGGTGTTTCTGACGCAGCATTTACTGTGTAGTCCGGATGTACTGGTTTGTTCAGGTATGCTGCTGATTTTGCATGGGCACTTTGCCGGGAACTGTCTGCTGAGGATGTTCGGTGTTGTGCTGCTTTCGGCAAGCAGCATGAGAGGAATGATGACTGCCGCGGCACTCGGTGTATGGGAGATATTACTTCTTGCGGGGCCTGCGTTCTCGGTCAGACGGGCACTGGGTGCTCTTTTGCCCTATTTGCCCGGCGCTTTGCTGGCTGCGGTTTTTTTGTACTGGCACTGGCATACCGCAGGGTGGACGGGCTTTCACGCGGATTCACCCTGGGCCGCCGCTTTTCATCGAACCGATCTTGCAGGTTTTTTCAGAAACCTGCTGATATCGGGCTGGCGCTGGCTTGATTTCGGCAGAGTGGGGGTGTGGGTAATATTGGGAACTATCCTTTGGAGTCACAGCAGTCGCCTGCGCGAACTTTTCAGTAATTACAGAGAATTGATACTGTTATTGGTGTGTTTGCTGGCATTGCTGACTCCTTCGGCACTGATATACAGCAACCTTTCGGCACACAGGTATTTTCTTCCGGTATTCTTCTCTTTCAGTTTGTTGACCATGGCCCTGCTGGCAGGCGAAACAGCCCTGTCGGAACGCAGGAAGAAAATATTGGCGGTGATCCTGGCGGTGATCCTGTCAAGTGGCCATTTCTGGATATATCCCTATGGTGTTTCCAACGACTGGGACTGTACATTAGTGCACAGGCATTTTCATGATTTGCGCAGGGATGCAACAGGATATCTGAATTCCATCGGCGCCGATTTCAGGGACACAGGTTCAGAATTTCCGGTATTAAACAGTGGAGAGCTCGCAGAATTGAATGGCGACCAGCGCTCATTTTCGGAGTACGAGGCCGGTCGCAACCGTTGGGTAGTTGTCAGCAATGTCTCCAACGAATTCAGCCAGGCAACGGAACGCAGCCTGGCTGAAAACATGGAGCTTGTGTGGGAAAAAAAGGCAGGTCAGCTCTGGATGAGAATATATCAGATCAGAGATTCAGCAGAAAACCGATAGCGAAATTGGCGTCCCAGTCGAAAACGAACTGTTTGCAGCCTGTTGATTCGGCGATGGCGGTATAGATATTGAGGCCGGCCTGTTGTTTGGCTCCTTCTGCCTTGTAATCGCCGGGAGCTTTGAGTAGAGTGTAGCGTTCCTTGTCCTTGCGGGTTTGCTTGGCCAGTTCGTAGGGTACACCGCCAATGATAAAGCAGGTATTCCTCAGATTTTGAGGAACCTGGGCTGCTTTGGATTTTACTTCCTGCGCTACCTGTTCGGCGGAGATATTATTCTGGTAGTATTTTGCGCCGGGCAGTTCGATGGCGCCGCTGGGGTACCATGATATTTTGGTGTTTCCTGATCCGATATCCACCATGAAGCCTGATTGATAGAAAGACGCCGGGAGCGCTGCTTTCAGGCCGTACAGCCCTTCCTGTTCAGGAGTAACCACATTGACTACATAACCCATTGTCTTGAGAGCAGATTCAATTTTGGGCATGATGGGTTCCTTGCGCGCACCAGAGCTCACAATGAAGTGAATGTCACGCGCACCCACGCCATAAGCTACCATATCAGCAATATAACGTCGCAGACCGGTTTTGACATCTTCATCGGTAGCCAGGCCTTCCTTCACCAGACTGACGCCGTATTCGGGTTTTTCCAGTTTCCAGTTCTTTTTTGCATCAACACTAATAATGAATGAATTGAAGCCGGTTGCACCCAGTTCAACGATCCCTTTCAGTTTGCCGTTAACCGGGGTTACGGGTGAATAGTTGAATGCCGGAGCTGTAAAAGTCAGCGTTGCTCCATTTTCGGTACCTGTCACCCTGGATTCATCCGGCGCCTCGGTTGACTGGGCTGCCTGGCCTTCGGGTGACAATCCGGTTTGTTTCAGGACATATTTGACACCAAAAAATATACCTGCTACAATAGCTACGGTAATCAGGAGTCTGGAGAAAGTGGTTAATCTTGCCATGTTATATGTGTTGTGAAAGTGAGTCGGACAGGTCAGCCCTCTTTTTCGGGTTCCAGGAATTCCACACGTCTGCCGATAGTTTCCTCCAGTGAAATGAAGGTTTCAGTTCGCTGGATACCCGGGATGGGCTGGATTTTATTGCGAAGAATTTCGTGAAGGTGGTTGGTATCCCGGCAAATTATTTTGGCCAGAATACTGTAGGAGCCGGTAATGTAGTTGGCTTCCACCACCTCCTTGACCTCCTTCAGACGAAGCGCCACTTCACTGTAAAGAGAGCTTTTGTCGAGATAAATTCCGAGAAAAGCGGTGATGGTATAGCCGAGTTTGTAGTAATCAACCATGAGTGTGGAGCCGAGTACGATACCGGTATTTTCCAGCTTTCTCATTCGGACGTGAATAGTTCCGCTGGATACAAAGAGTTGTTTGGCGAGATCTGTGTAGGGCGTTTTACCGTCTTCCAGCAGTCTGGACAAGATTTGTCGGTCGAGCTGGTCAATTTCCGGATTTTCCATAATGCGTGCAGATTTAGAAGGGATAAACTTCCTGGATTAACTGGACAAAAGTAAGCATATCAGTTTCTTTTACGTACAGTTTCTTTTACAACTGTACCGTTTTTTATTCTGTCCTGGTGTTCTTTTTTTCGTTTGTTCCTGAATTCAGTTGCAAGATCGCGAATATTGACAGGAATGTTGTTCAGTCTTCTGTGATACGCGATCAGCAGGAAGTCGGCCATGTCATCCGGATAAGTGACGCCAGCGCTTTTGAGATAGTGAGCGATCCGGGAGCCCTCATAGAAACTCCAGCTGGAGATCATCCACTGACCCAGTCGGAAATGCAGTTCGGAGCAGACACTGTCTTCGGGCAGTGCTTTTATTTTGATGCGGGAGGCGGGCTCTATTTTCTTGTCGAGTTCGGCGATGGCGTCGTCGAGATTTTTGGGAATATACACCCCGCCGATCCGATCTTTTTTTATTCGTTCCTGGTACTCCCTGTTGATTTCTGATTCCGTGAAGGCGGGTGTATCAGCCCCGGCGGGAGCAGATTGTGCCGACAAAAATGGTATGTTTGTCAGGCAAAACAGACCTGTAGTATATAAAATCAGTTGTCTCATCTTAAAAACAGCGAATTTTCGCGAAATTATTGAGTTGAGTCATGTTCAAACTGTTCAGGATCACCCTTGTTGAGATTTTGCTGCTGCAAACGGCAGTGTGGTTGCTGTTATGGCTGACGAACGAGTGGCTGACCAGATTTCTGAGCATCAGTATCGGAGCCGTGGTGTTCGTGGTGTTAGTCATATCAGCTGTTGCCGAGAAGATAGAACGTTCGGGTGTGCCGTTTTCTTATTTCAGGGTAATGATTGTCAGTTTGATCTCGATCTTTTTTGCATGGGGTATTTACCGGCTTATTTCGGCCTCTTCGTTTTGATGAAGTTCCTCGAAAGTACCCGTTTGTTTGTTTTTTCTTACATTATTCCAGTTGAAATAACGTCCGTTCATTACCACGTAAACGCCGGGGGGTAGCACCTGTGCAAAGGCAAGTGCGCTCCCGAGATTGAAGAACCCGTCGGATGAAGTGCCGAAAGCGTAGGGTATCATGGCACCTGTAAGCACGATAGTCTTGTTTTCCAGTTTTGCTTTGGCGAGCATCTGGGCTGTTTCGACCATGGTGTCGGTACCGTGTGTGAGGATAATCCTGCTGGAGGGTGTTTTGGCGCAGTTATACCTGATAATAGCCCTGTCTTCATCGCGCATTTCGAGCGAGTCAAGCATCATCAGCGTTTTGATATCAATATCCACCTCGCTCCTGCCGCGTTCGAACATTTCCTTCAGGTGCGTGTCTTTGAAGAAAAGTTCGCCGGTCAGGTAGTTGTATTCCTTGTCGAATGTTCCACCTGTGACAAAAACCTGAATCATATTATGGTGTTTGAAATTATTTGATCAGAGGGTGCAAATAAACGCAATACCTGCAATTTTATTCCATGATATGTAACAGGAACATTTCAGCTGGTGTTTATTGATTCCAAAAATGCCATTATCGGGTGGAGGCCTCGGCTATATCAGATGTTTGGCACTAAAATTATTATACAGTTGATATAATTTTCAGGATGCTTCTTATTTTTGCACCGTCAAAAAAAATGAATTATGAAAATCAACGAAGAATACAAGGGAAACCGTACAACAGAGTGGGCGGTTTTTGCTGTGAGCACAGTTGCCATGATCGCCCTGCTTTGGTATAGCCCCGAATGGGTTTGGGTTGCCTGGCCATTCCAGTTTACTGCGCTGGCCGGCGCATTGAATCGCCTTTGATCAGTATTGAACAGATACTTCCGATCTGATGAGCCATTCCGGTGTTTTCCGGGATGGCTCATTTTCATTGTGCGCCATACTTCCCTGTATATCTTTTTCGTTCGGAAACAGCCTGTGCCGGCGATAAAAAAAGAAATCCCTCGCTTTTGGCAGCGAGGGATTCTAACCCAAACAAATAAACACAAAAACTACTTGGTGCAATTTTATGGAGGATATTGAATACAGACAAATTTTTGATAAATTATTTTTGTTTGCTTAAC
>JBDLWO010000141.1:0-14383 GCA_039804245.1 Bacteroidota bacterium
CTGAGATTCAGGATAATTGTTGAGTCGCATCCATTTTCTCCTGTGTAAACAGACGTATATACACCGGGATCAGCAAGATCCACACCTTCAAAGAAAAAGGACTCTCCCGGGCATATACTGACATTAAACTCGGTAGTCAGAGCAGGCAGGATGCTCAGGTTCAGTATCAGAACAGAGTCACATCCTCCATTAGCCTGGAGAGTGTCAGTATAAATCCCTTCAGTATTCAGTAGCTGCCCGTTGAAAAGGTATGTTTCGCCCGGACAGATCGCAGCAGCAAGATTGGTTTCCAGATAATCGCCCACCTGGAGTGTCAGTGTAATTACTGAATCACACCCACTGGTCGTCTGATAGACATAGTCGCCCGGCTGTGTAAGGGTATCTCCACGGAAAATATAGGAATAACCAGTACATACGCCGGCGAAGAGATGCACCGATACGGGTGGCAGCACCTGAAGCTGCAGGGTAACAACAGAATCACAGCCGCCGGTGGCAATCAGAGAATCAACATAGATCCCCGACTGAGTAAGCAGGGTATCTCCGAACAAATAGGAACCGCCGCTGCAAATACGCTCGTTCAGTTCAATTTCAAAGTAGTCAACAACCTGTAAATCAAGCACTATCAGAGAATCGCAGCCATTTTCAGCTGTCAGGACAGCTCCATAAGTACCGGTAGCTGTCAGTGTGTTGCCATGAAAAAAATAGCTTGACCCGCTGCAGATACCAGCTTCCGTAAATGTCTGGTAGGCAGGGAGTACCGATAGTGACAGTGTGATGATAGAATCACAGCCGGCCGTGCTGGTGAGTACCACCGAGTAAACCCCCGGATCGGTCAGTTCAGCGCCATAGAACTCATAGAAACTGCCGGCACATATTGAGGCACTGAGTGAGTCATTGTACTGGGGGAAAACATTCAGGAGTAGCGTAACCGTTGAGTCGGATCCATCTGAAGCAACGTAGGTGGCAGTGTAGGTACCCGGCTGATCAAGAGTATCTCCATTAAAGACATAAAATTCGTCAGCACAGATGTTGGCTACCAAAGTAGAATCTCCCGGCAGCGCTTCAGCATTGGAAGCAAGAAGTGAGCATGACCAGAGAAAAAACAATGAAGACAGAGTCATTCTTACAGGCTGTGTGCCACAATAGAATCCGAACAACTCGACAATCAGCCTCCGGGGCGGAGAAAAAATGGATGAAAACATGAAATTAAAAATTTAAATCGGTGAAGGAATGTATTAAACAAAAAAACCTTGCAGAGATCCACTTAGGACACACTGCAAGGCGGGTTGACTATCGGCCTGTTACAGGTAGAGAAGTCATAAATCAATGTGGAATAGCAATGCAAATATGTACCCTTCGATAACTCGAAAGCATTAAATCTGAATTAAAAGATAATTAAAATTACTGATTCGTTGAAAAACTGACGCGAATGTCGCTTCCCTCCCCTACAGTGGAGTGTATGATTATGTCTCCCCCATGCAACTGGACAATGCGGTGACTCAACGCCAAACCGATTCCGTGACCTTGAGTATGAGTATGTGCATTACTGCCTCTGAAGAAAGGCATAAAAATTTTCTTCTGATCTTCTTCTGAAATGCCAATTCCATTATCCTCAAATCCTATTTCAATTGAATTATATTTTGCAATGAAGGTAATTTTAACCGAATGATCTTCGGAGAACTTGCAGGCATTATCCATCAGATTGAGAAAAGCTGTTTTCAAAAGCGTTTCATCTCCCCTGATCTGAAGCTGGGATTCTTCATCAGGCATGATTCCATACTCAATCTGGAAGTGATAATTCGGACGGCTTCTTCCGAGTTCCTGTTGAGCAGCGAACAGTATTTCATCAACTCTCACCGGCCTGAACTGGTCTCGCTGCCTGTCAATATTAAACTGTGCCAGATTCAGCAACCCATTGGTGAGATTGACCAGCGCCCTTGCATCATCCAATAGTGAGTTCAGCGCTTTTTCGTATTCCTCTGACGTGCGCCGCTGGGAGAGCAAAAGCTGTAACTGACTTGAAATTGCATTCAGAGGTGTACGGAGCTCGTGAGAAGCACTGCTTACAAACTGGCGCTGTATATTGAAAGCCGATTCTATACGCTCCAGCATTTTATTGAAATTAATAGCCAGTTGGGCAATCTCATCCCGTTTGTTGCCCTCGTCTATTCGCCTGCTCAGGTTGCCCGCACTGATGCCGGAAACATCTGCATTCATCCTTGCCAGCGGGTAAAGTACCAGTCTGGAAAACACCACACCGAATAAAACGGTACTCAGCAGTCCGACAATCAGACCAGCCCACAGAACGTGAGCCAGATTGTTCAGTTTGCTGTTGCCGTACTTGTCGTAGGCGGAGGCAACCACTACGAACTCTCTGTTACCCGCCGAATACGTTATACCTACAAATTCATTTGCGTTCTGGCTATATTCTATCTTTTTTCTGACTCTTATCTGATTGATCAGGCTATCCGAGTAGTCCACCGTAAAATCATCGAGACTTGAATATACCACCTGATTGGACTCATTGAATACCAGCACCTTTTCCTGAAACATCGCATGGATAGAGTTCCTGTCAATGATACGCAGCAGTTTGTTGTCAACCTCCTGTACCGACACAAACAGGCGGGCTGTAGTGATAGCCCGGCTTTCCAGTCGGGAATAAAACTCCTCTCTTCGGTATTCTGCTGACAAATAGTAGATCGAAGCAGAGAACGTAATGAGGATAGTGGCTACAATGATTGAGAACCGAAGTGTCAGTTTGGTACGGATATTCATAGCGCCGGGTCTCAGGGGTATTTGATGAAATAGCCCATTCCCTGTTTGGTATGGATCAGTTTCGGTTCGAAGTTTTTATCAATTTTTCTCCGGAGGAAATTGATATAAACATCAACCACGTTGGTACCTGTATCGAAATTTACATCCCATACCTCCTCCACAATCTCATATCTGGAAGCCACTTTCCCCGATTTCTTCATCAGAAATTCCAGTAGCGCAAACTCCTTGGCAGTCAGTGATATCAGTGTATTCCCTCTTCTGACTGTCTTGAATGCCAGGTTCATTTCGAGGTCGGCAACGCGAAGCAAGCCGTCTTGCCCTGAAAGTGATGCTTCATCTTTGGCACGTCTGAGCAGTAGCCTCATTCTGGCCATTAATTCCCGGAAATCAAACGGTTTTACTATATAGTCATCAGCACCGGCATCGAACCCGCTCAGCTTTTGATCTATACCACCCAGGGCGGTCACCAATATTACCGGCATCTGGGGCTTCTGATTCTTGATTTCACGACATACTTCGTAGCCGCTGATGTAGGGCAGATTCAGATCGAGCAGTACCAGGTCGTATTTCTCGGAAAGTGCAAGATGCTTGCCCACCGCTCCATCAGGAGCGATGTCGGCACCGAAGTTGTTCTCTTCCAGCCACCTTCTGAATGATTCGGCCGCTTTGGGCTCGTCTTCGACAATGAGTACTCTTTCTGTCATATTATCATCCATTGGGATAAACATATCTGCGGACTTCTTCTCCGCTGACAGCCTGATCGCACAATATAAACAACCGCTCAATGACATTGGCCAGTTCGCGTATATTGCCGGTCCAGTTATGATCCTGAAGTGCTTTTACCGCATCGGGCAGGAAATTTTTGGGCTGATGACCGTAGTCATCGGCTATTCTCCTGTTGAAATGTTCCAGCAAAAGCGGAATATCATCCCGGCGTTCGTTCAGAGAGGGCACTTTCACTACAATTACCGCAAGCCTGTGATACAAATCTTCCCGGAAACGCCCGGCAGCAATTTCCTCACGAAGATCCTTGTTGGTAGCTGCAAGAACGCGCACATCCACCTTTATTTCCTTGTTATCACCAACGCGTGTAATCTTGCTCTCCTGCAGTGCCCGAAGTACCTTGGCCTGTGCGTCCAGACTCATGTCACCTATTTCGTCGAGGAAAAGGGTGCCGCCAGTGGCCGACTCAAATTTGCCAGCCTTGTCAGCAATAGCCCCTGTAAAAGAACCCTTTTTGTGACCAAAAAGCTCACTTTCAATGAGTTCTGAAGGAATTGCGGCACAGTTTACTTCAACCAGCGGACCATCAGCGCGATTACTTTTTTCGTGTATCCAGCGTGCAACCAATTCTTTACCGGTACCGTTCTGCCCCGTAATCAGCACGCGACTGTCTGTGGGCGCCACACGTTCGAGCATTTTTTTTATCTCGAGAATCGGTGCGCTTTCACCAATCATATTCACCCCCTTGTTCGCTTTAACCTGTTTGCGAAGCACCTGGGTGGTATTCACCAACTCACTCCTGTCAAGGGCATTCCGGACAGTAATAAGCATTCTGTTCAGATCCGGCGGCTTTGAAATGAAGTCAAAGGCTCCTTTTTTTACTGCCTCCACGGCTGTATCAATGGTACCATGGCCACTTACCATGATCACCGGTGTTTCCGGAGATAGTATCTGCAGCCTTTCCAGCGCCTCAATACCGTCCATTTTGGGCATCTTGATGTCTGTAATTACCACATCATACTTTTCCTTCTGAACCTTGGCTACACATTCGAGCCCATCCACTGCTTCGTCCACCTCGTAACCCTCAAACTCGAGGATGTCACGAAGTGTTCTGCGAATGGGTGTCTCATCATCAACTATCAGTATTTTGGCCATCAGCGTGTCTTTCTTTTTTTTGCAGAACTACAAAGGTAATTATTACGCGCGCCGTTTCAAATCATCTGACAAGATTGTTTTATACAAATAGCTGACAAACACAACGCTTGATGTGCCAATATACGGCAAACAGCACAAGAGCCGCTCCGAAATTATTCAGAGCGGCTCTTTCAAACCTTCATGTTGCCGGGTTTATGTTACTCTTCACCCTCGAAAGCCTCAAAGTCGAATATGAGGGAAAAGCGAAGGGTATTGTCAAGCGGATTCCGCTGATTGCTGGTTGGTACCAGATAGGAGAAGTTCAATCCAAAGATGTTATACTTTACTCCAAGACCTACACTGAAATACTTTCTGTTTCCTTTTGAATAGTGTTCATGGAAATAACCCATGCGTACGGCGAACTGATCGTCATACCAGTATTCTGCGCCGGCGCCAACGGTAATCTCCTTGAGCTCTTCGCTGAAACCTCCGGGCGCGTCGCCAAATGATCTGAATACACCACGAACCGGCGATAATTGCTTGTAATCGGGAATGCCATCACCATCATCGTCCGTTTCGGGGCGAGGGGTAGGTACAAGCAGCTTGTTGAAATCGGTGGTAAGGGTAATGGAATTGTAATCATCGAGACCGATTTTGAGCGCCGTACCCACACCGAGATTGGTAGGTATGTAATCCCGGTTCACCGAATTCGTATAGGTAATTTTGGAGCCCAGGTTACTCACCGCCGCACCAAAAGTGAAATCAGATTTGTATCGGTTTATCTTGATGGGTTTGCGGTATGTCATGGAGAGGTCAGCAGCTCCGGCAACACCGGGGCGAATTTCATTACCCTCCACAATTCTGCCGGTTGCCAGATTGGAATAGATGAACTTGGCTCCAACCGCTGCAGACAGGTTATCTGACAGCTTGCGCGCGTATCCTGCAGTGAACTCAAATTCGTTCGGGCGACCCTGACCAAGCGACTCTCCCTGCTCGTTGGTAAACTCAATGTCACCCAGTGAGAAATATCGAAGACTGGCACCTACCGCCTGGCGATCGTCGAGTTTGTAGTAACCCGACAGATAGGCAAGATAAACATCATTCAGTCCCAGATTACGCATCCAGGGTGTATAGGTAGCCGATATTGACACGTTTTGGGTAGCAAAAGCCAACTTGGACGGATTGTAATGCATTCCGTTGGGATCAGCCGAGGTAGCAATCCCGACATCACCCATCGCACCACCGCGCGCATCAGGAACGATGCGAAGAAAGGGCACAGCAGAGGTCACAGCATTGGCACAACGCTCCCCGGTCGGAATTGTCTGACCTGTTACGGGATTGTAAGAATAACCCTGGCCATCCTGGCAACGAGCGAAAACCTGGGCTTCAGTATGTCCGGCGGACAAAACAAACGGCGACATCATTAACAGCCGTACAAACAATTTCTTCATTTTTCAGTATTCTTTTACTGTTAGCTGGTGATTACTCCATGCACTCGACGGAGTGTGCGGATGCCCGCAATGCATCCAATACCATGCCATGACGCATTTTCATTGTACCCGGTTGTCCGGAAATGACAAAATTATGTATATTACTTCAGGATAACCAGTTTTTCAAACTCGCTTTCTGCTGTCGTCTGGTTTCCGGAAGTGTCGGTTCCCCTTACTTTCACCCTGTAAAGATAAACTCCCCTGGCAAGTTGATCTCCAAAGTCATCCCTGCCATCCCACTGTATATCTGTTACCCGATACCCGTCGTTATTGGCAATGGTTTGCTGTATGGTTTTTACAAGCCTGCCCGCAACTGAAAATATACTGATCTGTACATCAAGTATTTGTCCGGTAAGGGTATGCTCAAACTGGAACCAGGTATTGGTGGTGAAGGGGTTGGGATAGTTGAGAACATGACCAAGGGCAGCATCTCCGGTTTCTGCCACAATAAACTCGACATAACCCTCCCCGGAATTATTCGCTATGTCCCAGCCCTTTACAGCCAGCGTGTGCTTTCCGGGAGCCAGATTATTCAGCGGATAAACAGCCTGTCCCTTGCGCGAATTATCGGGTGCGCTCTGGTAAAATTCATTCAGTACGATCGTTTCCAGCACATTGCCATCAAGTACTGCTGTCAGATCGTGTCCAAGACTGGTTCCCGTTACATTCATTCCATAATCATCAGAACATTTTACCAGTACCTTGGGCGAACTGTCGGTCACCCCACCTGTAACAAAGGCATCTGTATTCAGAAATGCCTGAACGAGCGGCGGTTGGTTATCCTTGATCACGCCGGCGTTCCCGCCGATAATGATGGTTTCGTCAGCTCCGGCAGCATCCAGCGGCGTTCCGTCCTCGGCATAATAGCTGATTTTCCCAAAACCAAAATTGTAGTTGATGTCTTTGGGGATAACAAAACTGATGGAAAACTCTCCGCTGTTAACTGTTGCAATCCCTCTGAATATCACACTGCGCTGTACCGTGAACTCCTTCCGGTAGCTTCCCGGATCCTGTGCCAGCGTCTGCAGGTTTTGCTTTTTATCAAAAAGCGTAACATACACCCGGCCATTAAAGTCGGACAGCCTGTTGCCATCGGGGTCAGTAACCGCGCCTTCCAGTGTCACAGGCATAAGCGCTTTCAGTGTGTCTGCCTGACCATTCGGCCCGCTTATTTTAGTGGTAACAACCCGGTTTTCCGGTATGGCCAGCGTCATGGCAGGATCTCCCAGCAATGTGAAACGACGGGCATTCTGGATATCAGAGGTGAGTTTGTTCTTGGAATCCCGCAATATCCGGCCAATAGTGCGGTACTGTCCGTTTATCTTTTCATAGATAATGCTCTGTACAGCATCTGTAAGGTCTTCATTCCCGTTGATATAAACAGATCTCACGGTGGTAAACAGGCCGATTGCACCTGAATTGACCCGGAGGAGCGCCTGCTCGCCTCCGGTAAGGGTGGTGTAGTCGTCGTAACCACCGAAAGTACAGGTGGCGGTGATAATGAGCGGATAACGGTTTTTGTTATCCCAGCTGGCAATGTCATTATTATCCAGTACACGCTCCTGAGACCACCCGCGCGGCCCCCCGTGACCGATGTAATGGGTAATCAGGTTGCCCTTGAAAATATTGGAATTGATGGCTGCCTTGGCATCCGGAAATCTCTGGCCGGCAGATGTAGCCACCTGCTGATAGGCATCGAAGTAAACTTTCTCGTTGTTAAAGAATTTCACCGCATTGGTGTTATCTGTAGCGAGTTTGTCGGCCTGATTGATATGTGCATTGCCATCCTCATCATCGGCTATGAACAACACCCTCAGCCGCCAGTCGCCCAACAAGGCCGGATCCTTGTCATAGGCGATTATTTTATCAGCAAGAGACTCTGCATCTTCGGTGTTGCGCGCAACCAGCCTTCCCACGGCTATATCCAGCGATCCGGTAAGTGCACCACCCTCATCAGGACTCAACAGGGCGAAAAAGTCGTCGGACGGAAACGCATTGATAGGACTGAATGACTCTGCTGTTTCAAACACCGGAATATAGTCGTTGTTTCCGTCGCCGTTTGAGTTGTTCTTCGGGTCAAATGATCCGTCGCCGAAAAGGAGAAGAAACTGAAACTTGTCGGGATCGCGCTCCAGCAACATGCGTGCGAAGTCCCTTATGGCAACCGGATCTTTTCCACCGGATGAAAATTCATTGAAGAGATCAAGTACATTCACAGCAGCGACAGACAGGCCACTGAAACTTCTCCTGTGTTCCGCAAGACGTTCTGCAGCCTGCTCCATTTCAGGGTGGTACAGTATTACCATGTCTAATCCGCGAAGACCATGCAGATTCTGGTTGGCAAGTTTGCCTGCCGCAAACTCCGGCTTCGGGAATGATGCGGAAGCATTCCAGGCAACAAAATTGCGGAGTACCCCCTGCGTAGCTGCCCCGAAAGTGACAACGCCGCCAACCTGGGAGAACAGTTGTTTTTTGGGTGTCTGGGGGGTGGTAACATCCCATATCGTCAGGTCACTGCCAACATTCGAAATACGAAACTGTGTTGCAGGCCTGTTGATGGTTCTTACATCCCGGAACTCCAGTTTGTCGCCACTCATCACCAGTTTGCGGCGCACGTTCAACTCGATGTAGTCAAGCCATCCCTCACTCGAACTGCCCACCTCCGGATAATTCACCACAACCTGCAGCGAACTGCCGGAGGGTAAAAATGACCCGGTGACGATAGCGTTGGCAGCAAAAGGCCCATCGTTATTGTCGGTATCAACCCCTGCTATGGACTTGCTGAAGGTCGAGCCTGAAACCTGAAAACGCACACTCTGACTCACATTGCTCCTGCCGGCAAACTCACCGCGTATGCGCGCAGTACTGTCAGTCACGATGTCCGGAAATTCAAAAGTGTAGGTTTTCGAGCGACTCTGATAGAAATAATCACCAAACCAGCGCTTGCCTGAACCCTGCGAAGATGAATTGTAATTGAGCAGGTTGGTCTTTTCTTCTTCCAGCCTGACAAAATCGTCGAATTGATCGGTTGTGACCGCAGCTGCCGTTTCGGCCTGCTCCGAAATCCTCAATCCACTCCCATCACCCGTTTTCAGAAAGTACCACGCCCGCTCATCGTACAGATTGACGCGGGTGGTAAGCACGGGATCATTATTTGAAGGCCTGTATATCCACGGACGCGGCCCGACAGCATAGAAAAGTATATAGTCTCCGGTATTGAATTTTCCATCGCTTTCACCCACCACCATTATGGCATTTTCGAGCAGGTCGTCAGGGCGGGCATCCCCGTTTTTTTCCGGGAGCATGAAACCGCCATTGCCGTAAATACGGATGGTACGCGGATCTATATTGTCTATATCTGTTACACCCAGCTCATTCCTGATGTAGTTATAGTCAAGTTTGTAAATTCCGGAGCTCTCTACCCCGAATTTATACACATTACCGGTGCTCAGTACCGATGTTTCTGTAAATCCGCGCTCATTTACCGGGGCGGGAGCCGCCACCGGAGTGATGTTTACAACAACCCTGAAGGATACCAGTCGCTCGTAAGTATTGCCGGTTTTACGGAAGGGCAGTATGTTGATGCGGCCGAAATACTGATCCCTCTCCTGCTCTGTAACGGCTCTTACGCCGGCCTCGGCACCAACAGACGACAAATCGGGGTTGTTTCCGGGTTTAAACACTGTCCACTCCGCCTCAGAAAGTGACACCGAGATATCAGATGGCTTGTCGAGGGTGAAACGCTCGGTGAAAAGGGGGAGCGTCATCGCATCATTTCCATAGGTACAGCCCTCGAATTTCCAGACGTCAACGGCATCACCGCCCGTGGTCTCCCACTGGCGAGGGGAGTCGCTCCACTTCAGGCTCCGCTGAATGGTCAGGGTGCTCTGGGCCGAAACAGTAGCGGCACAAAGCAGCGACATTATGAAAAGACTGTATTTCATGGCTAACCGAAATCAGTGTTTAAGGGAAATGAATGGATTACAAAAAAGCACGGTACAATTCAGGCGCAAGTTACTGAATTATGGTTGTCCGCCAATAGCCGGAATCGTACATTTCGCCATATTTTACGGTACGGCGACAAATCTGCGGGAACGGCAGCCACCCGTCGTGATGAATTATGTTACCTGATGTACATATCCATCAGATAGACGATGCCGGCAATCGTGGCTGCACCGAGCTCAAGTTCCCGTTTGTGCACTTTGTCGAATGTATCGTCGGCTGTATGATGGAAGTCGAAGTATCGCTGTGAATCGGGAGAATAGCCACTCAAAACAGCATGAGCAGGCCGTAGAGGACTCACATCGGCGCCCGATCCACCTTTATTTATCCGGATTCCGTAGTTCTCGAAAATGGTCTCCCAACCTTTTATCTGCTGAAATTTCTGATCGAACGCCGGGTCTGCAGATTCAAATGTCAGCGCTCTCGGAGTAAACCCGCCGGCATCACTCTCGATAGCGAATACGTGTTTTTCACCTTTCCGAACTGCCTCTTTTGCGTATTCCTTCCCCCCGCGCAAACCGTTTTCTTCGTTCATGAACGCCACAAAACGTATGGTATTGCGCGGTTTGTACCCAATGCGCTGTAACAATCGGAGGGCATCCATACACTGAACGATACCGGCACCGTCGTCGTGCGCACCATGACCAACATCCCAGCTGTCAAGGTGACCACCCATGGTGATAAATCTGTCGGGATACTGGCTCCCCCTTATTTCACCAATCACGTTGTAGGAAGGCGCGTCGGGCAGCGTCTGACAATTCATCCTGACAGACACCTCCGGGCTTTTATATGCTTTAATGGCACTTGCAAGCGTTTCGGCAGCTTTGGTACTGATAGCTGCTGCGGGTATGCGCGTGTATGCAGAGTCGTAAATTACAGAACCAGTATGCGGGAAATCGTCAATTTTCAGGTTCATGCTGCGGACAAGTACTGCCACTGCACCATACTTTGCTGCACGGGATGCCCCTGTTACGCGCTGGTCAACACAACCGCCATAAGCCTCAAACGTCCTGATTTTTGTCGGATCCATCGGGCGATTGTAAAACACTATTTTACCCCTGAGCCCCCTCTCACCGAGCGCATCCAGTGCCTCCCAGCTCCTTATTTCCACCACTTCAGCGCGGATACCTCCGGCAGGCGTGGCCACCGAACCTCCGAGTGCCAGCGCCTGTAACACAACCGGCCTGGCACCTTTGCTGTATAATTTCACCTCTTCAGCAGCACCCCGCTCCCAGTGTGGTACCATGCATGGTTGCAGCCATACAGAATCGAGCCTCATCGTATCCAGAACAGCTTTGGTCCAGCTCACAGCCTTCTCCGCATTTTTGCTGCCACTCAGACGATGACCCACATCAAAACAAAGGCGCTCCAGCCAAGGGTAGCAACGGCCATTCACCAGTGCTTCGTCGTATATGCTGTCTATGGCTGTTGCATCTTTTTTCAGGTCCACAGACTGCGCAAACGAGATGCTTAGTGTACAAATGTGAATAAGTACAACTGCAGCCACACAGGCCGGAAAGCGATTTGGCATGGAAAAGTTAATCATTGTCAAGAAATGAAATTTAATTTTGAAAGCTTGAAAATGTTCAGAAAAATGAAAAATTTTATTCCTTTTTTTGGTTTTTTGCATTAAAATTGTTCCTGAATTTACACAGGTTCAACTTCTGACCCGTCATACTGAAAAATTGTATCCAAATAATTTTTCAGTTTTTTCTGAGGTGTTCTTGTATAAACTACACAAAGTGCCTGTACCTTTGTGACCACAAGAGAAAAAGCAATCGCTTAAAGATAATTTGGTTTTATTTGGTTAGGGCTGAGGTAGTGCTGTGGTGGCACTGCCTCATTTTTTTATTATGCCGCGCAGGACGGTGTTAAATGTACGCGCGTGATCCTCTTTCCGGGTATAAAAGACTCATTTTTCAGTTACGCCGCTCCGGATATACGCCTCCGGAAAGTCAAAAACTGTCGAAAAATACGCCTGTTTTTGCTGCCGGCAGAAAATCCTGGACATACTCTAAGTTCCATAAGCATACTTTTGTCAGATTTTTGAAAACAGACTGACAAACTGGTTGCATCTGCTACCATCCGGGCAGTCAACTGAAACTTGCACTATGAAAAGAACATTCCTGCTGCTACTATTATTCCAGCCCTTCTGGTCTTATTCCCAGCAACTCATCAGTATGGCCGACGCCGTTACGAAGGGCCGAACCTCGCTGGCCCCGACTTCGCTGCGCCAACTACAGTGGATTGCGGATTCAGACCAGTTTTCTCACATTACAGCCGACAAGATCGCAATTTTTTCGGCACGCGACATGAAAACCGATACGCTGGATCTGCTCCCGCCGATCAATGAAAAACTCGCAGCACAGGGAGCAGGAAAACTCGACAGGATTCCAGCCATCAACTGGACGGGGAAGGATGTGTTCTGGTTTCAGCACGAATCGGCAATTTATTCCTGGAATATCAGGGGAGGCGAACTGAAGCGGCTGAACTGGTTCCCGAAGGATGCATCCGGTACCGATATTCACGACAAAACGTTTTTCGCCGCTTACCTGAAAGATAATGGCCTTTGGGTAAGTATCGGAGGCAAGGAACTCGGAGTAGCTCAAAGTGAAGAAGACGGAATTGTTTACGGCCAGTCTGTACACCGCGATGAATTCGGAATATCAAAGGGCACTTTCTGGAGTAACTCAGGCCGATATCTCGCTTTCTATCGCATGGATGAGCGTATGGTGACGAAATATCCAGTTTATGTACTCGATTCAATGCCAGCCAGGGTTAATGAAATCCGATACCCTTTTGCAGGCGCGAAAAGCCACCATGTCACCACAGGAATTTATGACACCCAAAGTGGCAGGAAATGGTACCTCAATACGCTTCCGGATGGCGGCGACCCCGAACAGTACCTCACCAATATCGCCTGGACGCCCGACGACAGGTATGTGATGATCGCTGTGGTGAACAGAGCCCAGAATCTGATGAAACTCAACCTCTACGACACCTCAACAGGCGATTTTGTACGGACGCTTTTTGAAGAATCTTCCGACAAATGGGTTGAACCGGAAAAACCTGCCGTTTTCGTACCGGGTAACAAAACTCAGTTCATCTGGCAAAGTGAGCGGGACGGGTATAATCATCTGTATCTCTGCGATCTGTCGGGCAATATGACCCGGCAAATCTCACGTGGCTCCGGCCCGGTAACCGCGTTCTATGGCTTCGACAAAAAAGGTGAAAAATGTTTCTTCCAGATGGCAGATTCCACTGGCCTGAACAGATACATCTGCTGCTCGGAAATCCGGAACGGGAAAATGACGGTACAAAACCCAGAACCCGGTACGCATAACGGACTGGTAAACAGCAACGGTGAATGGGTTCTCGACGTATTTTCTGACCTCGACACTCCCAGGGAAATTTATCTCTCACGATGGAACGAGAGCCTTAAAAAATCGGGGGTCTTCTCGGCCGAAAACCCACTCGCCACATACAAAACCGGTCAAACCAGTATTGTCTCCATCCCCTCCCCCGGCGGATTCCAGCTCAATGCCCGTATGATTCTCCCGCCCGATATGGACCCTAAGACCAGATATCCCGCTATCGTATATGTCTATAATGGCCCACACGTTCAGATGGTCACGAACTCATGGCTCGGCGGTGGCGAACTCTGGATGCACCATATGGCACAAAACGGCTATATTGTTTTTGCCCTGGATGGACGCGGTTCAGCCAACAGGGGTTTCGCCTTCGAAAGCGCCATCCACCGCCGCCTGGCCGATGCAGAAATGGAAGACCAGCTGGCAGGAGTCAGTTACCTCAAGTCTCTCGGTTATGTGGATCCTGAAAGAATCGGCGTGTACGGATGGAGCTACGGAGGTTTTATGACTACCTCACTTATGACTCGTCCGGAAGCAAAAGGTGCTTTCCGCTGCGGTATCGCGGGCGGACCCGTTCTCGACTGGCGAATGTATGAAATCATGTACACGGAACGTTACATGGATACTCCCGCAGAAAATCCGGAGGGCTATCGCAAAAACACGCTCTTCAACTACATTGAGAATCTGAACGCTCCGCTCCTGATGATTCACGGCTCTTCCGACAATGTGGTACTGTGGCAGCATTCCCTGCGCTACATACGCGAGTGCGTGCGCAAGAACAAACAAATCAGTTACTTCGTCTATCCGGAACACCTGCACAATGTAACCGGTAAAGACAGGGTACACCTGTTTGAGCAGATCGAAATGTTCTTTAAGGCAAATCTCTGA
>JBDLWO010000142.1:0-22560 GCA_039804245.1 Bacteroidota bacterium
TGGTGTACCAAACCGGCTCTCATGCCTCTGCTGGCGCTATGGCTTTTTTCGGCTGGCACACACATCCCGGCACGTCTGAAGAATGGCTGGCTGATCGGACTGGTGCTGTCCACCGCAGGTGATGTGTTCCTGATGTTTGAAGGCAAGTTGTTCTTTCTGCTCGGACTTGCCAGCTTTCTGCTTGCACATGTGTCCTATATAGTGGCTGTCAACACCGGCTTGCGCGAACACCGCGGTTTTCTTCTGAAAAACCCGGTGTGGATACCGGCACTTATGCTTTACCCGCTTGCACTCCTGTCCTGGCTCTGGCCGGGCATCTCCGCTGATATGCGTGTACCCGTAACTGTTTACGCGCTCGTCATCACCACCATGGCCATGAGTGTGCTGAACCTGAAGAATCGCATAGCCGACGGCGCTTTCTCCACGCTCATGAGCGGGGCATTACTCTTTGTGCTTTCTGACAGTGTACTGGCTTCCCGGTTGTTTGGCCACAGTTTTGAAGGAGCCTCTTTTGTGGTCATGGCCACTTATATCGCAGGTCAGTATCTTCTGGCCAGTGGAATTGAAAGGCTATTCCATCGTAAAAGCGCAGAGGCGCGGGGTTAAGAACCTCCGCGCCTCCGGGCTTATCAGTATTTCCTGATTTTGATATTCTTGTACCAGACCGGATCTCCGTGATCCTGCAGGGCAATTTTCCCTTTCTGCGACATACCGAAGTCGGGCGCCGGTATTTTAGGGAATTTGCTGCCAGCAATCAGGTCGAGCCATTCTTTGGTGGGTTTCCCGTTTCGGAACATCTGCAGTTCCACCACTTTCCGGTTGTTCAGCCAATGTTCCACCTTTCCGTTCCTGAATCTGAGCAGAACGTGATTCCACTCGCCTGCCGGCTTCACCGTCGGATATTTGCACGCTATCATGTCGTACAAATCGCCCGCCCTGTGTTTGGGGAATTTGGAATCCGGGTGACAGGCATCGTCGAGCACCTGCATTTCGGGGCCAGTCATCCATACGTATCCGTACTTCGACGGCTCCTCAACCACATTGTAAATAATACCAGAGTTGCCACAGGCGCCAATTTTCCAGTCCAGCTGCAACTCGTAATCACCAAACGTCTCGTTTGTAACGATATCTCCTCCATCGGCATTCGGCGAGGCATCGAGGTGTATGGCATTGTCACGTATCACCCAGGCCTTTCCGATTGTTTCCTTGCCGTATTTGTGCCAGCCATTGAGCGACTGTCCGTCGAACAAAAGTTGCCACCCTTCCTGTTTTTCCTTTTCAGTCAGCGTGTTGTCAGGCGCGGGTTGCACAGGGGCAGGAGCAGCACCCACTACACCCTGATCGTCGGCGGGTATATTATTCAATGTGTACCAACCCTCTGTTGTCCAGATTTCGTGTCCGAGATCGGAAAGCGGAATATTTTTCAGCCGGACATGGACAACATGCTGCGGTTTCAGTCCCGGAATTTCCAGAAATACCTTCAACCTGTCAGCTGAAACGGTAGCTGATTTAACAGGCATCTGTGCCAGATCCATCTTGGGGCCTCCATACTGTGGAGTGGGCTTGTACCACCACTGCTCTACCTGGTACTGTGCCGGACTCCATCCATCTCCTTCACGCAACGGCTCGGTAAATTCAATCTCCATGCCGTTGGTTTTGGCTCTGATTGCCAGCATTTCAAAAGTGGACTGGCCATTGTACTTCATGCGCTGCAGGCCGTACCAGAGTTTGTCAGTCTGGCTCCAGTTACCCGGATTTCCAATCATACCTATATATAATGCGCCATCAGGGCCCCATGCAAGCCGGTGCGTACCACCCTCAAGTCCCTGGGTAAACCGGAAAACACAACCCTGATAATCGTCATTCACTTTTTCCGTGAACACGCGCTGAAGACCTCCGTAGCAGACGTCGCCATGCAGCAGTTGATTTTTGTATGGTCCTTCATTGATAACAGCTGGTTGTGTGGGCGAATTGCCTATCTCGTCCTGCGGAAGCCATACAACTGGCTGGGTGACGGGCAGCTGTGCTACAGCTGCACTATCCACAGAGAATGAATTGTAAAAAGCGCCCGATTTCAGATGAAGTATCTTGGAGGACGGGAGCCAGTCGCCCTGGTTGTCAGCAATGAATATCTCACCGTCGGGACCAATACCCACGCCATCGGGCGTACGCAGCCCGCGCGCAACGAATTCCACGCTGCCATCCTGCACACTGATTTTCACCGCCTTGCCCCTGTCGGTTATCTGTGGACGGGTACTGGCGCCGCCGGGATTAATAGCCGTTGCGAGTGCCGCGTAAAAATATCCGTCTTTGTAAGCCAGACCGAAAGCAAATTCATGGAAATTGGCAGAGGCGAGCCAGCCCCTGGCAAAACACTGGTATTCATCAATGACGCCATCATTGTTGGTATCAACCAGTTTGGTGAGCTCCTGTTTCTGAAGAACGTAAATAGTTCCGTCAACCACTTTCAGACCGAGCGGTTCAGCAAGTCCCTGAGCAATCCTTTTTACTTTGATTTTTTTGGGGTCTCCGCTGCTCACATTGCTCAGTACATACACAGCACCCATAGCATCCCAGGTGGAAACAACCAGACGACCGTCGGGAAGAAAGTCCATGCCGGCAACTTTGGGCAGGAATTCCTCCGGGCGCGCCTGCGTGAGATCGAAAGAGGGGTGTACCTCCGAAAGTGGCGCGCCATCGCCGGGAATGGCATTTGATGATCCCGACATGGTAGCCAGACCTTCCTCGCCTTCCGATTTTTTGTGGAAAAAGTTGTTTTCAGGTATGGTCGTAAATCCTGTTGTACCGTGACGGGCCCATTTCAGGGAAATACCGCGACCGCCGCCACCCTGGAAATATTCAATATTGATCGGGTGATATCCGGCCCGCAACGCCACCTCAGCCTCTCTTGGCTCCATTCCGTGCGGTCCATCGTGTTCTATGAGTACTTTACCATCCACGGAAAGTTTACTGCCATCATCGCTGGACAACTGGAAAACAACGTTATCGTCCTTGTCGAGAAAGAGATAACCATCGGCATGAAGGCCGAAATTATCCTTCAGGTCGCCAAAATCCTGACCAGAAGCTTCCACTTTGGCGGCTACGGCATTCATGGCAGGCGGAGCGGAAGAATTAATATCAGCCAGACGGCTGAGTGGCCTGTCCGACACCCACAAATTCACGAGCAGTCCGGGAGCCAGTTCCCGGTCTTTTACAACAGCATCTGATTTCAGCCATTGATTGTCCGGGATATCGGTCAGACTTTTGGAAGGGCCGCCGCCCTCGCCATTGTCTTCCCCTTCATCAAGCGAGAGCACGTAGCCGATAATAGATCTGGCATCGTCGGGCTGCAGATCGGGGTGTGCACTCATGGCAGCAAGACCCCACACGCCAGAACCGCCTTTTATGACCTTCTGAGACAGCATCTCCACGTTTTCAGGCGTATTTTTATACCGCTCTGCGATCTGTTTGTAGCCGGGACCGACAGTTTGCACTTCCGGGTTATGGCAGGTACGGCAGTCGCTTTTTGCAATCAGTTTTTCGCCGGCACTCATGGCCCCGGCTGCCTCTCCCTCCGCTTCGGCAGCCCTCTCGGCATCAAACGGGTTCGGAATCAGGGGCTGTTTCACGAACATGGTTGTCAGGGTTGTCTCCCCCTCTTCATTCAGGGTAAGCGCACCGTCAAGCGCCACAGAAGAAACTCCTGCATCATTGGCAATAGATGTGGCTTCTCCCTCCGGTTTCCAGGTTCCGCTGGTTTGCACATTGCTCAGGCCGACAATAGACGCTGCATTACTTTTCAGTTCAATCACAGCACCGGCAGGTGCATTTTCCACACTGAAGCGGCGTTCGAAGCCGGGTTGTCCGTCTTTATTTATGTAGGAGGGGCGTTCATTGATACGAATACGGTGCCCATCGGCGAGTACCAGATCGTACATGATTTCCGCTTCTCCGTTTTTCAGATAGCGGTGCCCCTTGTAATCAGTACGCGGACTTTCTGTTTTACCACCCACGGTTACCGACCAGGGACGTCGGTACTTGTTCTCAAACCAGGAGGCACCAACGCTCATTGGCTGAGGTCCATGACGCATATTATATACAGCACCGGTAAAATCAACACTTCCTGCCCAGGCTTTATACAGCGAGCAGGAATCGGTAGAATAGGCAACCCAGAGCTTGTCGTTCAGGGCAAAGGTGATCATGCGGGGCTGCTTGTCGAGCACCGAACGAAATACCCAGGGGTCGTTCGGCCGTACAATCTTCTCCGCGCCGGAACGCGTGGCAAAGTACCAGATGCCCAGCAGCAGGGCGATCAGGGCAATAAAAATGTTGCGGGTTCTCATGTCAGAATGCAGTACAAAGATGTTTCGTAAAACAAAAGTCACTATCGCTGTGCAGCAGCAATAATTTGAGTGGTGCCTTCCGAATTATTCCAAACGGAATTGGCGCGGCTAAGGTAACATGAGAATGTAAAAAATAAACCCGTCAATGTAAATTGGTCGAATATTCTGGCAGGGTTTTTAACCCAGCGCATCCAGAATATTCGCTTCAATACGCGCTTCGGGATTACCGGAAGTATCTCTGACAAACAACCGGCCTGTCACTATTTCGTAGAGTTCTATGTAGCGTTCCGATATTTCAAGTACGAATTCGTCAGGCATTTCAGGCATTTTCTGCCCCTCTTTGCCCTGAAAACCGTTAGCCATCAGCCACTCTCTTACAAATTCCTTGCTGAGTTGCTTCTGGTGTTCGCCCCGGGCCTGACGTTCTGCATACCCATCCGCATAAAAATATCGCGAACTGTCGGGAGTATGAATCTCGTCCATTAACACGACCTGTCCGTTCAGTTTGCCGAATTCATACTTGGTATCTACCAGAATCAGCCCCTGTGCAGCAGCCATTTCGGTTCCGCGCCGGAACAATGCACGGGTATATTCCTCCATCCGGACATAATCTTCCTCCGAAACCAGTCCGCGGGAAAGAATTTCCTCTCTGGAGATATCCTCATCGTGTCCCTCTTCTGCCTTGGTCGTGGGTGTAATAATCGGTTCGGGAAACTTGTCGTTCTCCTTCATCCCCTCGGGTAATGCAACGCCGCAAAGCTCTCGCAGCCCCGCCGCATACGTACGCGCAGCGTGACCGGCCAGATAACCGCGTATTACCATTTCAACCCGAACAGGTTCGCAGCGGTAGCCAATAGCAACATTGGGATCGGGACTGGAAATGAGCCAGTTCGGACAGATATCCCTGGTTGCATTCAGAAAATAAGCTGCCATCTGATTCAACACGGCCCCCTTGAACGGAATCGCCCGGGGCAGAATATGATCGAAAGCAGAAATACGGTCGGATGCCACCATAATCAGGCGATCACCTGCCGTGTAAACATCGCGGACTTTGCCGCGGTAGAAGGCCGTTTGGCCAGGAAGATGGAAGTTTGTCTCGCGAAGTGCATTCATAATGCAAAGGTCTGATTTCTTACATTGTTTTCAGTACCTTTGCGCGGTATTTCCATACATTTCAGAATGAGCGACTCAATTCAGCACGAGTGTGGCATCGCGATCATACGCCTGCGCAAACCCCTCGAATACTACCACAAGAAGTACGGCACTGCATTCTACGGAATACAGAAAATGCAGTTGCTGATGCAAAAAATGCGCAACAGAGGGCAGGATGGCGCCGGTATCGCAACGATCAAGCTCAATCCGCAACCAGGAACCCGCTATATCAGCCGAAAAAGAAGTAACGCGCCCAACTATCTGGCCGATCTCTTTGAAATGGTGTGGTCGCGCCTCAACGCTGTTACTCCCGAACAACTCAACGATCCTGCCTGGCTGAGAGCCAACATGCCCTATACCGGCGAAGTGCTCATGGGGCACCTTCGGTACGGAACGCACGGCGATAACAGCATCGAACGCGTACACCCCTTCCACCGTCAAAACAACTGGATTAACAGAAATCTCCTCCTCGCCGGCAATTTCAATATGACGAATGTGGACGAACTGTTCAACGAACTCGTCGAACTCGGCCAGTACCCCAAGGAAAAAAGCGATACCGTAACCGTACTGGAAAAAATAGGGCACTTCCTCGACGACGAGGTGCAGCGCCTGCATACCTGGTTCAAACCGGAGGGAATGAGTAATCAGGCAATCAACCAGCTCATCTTCGACAATCTCGACATACAGCGATTGCTGCGCCGTGCGTGCAAAAAATTCGATGGCGGATATGTACTCGGCGGCATGATTGGCCATGGCGACGCATTTCTCATGCGCGACCCCAACGGTATTCGCCCGGCATACTGGTATGCCGATGATGAAGTGATCGTTGGCGCCTCCGAACGCCCGGCTATTCAGTCGGTCTTCAACATCTCTTACAAAGATGTGCGCGAACTGAAACCGGGCCACGCACTTGTCATCAAATACAACGACAAATACGAAGAACTGCCATTCACCGAACCCCGCGAACTGAAAGCCTGCTCCTTCGAACGGATCTATTTCAGTCGTGGCAACGACCGGGAGATCTATCAGGAACGCAAAAAACTCGGCGAACAACTGGCACACCCGGTACTCGAAACGCTGAACTTCGATTTCAAAAACTCCGTCTTTTCATTTATCCCCAATACTGCCGAAGCCGCTTTTTACGGACTGATGGAAGGCCTCGACAAAGAGCTGGACAAATGGAAACACGAACAAATCATGGGACTGAAAGGCAAAATTTCGCCTGAAAAAGTCGCCCAAATCCTCGCCGTACATACGCGTAACGAAAAGCTGGTTCACAAGGACGACAAGCAAAGAACTTTTATTGCCGATAAAAAGGTGCGTAACAACATGGTAAATCATGTGTACGATATCACCTACGGTATATGTCAGGACGATAAAGACACGCTCGTGCTGCTCGACGACTCCATCGTGCGCGGAACCACGCTCCGCGACAGTATTGTGAGTATTACCGCCCGACTCCGGCCCAAACGTATCATTATCCTCAGCAGCGCACCGCAAATACGGTTCCCGGATTGCTACGGTATTGACATGAGTAAAATGAAAGACTTCGTGGCATTCCAGGCACTGGTGGAACTTCTCAGAGAAACCGGACAGGAAAAACTCCTGCAGGAAACCTACGATCGCTGCAAACGTTCGGAAATGCTGCCAGTCGAGGCTGTCCAGAACGAAGTGGTGCAACTGTACGACCTGTTCGAATACACACAAATCAGCAAAAAAATTGCCGATATCGTGAAACCCGCCGGACTCAAACCGCAGCTGGACATTATCTTTCAGACACTCGACGGGCTGCACAATGCCTGCCCCAAAAATACAGGCGACTGGTATTTCTCCGGACGCTACCCGACGCCGGGTGGCAATCGGGTAGCAAACCGGGCTTATATGAATTTTATTGAGGACAGGGATGAACGGGCTTACTGAGGCGTAACTCCTCCTGCAGTGCCCGAAACCTGTCGGCAGCTGTTTTGTCTTTCCGGATTCCTGTCAATTTGGTGCTCTCACGCACCAGCTCCTGAGCCTCAGGCAGGTCACCCTGCCCGATTTTGTACCTGATCAGCGGAAGCATCGCTCTCAGGGGCGCACGTGTCGGAACATGAAGATGCTCAACGTAAAAAGGTATTAATTCGGCAAGTTCTTCCTGACGGTTGTGATCCAGCAGTGCATCCAACAGCACTGTCAGGCCAACACGCGGACCACTGAAACAGCCATTCACCCTCATGGAAAGCAGTTTTCGCGCCTCCAGCATGGCATTATCCAGCAATCCAAGCATAGTGTAATATTCCATCATTCTGCCAATTTCACAGACCCTGCAGCCATCCCCGCGCTGCAGAGGCTCCACAACTTCACGCTCCCTCATTACATCGAGCAGTTCAGCCGCAAGCTGGTACTCTCCCATCCGATCGTACATCTTGTACAGGTTCAAATCGAAGTGACGCCTTGACCGGTTCCCCCACCCGGACCAGCCGCGAATTATTTCTGCCATGGCAAATATATCATCACGGCTGACTCCCGGATAATCGGGCAGGTAATAAAAAAACCTCAAAACATACTCCATGCCACCGCTCAGGTGAATATCCTCCTGATTTTGTTCCCATTTTCCTGCCAGCCAGAGCAATTCAATCATCATCTCATCCAGGCCATCCACGTGATGCAGAACCATGAGCATTACCTCGCGTATTTCCACACTGTATTTCAAATCGTTTGCAGCATCCGCAGCGTCTCTGTGCAGCCGCAGACGGGAAATGGCCTGTTCCATATTGGCACAGGTATCTTCATCAAATATGTTACTCAGGTATGATTTGTAATCAGGCTCCTTTTTTTTCATCTTCCGGTTTTTTTGTTTGAGACCGACCCAGTCCCGAGGCAAGCAGGCCACTCAGTCCTTCAGTGAGTAATGTGAGTTCTCCCGAACCCAGTTGATAATTTCCGATGAGCAACGCCTGTATGTAAACAAGACGAATGAAATGACGCAGCATTTCCCGGTCTGTCATTTCCATCATTTGTCTGACGAGCGCATTGTCGTAGTTCAGATACAGTACGGCCCGCCCTTCGCTGCCGGCTACTCCTTTCATCAGTCTGACCCAGAGCGGCGACAACCGGTTTTTGAAATATTCGGCCCTCCGTTCCAGCACCATAGTTTCGTCGGGATAATGCAGCGAAGGGATTTCCACGGGCAGAAACTTACGCACGGCGGGTTTGGCCCGGAACGCTTCCAGCTCCTCTTCTGCCAACTGCAAAAGCGGCTCAATACGGGCATACTCCTCCGGCGCAAGCTCTTCCAGATGCTGCATGATGTCGCCCAGAGTTGTCTCCGTCACCGTGATACCTTCGTAAATATCTCCCAGTTTGTTCAACAGCTCACGGTCGTTATCGTAACGGGAATTGATCACCGGTATCCCGTGCGACTGTGCGATATTTTTCACCTTGTTAAACATTTCCTCATCAAATATGTGCCGTATTTCACGCGAGTGCTCCCGGTATTGCGGGATCGTCACATCACCAACCGTACTCGGAAAACGCAGGTAACGGATGACAATTCTGAAGAATTCGCTGTCGTGCAGGGCCAGTGTCTTGATAGATGTCTGGTGCTTCCGGATAATACGTTCCAGCAGATCAGGATCTGTCAGGTTAAGCTCCAGCAGGTAGTCCCGTATGCACCTGCCCATCTGCTTGTTCACACGGGACAGCTCATTATCCTGGTAAAGGGTTTCCCTGGAGGCGGTTGGCCTGAGTTCGGAGGTGTTGATTACCGCCTTCACAAAAAAAGCCCATTCCGGCAGGATTTCCCTGTTTTCGTCTGAAAGAAGCATCCGTTTCATATAAACCCGGTGCTCGATTCGCCGGGCCAGACTGACACTATTCCCCAGCACGTATGCCACTCCGGTTGTTTTACCGTTACGGGTACTGAGCGGAATAGACGCCAGTACTTCTCCTTCTACTATTTCCCGTCCGTATCCGGCAATTTCCTCCTGATACTCGGGCGTGAACGATGCCTTGTCGAGGAATGGCGCGTGCATACGATTGACAACCGCTTCAGGACCGTTGTCTTCAGAGAAAAGAATGGGCGTCGGGAGCAGATCGCAATAGTATTTCAGCAATCTGCGTACACTGACCGGAGAGCAGACGTCTTCCGAACCGGCTTTGGCCCGGATAAAGACCTTCGTACCCGATTCGTGGTCACCCTCCAGCAATTTGATAGAATAGGTACCATCCGAACAGCCCTTCCATTCAATGGCGGGTCCACCCTTTGCAGAGCGCGTAATCATCACAATCTCGTCTGTCACCATGAAGGCCGAGAGAAGTCCGATTCCAAACTGTCCGATAAAGTCATCAGAGCCACGACCATTTTCACGCTTCGAACTGGAGCCGATACTGGACAGAAACTCATGTACCTCTTCCGGGGTGAGGCCAATACCGTTGTCTTCGAAAACAAGCGTTGGCATTTCGCCATTCATCGCCTGTACACGGATGACGCCCTTCAAATCCGGCTCTTTTTTCTGACGGGCGGTAATGGCATCCACAGAATTTTGCACGAGTTCGCGTACAAATACCTTGGGAGAGCTGTAAAGGTGGTTGGAAAGCAGGGAGATAACGCCCTCGAGGTTGACCTGAAAATTATGTGTTTTCATTTGTAAGGCATTTAAAACAGTACTAAAACGGCGTAGATGGTTTAAAAAGTTCCATATATAAGTATCTCCCTGAAAAATAAAAAAGCCCGCCGCATCCGATTTCCGGACACGGCAGGCTTCAGACTATTTCCACCGATCATTAGAAAACTTGTTCAGGATTCTCCTGCTGAGTCAAAAATGCCTCATTTTTCGCCATTTTTCAGTTACGCAGCCAGGCTATACGCCTTCAAAAAGGCAAAAACCGAAAAAACATACGCTTGTTTTTGCTATCGGCAGAAAATTCTGAGCAAGCTCTTAAAAATTCATTGTCAGGCGCGTGAACAGGCGCATACCGTTTCCACCCATTTGCACGGCATCCCAGGGGCCGCCGGTTTCATTGTTGAAGGCCCAGCCGGCAGCAGCAGGAACAAAGCCCAGATCGGGATGGACGTTCAGGAGGTTGTCGGCGCCAAGATGTAAAGACATTTTTTTGCTGAATTTCCAGCCGAGGTACAGATCCGGAACCAGTTTTCCGCCATACACGTACTGATCGGGTACATAACCGCTGCCATCGTCCTTGGGCACCATTGGATTGATGCCCAAACCGTCTTCGCCATAACCGTACAGCGTGATTTCACCGAAATAGGTAATACGGGTACCGACAGTCAGTTTTTTAATCCCGTACTCGAATGTGAGTCCCATTTTGGTCTTGGGAGCCGAGGCGAGTACGAACGCACGCTCGCGGTCGCTGAAGAAATTCTGCTCGTTATTGCCCAGTCCGGCGGGTACATTCACCTTGTCAATAGTCATATCCTGCAGGTTGCCTGCCAGAAGGAAGCGTACCGTTTGATCACTCGAAATTCTGCGGTTGTAATCCACCACGATATCCACACCGCGGTTGGTCGTATTTACTGCATTCACGAAGAACTGGGCCAGGCTCACATCAAGATCCTGCAGCGTTGAGGTAAAATTGGGATCGAGAGAGGTATCGTCAGCACTGAACTGGCCGGAAAGTACCACACGATCCTGCACCTTCACCTGGTAGGCGTCCACGGTTACGCTCAGTTGCGGGATGGGCTTCAGAGAGAAACCTATACTGGCATTGCTGGAGCGTTCCTGTTTGAGTGGTTCTATACCGGCAGACTGCGTGATGCGGCTGAGATTAGGCGCGATTTTTACCTCGGAAATTTGTCCGCCCTGCACGGTAGTGAATGTACTGCTGAAATTGATCTGCTGCAGTGATGGCGCCCGGAAACCCGTGCTGAACGAACCGCGCAGGTTGAAATCGTCAAGTACCTTGTAGCGGGCTGCCGCTTTCCAGTTGAGTGTATTACCAAAATCGCTGTAATTCTCGAAACGCACAGCGCCACCGAGCAGCAGTCTGGAGGTCACGTCAAGCTCTGCATCAGCATAAACACCGGCACAACTGCGTGTGGCATCTACTTCATCTGAAGGCTGGTAGCCCGGGAAACCCTGCGCCCCTGTTGCCTTGTTTTCGTCGTAATTGGCATAAGAACCCTGCTGACCGGCGAACAGCACGTAATTTTCATTGCGGTATTCAGCGCCGAATGCCAGACCAAAGCCGTGCATAATTTCGGGGTACTCCCTGTTCAGGTTCAGGTTCGTTGTATTCTGGCGGAAAGAGAAGCCTCCGTCGTCAAAATGTGTGACGGTAGGGCCCAGTCCGGCGTTAAAAGTCTTGTCGCCGTAAAAGTGGAAGTTGTTATACCCGATTGTCTGGCTCAGATCCCACTGCCATCCGTTGTCGAAGGCGCCACGGAAACCGCCCACCCACGACAGGTCGCGGATTTCGGTTTGAATATGCGGATTGAAGTAGCTCTCGCCGTCGGGTGTTGTTTTGATAATTCCCTCTACCGGAATCAGGTCGCCGGCAGCAGTAGTGGGGAATCGGTCGGGTCTGGCGGAGAAGTTGCGGGTAAAGGCGAAGGCATCCGACTTCTTGTAGTTGGCGCCACCGAAGGAGTAAAAATCGAGTTTACCGCCCTCTTTGATGGGCGTTTCGGCATTGTAGAATGCGCCGTAAGCATTCAGTGAGGCATCACCGTGTGCCCTTCTGTATATGGAAAGCGGCAATTGCCCTCCAAACTCCTGTCGGTAGGTCTTGTCCTGATTGGCGTAATTCAGCGTGAAATTAATCACGCCACCCGGCTTTCCGAAGGGCATTCCGTAATTGAAGGACGCGTTGTAGGCCAGTCCGTCCATCTTGTTGTTGTTTCCGGTTTCGTACTGACCGACATGAGAAGCACCATACACGTCTTTGTCATCGGCAGTGATAAAAGCGGGGTTGTATTTGGGATCATAATATCCTGATACGCCGAGGTCCAGCGTTGGTTTGCCAATATTTTCCTTGAGGATGATATTGATCACACCGGCCATGGCATCCGATCCGTACTGGGCCGAAGCGCCGTCGCGCAGAATTTCGATGCGATCAATTGCTGCAGCGGGCAATGCATTGAGATCCGTACCCGATGCACCGCGTCCGCGTGTCCCGAAAACCGACACGAAAGCCGTCTGGTGGCGGCGTTTCCCGTTGATGAGTACCAGCGTCTGATCGGGTCCGAGGCCACGAAGTGTAGCCAGGTCAATGTGATCGGCGCCGTCAGAACCACTTTGTTTGTTGTAGTTGAAGGAGGGGGCTGTGTAATTCAGCATGGCAGTCACATCAGCGCGGGCGGAATTTACTGTATTGGCGGCCACGTTGATGACATCTACCGGAACAGGCGTTTCTGTTTTAACGCGGTTGGCACGTCGGGTACCGACCACCACGATTTGCTCCAGCGCGATACCATCGGCTTCCATGCGCACATCAACAGCTTTGCTGTTGGCGGCTACTTTCTGTTCTTTATAGCCGGTGTAAGAGAAAACCAGCAGGTCTCCTACTGCCACCCTGATAGCATAACCTCCGTTCGCGTCAGAGGTTGTCCCGGCATTTTTGCCCTCTACACGGATGGTAACACCGGGGAGAGGCGAACCATTGGCTGCATCTGTAATTTTACCGCTGACAGCCAGTTGGGGCTCCTGCGCAAACAAGTGGCCGGAACCCAGGAGAGCTGCCATCAAAAAAACGTAAAAAATTTTGTTCATTGAAAGGAAAGGTTAGTGGTTAGATGTTTCATAATTGACATACAAAGGTGATAAAATATTCCTGTATTTTAAGTTTGTTAAAATAAAAAAAGCCGGAGCATCGGGGAGAGGCTCCGGCGTCATGATATCTCTATGGAGGGGGGAATAGTATTGAAAAGGAGTGTTTGGCCCTGGAGTCACTCTTTGTGGGGAATATTCTTCAGTCTTTCTAACAGGGAAGGAGGTGCAGACTGGTTGGAGATGTTGGCTTTCAGCCACGTCCTGAGCGATTCTTCATCATTGGTATCAAGCTCGCGGACCCTGGGAATATTGTGGAGGACGTCATTTCCCGGTTTGATAAAATCAGGGTTTTGATTCGGGTTGGTTGGTTCAGGGGTTGTCTGGTTTCCGGTTTTAAGGAGTTTTCCATTTGGCAAATTCGCGTCGTTGTTCATGATAAAATTGATTTGCGCTTCCGGGCAATCCTCAACACCTCTGCTTATTTTTCCCAGTCCGACATAAACCCCGGGCGTAAGCCGTCGCTCTGTTTGGTTGCCAACCATAATAGAGCGTATTGCGGAAAACTGCCTATTGTTTTCGGAAGTAGTGTCTGATAGAAAAAACAGGGAGCCACGCCGGTAGGAGCGGGGCGAATTGATGAATGTCCGTATGCTTGTGAAAGACATGATGTTTTTTTAATTGATTCCGAGTGATTCTTTAAAAGAATGTCCGGCGTTTCATCTGTTGATTTCGTTCATCAGAGAAACCCGGACATACTGTTTGGTTGGGTATTTACTGGTCGTCAGTTGGAAAAGTTGCGCCTGCATCATCGGCTACTCCGTAACCCATATCGCGGGCGTAGAGGCAGAGGCAGACCGACAACGTCTTGCGAGCACGATGAAGTCGGGAACGCACTGTGCCGATTCGGATTTTCAGAACTTTTGCAATTTCCTCATAGGAGAAATCCTCAAGATCGAGCAAAAGTACAACGCGCTGCTGGTTTGGCAGTCCGTTGATGGCATTCATTACCTCGTCGCCCATCTGTGCATGATTGGGCTCGCTGTCTGACTGGATTCTGCCGGCAACGTCCAGATCCAGTTTTACCGGCAGATTCTTTACCTTTCTCCACTCATTGATGAAGGCGTGGTGGCAGATACGGAACAACCAGGCTCTGGGATTTGTACCAGATGTGTAGCGTCCGATGGATCGCCAGGCTTTTTCGTAGGTTTCCTGTACAAGATCCCCGGCCTTCACTGTATCTCCGTTTGTCAGGCGATACGCAAAAGAGTAGATAGCAGCATAGTGCGGAAGCAGTTCCGCATCGAAAACCTGTTTTCTTGTATGTTCTTCGTTGTAGTCTGAAGATTTCATAAATTGATGCTGTTTTATGTAGTATTCGGATATACCGGGAATTCAGGCTTGGGGACAAAAATTTCCTGTATAATTAATCCTGCTGAAAGTGTTTAACGATCTCCCGGGTTTTAAAGTTCCCTCTCAAAAAATTTTTTTGAAATATTTTTACGTTTTGCCTGACCTTGTGTGTCAAAATCACCCTTTCCGTCCATTATGATGAACCGACTGCGCACCACCCCCGGAAAAATCCTGCTCGCCGTTGCCGCGGCAGCCGTCATTCTGCTCGTACGTTTCTGTATGCAATCGGCAGGAGAAAGTTCCGATCCGCAAGAAATAAGTGTCCGGATGGACGCCGCTCCTGCACGACTCAATCCGTTTCTCTCGACAATCGGTGCAGATATATATGTCTGTGCCCGCATTTTTCAATCACTTGGCGACCTTGATCCGGCCACGCTGGAACTCACTCCGCTCATTGTAAAATCGCTCCCCTCGTCGCGTATGGTGCAGGACGGCCCTCACAAGGGTGAACTCGCCTACGATTATGAGTTGCTCGACGAGGCCCGCTGGGATAACGGAACTCCCGTCACAGGCAGGGATGTGGATTTTTCCATCAAAATTGCCTATCACCCGTTGCTGCCGACAAAAGCCTTCGGATCTTACTTCAAGGAGTTGAGTGGTATTGATCTCGACCCGGCCAATCCAAAGAAATTTACAGTCTATTTCAGGAAATTCTACATGCTGGCGCAGGAATCCATGGCGCTGTTTCCTGTTCTTCCGGCTTACCACTACGACCCGGCCAGCCGGATGACGGCAGTGCCACTTTCCGACCTGCTCGATACAGCCAAAACAACTGTCATCGCAGGCGATCCATCCATGAAAACTTTTGCCGACGAGTTCCAGCAGCCCCGGTTCCTGAACGATCCGAACGGAATTTCCGGCAGCGGACCGTATAAAGTAGCCTCTATGAACGATCAGGGCGCTATTCTGGTCAAAAAGGAAAACTGGTGGGGTGATGCCGTTTCCAAAGAACGCCCCATTCTGGCGGCTTACCCGAAAAGACTGATATACAAGGTGGTGAAAGACGAGAACGTGGTGGAAAATATGCTCAAAAGTGGCCAGCTCGATATCGTGGCCGGCTCGATAAGCCCGGCCAGATTCCTGGAAATGAAACAAAAGGACTCGCTGAATACCCGCTATGACTTCGATCTGCTGCCAGCTCTTCAGTATAACCGCTGGCTGTTCAATCTGAACAAACCCGTTCTGAAAGATGTTCAGGTGCGAAAGGCACTCGCACATGTAATTGATTATGACCACTTCATCAATAACATCCGCTCCGGACTGGCTGTCAGAACGGTGAGCAATATTCTGCCCGCCAAACGATATTACGCAAAGGATATCACTGCCTACGACTACAATACAGAGAAGGCCCGCGAGCTCCTCTCCGCAGCTGGTTGGTCAGATACAGATGGCGACGGAATTCTCGACAAGGTAATCGATGGCAAACCAACCCGGCTGGTAATCGAAGTGCTTGTTCCTTCGGTGCGAACCAGCCAGCAATACGCAGAAAGTGTAACCCAAACGGCGCGCCTGGCGGGTATCGAAATCAAAACAGTACCAACTGATATTACCGAAATCAACCCGAAAACCAAAAACGGCGACTTTGAAACAACCTTTCTCGGAGCCACTCTGTTCCCGGGACTCACTGAAATGCGACAGCGATATCATTCTTCAAACCTGGCGCCCGCCGGCGACAACCGCTCCCGGGTAGCCGATGCCCGCCTCGATGAAGTAATTGACCGCATCGGCGCCGAACCAGATGAAGCCAAAAGGGATCACCTCTATATTGAGGCACAACATTTGCTGCATGAAATACTGCCGGAAGTATTCCTGTTCGCGCCCTACCAGCCGATCATCACCTCCAAAAAATTTGAAAAGGTAATTACCGCCAACAGACCCGGTTATTACGAACAAATGTTCAGATTGAAATAACACCACAACATATAAACAACATGGCATTTGAAGTAGCAGGTAAACTGCACCGCATTTTCCCGACCGAACAAAAATCGGCCAGTTTTACCGCACGTGAATTCGTCCTCGAAGTGCAGGACGGCAACTACCCGCAACTCATCAAGTTCCAGGCAGTACAGGATCGCTGTGCTCTGCTCGACAACTTCAGGGAGGGTGACCAGATTAAAGTATCTTTCGACCTCCGCGGCCGGGAGTGGAATGGCAAATACCTGACCAACCTGAACGCCTGGCGTATTGACAAAGCCTCCGGTGAAAGTAACGCAGGTTCAGTATCTGCGGGAGACTCCGGATTCCCGGCAGATCCGTTTCCGAACTATACCGACACGCCGCCGACAGGTATGGACGATCTGCCATTTTAAAGCCGGTTGCCATGCTACGCCTGCTCTTTCTGATGTGTAGCAGCTTCTTTTTGTTGCAGCTCCACGCGCAAACAATCTCTACCGTCAGCACCCGTTGGAACGACTCCTTCGTGGAATGGGATATCTATGCCTCAGAGGGCCTGGATGAACCAGACAGTACCGAACCACCCGAAGAAGTACTGTATGGCGAGCTCAAACTGCGCTGGCTTAATGTGCGCGATGACTTCTCCGAGTGGACTTACGAACTCAACGGAGAACGCGGAACCATCAAACAAAAGTGGAAAAATGACCCCACACAATGGGAACTGCGCACCTACACAGGTGATGTGATTACCATGCGCACATCGTGGGCCAACGATTTTTCTGAATGGAGAGTTACCAACAACTCCTTCTCTCTGTTGCTGGGAAGCCGCTGGAAAAATCGCCTCGATGAATGGCTGACCGACGATCCCAACCGCGGCAGATTTTATATCTATACCCTCAGGGAACGTGACCCCCGCGACTGGGCTGTTGAAGATAACCTGTCGGAAGAGGTGAGCGAACCAATGAAAATGGCACTCATTTTCATTGCAATATTTCACAGTACCCCCAAATCATGAAGTACGAACTCAGCTACTGGGAAAAAAACTCCTTTTTCAGTAATATTGATGTAGCCGTAATTGGAAGCGGTATAGTAGGCCTGGCCGCCGCCATACATCTGCGTCAGAATAATCCGAACCTGCAGGTGGTTATTTTCGAACGGGGGCCACTATCGGCAGGCGCCAGCACCCGAAATGCCGGCTTCGCCTGCTTCGGCTCCATGACCGAACTGATTGATGACCTCTCCCATACCCCCGAAGATACTGTGCTGGCTACCGTCGAAAAACGCTGGACCGGCCTCCAGCGATTACGCGCTTTGGTCGGCGACGAGAATATGGAATTCCGGCAGTGGGGTGGCTATGAGATGTTCACCGACCATGACGATGATATTTTCAGGGAATGTGCCGAACGAATGCCCGAATTCAATGAAAAAATCGGACGTATAACCGGGCACAGGGAAGTTTACAGACTGGCAGATGAGCGCATTGCGTCATTCGGATTCCGGGATGTTCAACACCTGATCATCAATCAGCCGGAAGGGCAGGTCAACACCGGAAAAATGATGGCGGCTCTCCTCGAAAAAGCCAGGACCGTCGGCGTGGAAATATTCAATGGTGTCGGCATCAGATCACTCGAGGATAACAGTAACGGTGTGCTGATGGAAACAGACAACGAATGGACCCTGCGGGCCGGACGCGTGCTCGTCGCCGTCAACGGTTTCGCACGCAAACTGTTTCCTGACCTGGACCTTTACCCCGCACGCAACCAGGTACTTATCACCAAACCGGTACCCGGATTGAAAGTGGAAGGCTGCTTCCACTACGACAAGGGCTATTATTATTTCAGAAATATTGACGGACGTATTTTGCTCGGAGGTGGCAGAAATCTCGACTTCGAGACGGAAAAAACGCTTGAATTTGGCAGTAATCCACTGATCAGAAGCGCACTCGCCAGGTTGCTGCATGAAGTAATTTGCCCCGGACAAGCGGTCGAAATTGATCACTGGTGGACAGGCATTCTCGGCCTCGGCCCGGTAAAAAAGCCGATTATTCAACGCGTTTCTCCCAATGTGGTGGTGTCCGTCAGGCTCAGCGGCATGGGAGTCGCCATCGGTACACTGGTCGGTCAGGAGGGAGCGGAGTTGCTGCAAGCCAGTTGAAATCGCCCGATAAAGGTGATTAAAATCACCAACCGGAGGTGATTAATTCCCGACAAAGAATATACACCGAATTGGAAAGCATACACTACCTTTGCAGTCTTGAATTTGTCTAAATTAAATTAACAGGATTCAGGCGCCATGCAGAGACGCTACCGTTCCATACCGGATTTGAAAATACACGAGACCGCCCGTGCGCTGTCGTTCTCCGATGCCGCTTTGGCGTGTAAACTCACCTCCATGGGCTTCCTGCCCGGAGCCCGGGTGGAAATGGTGCGCCAGTCGCCCTTCGGAAATGCATTCTATGTTAAAGTGGACGGTGTTCGCATGGCTCTCAGAAGAGAAGAAGCCGCCAGCATTCTCCTCGAAATATGAGCGGAAGTCAGCGACTCCCGCGTATTGGCGTCATTGGAAATCCCAACAGCGGAAAATCTACTGTATTTAACCATCTCACCGGACTTCGCCAGAAAACGGGCAATTTCCCCGGGGTCACGGTTGATATCAAAGAGGGGTACCTCCGGCTCCCCGGGGGCGCAGAAGTCAACCTCGTTGATTTTCCCGGTACATACAGTCTGTACCCCACCTCTTCTGATGAAAAGCTGGTCTCTGGAGTGCTGGCTAACCAGGCAAGCGAATTTTACCCAGATGCAGTTGTCTATATAGCTGATGTCAATCACCTCGAAAAGCATCTGCTGCTGCTCACGCAACTGCTCGACCTTCAGTTGCCACTGGTACTCGCCCTGAATATGGCCGATACCGCCGAAGAACTGGGCATTAAAGTAAATGTCGGAAAGCTGTCGGAAAAACTGGGTATCCCGGTCGTATTTGTGAGCGGACGTACCGGAGACAATATGAACCGGCTTGTATCCGAAATCGAAAAACTGATTCCCGCCATCGGTAGTATTTCACGGAAGCCCTTCTTTGAAATGGATACTACCGAAAAACAGGTGACCGAAGCAGTCAGACTCAACCTCGGTGAAAACAATCCGTACAGAGCGCTTCAGCTGGCACACCACTTCGAATGGCTTCCCTTTCTCCAGGAAAGCGACCGCGCAACACTGGCAACTATCGTCCAGACCAAAAATTTTGTATCTCTGCGTGCACAGGTAGAAGAAACACTGGCCCGCTATGATCTTTTCACTCCTGTTGTGGAGGATGCCATTCAGCAGCCCCAACAATTCCCGGATACTCCTACCGACCGTATTGATGCCATACTGACTCACAGAATTGGCGGGCCATTCGTATTTGTCGCAGTCATGCTGGTTATTTTCCAGGCTATCTTCGACTGGAGTGTGTACCCGATGGACTGGATTGACAATGGCTTTGCGGAACTGAATACCTGGCTCCAGCAAAATATGCCCGATCACTGGACCACTGAGTTGCTCACCGATGGTATTCTGGCCGGACTCGCGGGCATTCTCGTGTTTGTACCACAAATTACACTACTGTTCCTGCTGATCACTATCCTGGAAGAGGTCGGCTACATGGCCCGCGTGGTTTTCCTTTTCGACCGGATCATGCGCCGGTTCGGCATGAACGGCCGCAGCGTGGTAGCCCTCATCGGGGGGTCGGCATGCGCTGTACCCGCCATCATGAGTTCACGCACCATCGGCAACTGGAAAGAACGTCTGATCACCGTACTGGTAACGCCCTTTATCAGTTGCAGTGCCCGTATTCCGGTTTACCTGGTACTGATTGGCATGGCCGTACCACGGGTTCGTATCGGTGGCATTATCGGTGCTCAAACGCTTGTCTTTGGTGCCATGTATGCCCTCGGCGTGGCAGCGGCACTCCTGGCAGGCTGGACGCTGAAACGCTACCTGAAAACCCGTGAACCATCGTTCCTTGCCATAGAATTGCCTGTTTACCGGATGCCCGACTGGAAAAACGTGGGCCTCTCAGTCTGGGAAAAAGTCTCCGCATTCATTATCGGTGCCGGTAAAATCATACTGATTGTCTCCGTGGCGCTTTGGGCGCTCGCCCGGTTCGGTCCCGGAGATGCCATCGAACGGGCAACAATCGAAGCACAGCAGGAAGCCGCCGCCGCCGGACTCGGCGAAGCAGCAACGGAAGACCTTGCCGCACAGAAAAAACTGGAAGCCTCCTGGGCAGGCCAAATGGGGAAAGCCTTTGAACCTGTCATCCGGCCCCTGGGCTACGACTGGAAAATTGGAATCGGCCTTCTGACATCATTTGCAGCACGGGAGGTATTTACCGGTACGCTCGCTATCCTGTATAATATGGGATCTTCGGAAGCCGATATCAATGATCGCTCCGAAAATGAAGCCAAAGCCACGCTCAGGGAAAAAATGCAAAGCGAAACATTCAGCGATACAGGTCAGCCTGTATATACCTTTGCCACAGCTCTTTCTCTGTTAGTCTTTTACGCACTCGCCATGCAGTGTATGAGCACGCTGGCGGTAGTACGCCGCGAAACAGGCAGCTGGAAATGGGCGCTCTGGCAATTTCTGTCCATGACCGGACTGGCCTGGCTCGCAGCCTGGCTGGTACAGATTATATTCGCATAACAACTATGTCTTCCCAACTCTCTTTACCGGCTTCCATAGAGCCCTTTCGCCAGCAACTGCTCAACACTGCTATGCCATTCATACGGGCAAAAACCGGAAAGGAGTGCCCGCTGAAACCCTGGCAAAGCAAAATTGGCGGATTGCCCTATATGCCCAAAAATATGGCGTGGCCCGCTACACCCGATGGGCAACCTCTGTTTTTTCTGGCCCAGATTAACTTCTCGGAGGTGCCCGCCCTGAGTCCTTTCCCAAACAGGGGAATAGTACAGTTCTTCATCTGCGACGACGATCTGTATGGTATGGACTTCGATGACGGTGAAAATCCGGATACTTTCAGGGTAATATTTCACCCGGAAGTATTGACGGATGATAGTGCACTGGTTAAAAAACCTGTCATACGTGATTATGAGGAAGATTTGCTTCCGCATCATCCCGACGAATCGTATCCCCTGACGTTCTCCCTCGAAGAAAGTGTCGTGCCTGTTGCCGATTTTCGGTTCTACCAGCATTTTGGAAGTGATTTCTTCCGGCAGTTTGGTGAAAAGGAATGGGACGTAACGGCTGAATATGAACGGGCAGTGCGCGCGACCGGTCACCGGATTGGCGGATACGCCTATTTCACGCAGGACGACCCCAGGCGCGCCGATGACCCCATGCTGCTGCTGCTTCAGCTCGACTCCGATGAGGTGGCCGATCTGATGTGGGGCGATATGGGTGTAGGACATTTCTTTATCCGCGAAAAAGACCTCGCAGCACTTGATTTCAGCAGGGTGCTGTACGATTGGGATTGCCTCTGAGGCTACATCAGCAGCGCATGCCCGCTCCAAAACCATGCCTCCACTGGATATTCCGGACACGCCTTCCGAAATCTGGCATGCTTTCCTGCTTTCAAGAACCTGACCTCCGCAGCCCTGCCCGCAAAGGCGTTTTAGTACATACTATCGCCTGATTTCCTGTGACGGGAGATACCTGAATATGTTCCCGGGATGCGCGCTCAGATCAGACGGCAATTCCTTGCGTTCCGGATCAAAAAACTGAACAGTTTCGCCTTTCGACTCCAGATAATTTCTGAGTTGCTTCAACAGGGTGGATTTCCCCGTCTGCCGGGCACCAACCAGTACATTTGCCTCTTTGGCTGTGAGATGTTCGATGAGTTTCTGATAAATTATACGCTTCATTCCACATAAATCGGATATTTTTAAAAAGCATAACGCAAGTAATATACCCTTCATACGATGCCTGAAACAAAAAAGGGCCGGAGATCAGTTCATGACCTCCGGCCCCGGTGCCCCGGAATAACCGGAACTACAATTTATTTTGCCACCACTGCTTCACCTGGGCTCCCTTCAGGTACATAACCGGAAGAATAAT
>JBDLWO010000143.1:0-15281 GCA_039804245.1 Bacteroidota bacterium
TGTGGTTGCACGATTATTATTTTGGGAGGGTTTTTAGTCTGGCAAAAAACTCTCCCAAACAACACCCACACAGCGGCAGCCGAAGCCTTAACCCACGGCTTTAGTCGTGGGAAACGCGCCACAAAAGGCCAGGCACAACACAAACAACAACCGCGAGAAACCACCAAAATGGCCAGGCACACACACAGCAACCACGTAGCGGCAGCCGAAGCCTTAACCCACGGCTTTAGTCGTGGGAAAACGCGCCACAAAAGGCCATATATAACACTCACGCCCGCCGCGAGTAACCAGCAAAAGGGCCGGGCACACGTACAAACAGCACCCCACGCAGCCGTAGCCGTCAGCCCACGGCTTTAGTCGTGGGAAAACGCGCCAACAAAGGCCATACACACCACATATGCCCGGCGCGGGAAACCACCAAAAAAGCCCAGCCACAAAACCACACGCGCAAACAGAACCCACACAGCGCCAGCCGAAGCCTTAACCCACGGCTTCAGCCGTGGGAAACACGCGCCACGAAAACACAGGCACAACACATACGACAACCGCGAGAAACCAACAAAAGCGACCAGGAAAAAACCCCAATCAAAAACAACAGCCTTTCCCGAACACCTGAAATCACAATCATTCATGTATTCCACACACCCATAAATCGCAGAAAGACTTAACTTTGACCCTAAAAAGCCGCTATGCTCCAACCTGGCGAAAAAGCCCCCGATTTCTCCCTGCGCGCCACCGACAAGTCGCTCGTAAAATTGTCCGAATACCGCGGAAAAAACGTGGTTATTCTGTTCTTCCCATTTGCGTTCACCGGCGTGTGCACCAAAGAACTCTGTTATATGCGCGACAGCCTGGCACAGTACGAAAATCTCGACGCACAAATTCTGGCTATCTCCGTGGACAGCCCCTACACACTTGCCAAATGGAAGGAAGAACAGCAGTTCAACTTCCCGCTACTGTCAGATTTCAACAAGTCTGTCAGTAAAAAATACGACACAATTTACAAGGAGTTCGCTCTCGGCCTCAAAGGGGTCTCCAAACGCTCCGCTTTCGTGGTGGACAAATCCGGTGTGCTCCGCTTCGTGGAGGTACTCGAAAACGCCGGCGAACTGCCCAATTTCGAGGCTGTCGAATCAATCCTCAAAACACTCAACTGATTGTATGCTGCCCGATTTCTATCCCGGTATCCGAATGTACGAAAAACCACTTTGGGAAGAGGATGAAGACGTTTTGGTGGATGATGAAACCGCCACCGGCTTTTCTTCCCGGCTCATCGTGTATAACGACGAAGTCAATACCTTTGAATGGGTCATCGAGTGCTTTATGGATGTTCTCGGCCACTCCTCGGAACAGGCCGAGCAGCTTTCGCTCATTATTCATTACAAAGGCAAGGCGACTGTCAAGTCAGGCGCCCGAACTGAACTGATCCCTTACTGCGAAGCCCTGCAGGAGCGCGGGCTATCAGCAGAAATAGTGACTGACGCGGACTAATTCAACACTTCAACCACATCTATCATGTACCCGGACCTCTCCTATTTATTCCACGACCTGATTGGAACTCAACCTGACAACGGGCTCGCCATGTTCAAGACGTTCGGGTTTTTCCTCGCCATGGCTTTCCTGGCAAGCGCACTGGTGTTCCATATCGAACTCCGGCGAAAGGCAAAAGAAGGGTTCTATACCCCTGTCAAAGTCAAAATAACCACCGGCCTGCCGGCAACCCGGAACGAAATCATCAGCAATGCACTCGCCGGACTCATCATCGGAGGTAAGGGTCTCTACGCCTATCAGCATTATGCCGACTTCCGGCACGACCCGGCCTCGGTCATACTATCATTCAAAATGAACTGGCTGGGAGGTATCATCGGCGCAGCCCTGCTGGGCGGTTTCACCTGGTTCGACGGCCAAAAACGAAAAAAAGATACTCCCGAAACGCGTGAGTTACTCATTTTCCCGCACGATCGTATCAGCGAAATGACGGTGGCTGCAGCTGTAGGCGGTATCCTCGGCGCAAAATTTTTCGATCTGTTCGATAACTGGCAGGATTTCCTCGAAGATCCGATAGGGTCGCTCACCTCAGGCGGCGGACTCGCTTTTCTGGGCGGACTGATTCTCGGATTCATCGCCGTGGTTTATTATATCTGGCGAAATAAAATACCATTCCTGCCCACAGCGGATGCCGTCGCTCCGGCATTGGTAACCGGCTACGGAGTGGGGCGCATAGGCTGTCAGCTCTCCGGCGATGGCGACTGGGGTATCGTGAACGCTGCCGCCAAACCGGGCTGGATGTCTTTCCTGCCCGACTGGATATGGAGCTACCGTTACCCGCATCACGTACTCAACACCCCAAATACAGATCCGGTACCAAGCGTACCCGTTGATGGCTGTACGTGGGATTACTGTATGCAACTCTCCCAACCGGTATTTCCGACCCCTTTCTATGAGATAGTGATGATGGCAGGTGTGTTTGGCATTCTTTGGGTGCTCCGTACCAGGATAAAAGTCACGGGCATGCTGTTTTTTATCTACCTCTGTCTGATAGCAGCCGAGCGCTTCCTGATTGAAAAAATACGTGTCAACGTTCCGCACGATGTGTTCGGAATACAACTGACTCAGGCAGAAATCATCTCAGTTATTCTCTTTCTGACCGGGCTCGCAGGTATCGGAATATTGTGGAAAAACAGCCGGAATATTAACGGATAGCCTTCCACTCCTTGACGTAGGATTTTTTTCCGAGTAACATCCACAATCCCTCACGTAAGTAAATGAGGGTCAGTTTTACGTACCCGTACTCGCGGAACCGGCGCGGGGAGTGATGAACTTTCAACCGCCACAGATAAGCGATTTTCCCTTCCCGCTGTAACCGGTAAAAGAGGTTACAGTCTTCTCCGGCAATCAGATGCTCACTGTAACCGCCGATTTTTTCAAAAATACTTCTTCTCACAAGCTGGCATTCACCTTTGGCGAGATAGACCTTCACAAAAAACGACAGCCGGATGATGGTGTTCATGATTATATGATAGAGCTTGTCGTCAAGACGGGCCTCCCATGGATATACCCAAATCGGCACCGTAGCTGCTACTATCCGGGGGTTCTCAAATGTGCGCAGTACTGCCGGAAAGAACCGGTCGGGATCGGGAATCTTGACATCGGCATCCGTGTGAAACAGTATATCTCCGGTGGCCTGCTGTGCACCGTAATTTCGGCCTATCGCTATATTTTGCTTGCCCGGCTTCTGCGCGAGAACAATACGACCTGGAAATTTATCTGAAAAAGCGCTGACAATACCATCGGTACCGTCAGCGCTGTTAGCGTCGGAAACAATTATTTCCAGATTGTATGTCTCCATGAGCGGCTCAAACTGAGCCAGCGTCTCTGCTATGTAACCCGCTTCATTCTTGCACGGAATAACGATGCTGATTTTGGGCCGAAGGTTCATACGAAAACAGTTAGGTCAAAAAAACTGCTGAATCTGGAACAGAAATCCAGGCCATTACAGGCTATCACATTTATTTGTCATCGCCAAAAAATGCAATAATCTTGTCGGCAAGCTCCATACCAATATAGGACTGCGCCTCCACGGTGCTGGCGCCTATATGTGGCGTACAGGAAACGAGCGGATGTTTCAGCAGCGCTTCCCTCGGCGTTGGCTCCTGTTCAAATACATCAAGTCCGGCGCCGGCAACCTTTCCGTCCGAAAGAGCCTGAAGCAGCACCTCTTCATCAATAACACCACCGCGTGCCGTATTGATCAGGAATACACCGGACTTCATTTTTTCGAACTCTGCAGCTCCGAATACCGGCTTGCCTCCTCCGGGAATATGAATAGTTATAAAATCGGCTTCGCGAAGAATCCTGTCGAGTGGTTCTGTACGAATATTGACACAGGTTTTGATATCCCTGAAGTCAGCCAGGCTGATACCTACCTCCGCCTCCGTCACATACGGGTCGTGCGCGCGCACACGCATACCCGCACCGAGCGCAATCTGCGCAACCTCCTGTCCGATACGACCGAAACCAATGATACCAAGCGTTTTGCCCTTGATCTGAAAACCGGTTTCGTAAGCCTTTTTCAGTTTTTTGAAATCTCCTCCGGCAGCCAGCTCACGGTTGCTCCGCTGCAACATGCGCGACAGACTGAAAAGGTGCGCCATGGCAAGTTCAGCTACTGCTCTCGACGACGCCCGGGGGGTATTGAATACCTGTATCCCCCTGCTTTGGGCATACTCCACATCAATATTGTCAAGACCAACCCCACCGCGGGCTATGACTTTCAGGTTCTTGCCTGCGTCTATAACCGCCCGGGTTACTTTTGTTGCACTACGCACGATGAGCACATCGTATTCCGAAATTCGGGATACAAGGTCTTCCTGTGCAATTTTATTTTCATCTACAAGGTAATTCGCCTCCTCCAGGAGAAGTTTACCATCAGGATGTATGCCGTCGTTTGCAAGTATTTTGATCATCGTTTGAGTTGGTTTAATCTCCGGAGCAAAGATAGTTCTAAAGCCGTGGAATATTTAACCCAAAAACAGAACTTAATTTCAGGCTTTTTAATCACCTCACAATGGTCACGTCTCCTTTGTACACGATACGCTCTCCATCAATGAATTCAATTTCAGCCGCCCAGACAAATACTCCGGGATCCATGGGTTCTCCATTGAATGTGCCATCCCACCCCTGGGTTGGATTATTGGGCAGGAAGTTCTGCAATTCATACACTTCATTGCCCCAGCGATCATAAATTCTGAAGTAAAGGATGTTCGTAACTGAGCCCGGTTTGGCAAAAACACTGAGAATATCGTTGGCGCCGTCCTCATTGGGGGAGAACACATTGGCCACATATATCTGCCTGCGACGATCCACCCGCACAGCTATGTCATCCCGGTCCTTACACCCGTTCAGTGCCTGAACCTCGATGGAATAGACGGTTGAAATGAATGGCCTGACAACCTGATCGGGACATTGTGGACAATCTGAGCTGTCGAAGGGCGGTGTCCAGGTGATTTTTTCTATGCTGTCAATGGGCAGGTTGAGTATCGCACGGAGCGAAGCCTCATCGCCCTGACTGATCGTCAGGTCATCGCCGAGGTTTACATCCACCTGAATGGCTGCGTTGACCACAATGACCTCTGTTTTTTCACATCGGTTGGCATCATATACGGTAGCAATAAATGTGCCTGCCATCAGGTTGGAGAACAGGTTGGTCGTTTGCTCCGGACCATCATTCAGCCTGTAGGTGTAAGGGGGTGCACCACCTGTTACGTTAACCTTGACGGCGCCGCTGTTCTGCCCGAAACAATTCAGGTTGTTCACAACGAATGAAATGCTCATGGGCGTAGCCGATGAAAGTGTTACAGTTGATGTGTCTGTACAGCCATTGCTGCCTGTAACAGTCACGGTATATGTTCCGGAACTCAGACCCGCAGCCTGCTGGGTAGTAGCTCCGCTCGACCATACATACTGGTAGGGCGCCTGTCCGCCGGAAGCAGATCCCAGTGCCACGCCATCGGAGGCGCCATCACAACTGACGCTGAATCCGGAATAGCTGGAATTCACCGTGGCACCCGCATCAGGTGGCAGCAACTGATTGATTACCGCCTGTACCGAGAAGTTGAATCCATTGGGCGAGGTAATATTGACTGTGTAGGAGCCCGGCGAAAGCCCGTTGATAACAGCCGGAGTATAGAGCGCCTGCACAGAACCTGTATTTACCGGTGAGCCATTTTTTATTACTGTATAGCTAAACGGGGCGGTACCGACTGTCGGTGTCAGTGTAAGCGTTCCGGTGCTTTGCCCGCAGGGAATGGTGGAGCCAAGCAGGGTAGCAGAAACAGAGCAGGCGTCTGGTGGCCGCAGGGTCGTGATCGTCGTGATCGTGCTGTCGCAGCCAAACTGGTTGGGTACCACCTGCGTAGTCATACCCACCTGCGCGGGATTGCAGGAGGTCAGGTTAACAGTAGTGGCACTCGACGGGAGCAGCGTCCGCGTTTCTGTAACAATACTGTCGCAGCCAAACTGGTTTACCAGTTGATAAGTAAACACACCCGCCTGCGAAGGATCACAGGTATAGGTCTGTATGGATTTCTGGCTGGTAGGCAACAGACTGATCGTCGTAATAACAGTACTGTCGCAGCCAAATCTGTTGGTCAAAACCTGTGTGAATACTCCCGCCTGAGCAGGATTACAGGTGGTGGACGACAGATTGGTCGTATTGCTTGGAAGCAGTGTTACCGTAGTGATGATGGTACTGTCGCAACCGCCTGAAGTAGTCAGAGTGTTGGTGAAAACACCCACCTGGGCGGGATCACAGGTAGCAGCCGTCAGATATGTTTTATCCAGCGGATCAAAGGTGATGGTCGTCACCACCGTACTGTCACAACCTCCGGCGGTAGTATATACTTTCGTAAACACCCCCACCTGGGACGTGTTGCAGGAGGAACCGGTCAGATATTTTACCGGTAGCGGATTGAAAAGTATGGTAGTGGTTACCGTACTGTCGCAGCCGTACTGGTTGGACAAAACCTTGGTGAAAACACCCACTTCCGCCGGGTTACAACTTGAACCTGAAAGGGCGGTCGCACTCGATGGCGAGAGCGTGACTGTGGTTATAATCAGGCTGTCACAACCATCTGCCGTTGTAAGCGGATTATAGAAAATGCCGACAGCTGATGGGTCACACGATTTCCTGTTAATATAGGTGGTGTCAGAAAGTGAAAAGGTGATGGTAGTAATAACCGTACTGTCGCAACCGTACTGATTGGTCAGATTCTGGGTGAATACACCAACATTATTCGGGTTACAGCTCTTGTCGAAGAGCTGGATAGTATTAGATGGATTGAGCACCACTGCCCGGATTACAACACTGTCGCAACCGTTTGTCTGAAGAAAATGCTGAACGGTAGATCCGGCCTGTGCAGGGTCGCAGGTGTAAGTATTCAGGTTCGTTGTGTCAATGTCATACACTGTCAGTTGCGTAATAATGACGCTGTCGCAGCCATAAACGGTCTGAAGGCTGTCTGTGTAAATTCCGGAAACCGTTTGTTGACCGCCACCGGCCAGCAGCGACTCTCCCTCACATATCTGCGCTGTTCTGGAAAAAGAGAAGTTGGGCCTGACTGTAACCGTAACGCTGTCGAGCAACTGGGCACTGCATACCGGAGCAGAATTATCTGCAATACTGAGCAGCTTGTAGGTGGTCGTTTGAGCCGGATTAACCGTTACCGAATGATTATTGGCAATATCATTCAGTGTAGTTGTCTGACTTCCATTGGTCCAGGTTACGTCAAATGGCCCGTTCCCCGACAGGCTGAACGTCAGACTGGAAGATTCACCCTGACAAATCTGATTGCTTTGGCTCAGATCGGCCAGGGGCGTTGGTCTGACCGTAACGTCAAGACAAACCGGTTGAATGGCACCGCAGATATTCTGGGGAACGACACAAACCTTGCCGGAAACAGCATTCTGAAAATTGACTGATATTGTGTCTCCGCTACCAGTGAATGTGGCGCCGCCAGGTACCGTCCAGTTGTAATTAACCCCTGTTTGCTCAATATTTAATGTGAAAGAGTAATTTCCACCGTTTGCACAAACACTCAGCGGACCAGCCATGGACGGCGGTTGTATGGGCGGTTGTACCGCAATAGGAATACAGGCAGGTTGTGAAGCACCGCATGAATTATTGGCTGTAACGCATATCTGGCCGCTGACCACAGTATCCCAGGTTATTCGGACAGAACCAAGAGTAACCGGAGTGAAATTAACACCACCAGGCACCGTCCAGTTGAACGAGGTTGGCGAAGGTAATCCGTTCGCTGTTGCTGTGTATATTACTGTAGAATCTCCGCAGGGCAATATGTTCCCGGAAATTTGAGGCAACTGCGGTACAGCACTGATGGCCGCAACATTTACACACGCCGTATCAAAACATGCCAGACCTCCTCTGCTGTGCTTGAGAACCAGACAATATTCGCCCGGCTGATTGACAACCACCGTAGGTTTATTATTGAAGCCTACAATGCCCGGGCCAGACCACTGGTATAGTGTTACTCCACCATTGGCCGAATTCGTTGAAGATCCGGTACCATCGAGGGTAATCGTCACATTGGCGCCGCAGTCAAGGGTATCAGGCGGCGCAATAACAGCATCAGGCTCCAGAATGGCCAGATCAATATTCACGATACTGTCGCAACCGAGATGACTGGTACATATTTCACTGTAAATACCCGAATTTGTAAAAAAGTTGTCGCATACCTGAAACTGGGCAGGGCCACACAGATTGATGAACTGGATGGGACCATAATAAGTGGGTATCAGATTGACCTTGCAGGTGACGATACTGTCGCAGCCCTGATAATTTGTAAAGTTGACCGGATAAGATCCCGGAGCAAAAAATTCTTCTCCGGCACAGGTAGCAGAACCACCCTGACACATATATACAGTCTCGGTTACGCGTACTGTCGGAATAAGGTGTACCTGGCAGCGAATAATACTGTCGCAGTTCAGATAGGATGGAAGGTTGACAAGAAATGTCCCCGCCTGTGAAAAAGTCTGTCCGGCACACTCTACGGTATAGCCCTGGCACAGGTCCACGTCCTCTGTCATTTCCAGGTCTTCTCCCACGGTCACGGGCAAACAGAATTCAGGAGCATTCGGACAAATATCGCTGGTGGCACAGATCTCTGCCGCACCAGCTTCTACCCACTGAACGGTAACCGTTGGTGTACCCGAACTGGGGCCAATAAAATTGCCCGCCGAAGGCGGATTGATTTGCCAGGTGGACGGAACCTGGGTGGTATAGGTTCCGATCGGGGAGGACGGAACACATATACCTGTTGCCGGGCCATTTACCGTCGGGTTGGAGGCGTTAATTGAATACTCACACTGCGAGCCGCTGCTGCCATCAATACACAAATAGTAAACCTCGCCCGGAACCAGTCCAGAAGCAGTAAGAGAGGCCGTACTGTTGGACGGAATATTACCCAGACAGGGCGAAACCCAACTGAAATTGATGCAATCCGCAGTGGAGAGCACGGCCGCCTGAAGAGCGCTTCCCGTACCACAACCATAAACGGAAATATCGAACGTAGCCGTAGTGGCATCAGCGGTAAAGGCAAAAAACTGGTTGTTCTGAATGGACGTACACCAGGGAGGAAATGAAACCGGCGACTCGGAGGTGGTTTCACCATAGTAGCAATCAAGGGAATAAGGGCCGGGCAAAATACAGGCCTCCATGGGGTCAACCGAGGGCATCGGCAGGCTGCACTGCGTGGTGCTGCACTGTGCATTTAAAGACAGAGGGGCAAAAAAGACAGAGGTGGCAACCAGGGTTGCGCAGACGATAGAAAATCTCATCAAGGTAGAATTTGCTGTTACACCGTTTCAGGTCAGGATATAAAGGTAGCCTTTCTGTCTGTTTTCAAAACAAACATCAAAGAAAATTTTATCCCGCACGATTGTATCAGCACCAAAACTGGCCGCCGTATTCAGTAAACCGAAAAAAATTTTTGTTTTTTTAATTTTTAAAACGCTAAAAAACAGCTTTTTAAGCAAAAATTATTCGGCACTGAGCCCGGCGGCCAGTTAAAAAATAAAAATTGCAGTCAATGCTCATCATGATGCGCTATCTGCGCGTATTCAGCTGTCAACCTCGCCTGAACATCAGGAGGAACCGGCGCATACTCAGCGTAGGTCATACTGAACTTTGCCTTGCCCTGGGTAAGTGATCGCAGTGAGGAAGAATACTTGTGGAGCTCCTTGAGCGGCACACGGGCACGTATCACCTGATAGTGTCCTTCTGTATCCATACCCATAATGATGGCGCGGCGTGTCTGCAGATCACCCATTACACCCCCCATTACCTCTGCATCACACATCACCTCCAGATCGTAAATGGGCTCCAGTATCTGCGGATGGGCCTTGTGAAATGCTTCCTTGAAGCAAATCGTGGAGGCAATCTGAAACGCCATGTCATTGGAGTCAACATCGTGCATTTTTCCGTCATAAACGCTCACCCGCACATCGCGGCAATAAGAGCCGGTACAAGGGCCCTCCTCCAGCTTGGCCATAATGCCTTTTTTGATGGCGTTGGCAAAACGCGTATCAATCACGCCACCAACAATCGCCCAGACAAACACAAACTTGCCTCCCCATTTGAGCTCTTCCACTTCAGTATTTTTAACCGTGAGTCCGGCCGGATCAGGCATCCCGTCGTAATATGGTTCTATACGCATGTGTACCTCTGCAAACTGACCAGCGCCTCCCGACTGTTTTTTATGGCGATAATCCTGGTTTACCATCTTAGTGATGGTTTCACGGTATGGAATGCGGGGCTCTGAAAAGTGAAGTTGTACTCCGAAGTTCTGCTCAGCCTTGTGGCGGATAACATCTAGGTGCATTTCACCCTGACCATATATAATGTTCTGCTTCAGTTCAAGGCTTTGTTCGAGAATCAGCGTTGGGTCTTCCTGCCGGATAGTGTGAAGTGCATGCGCCATTTTCTCAATATCGGCCTTGCCGGGCGGTACTACAGCCATACGGATACGGGGTGCAGGAAAGTGAATACGCTCAATTTTCAACTCCGAACCTTTAGGATTCAGCGTCTGATTGGTATGTGAGTTTTTGAGCTTGACTGTACAGCCAATATCTCCCGCCGTAAGCAATTCCACCTGATTCCGGTTCTTGCCCTCGCTCTCAAACAACTGCGAAAAACGCTCGGACGTACCGTTGTCTGCGTTCACCAGTTCATCGCCGGCCCTGAGTGTTCCGGAATAAACCTTGAAATAGGATACATTGCCAACCTTGGGCTCCTGAACCGTCTTGAATATAAAAACACATGGCCTCGCCCCGGCATCGCAGGGCTTGGAACCGCTACCCTCGAGCGGTGCGGCGGGCCTGTCGGCCGGACTCGGGCATACATCGTGAATAAAGCCCATAATACGGCCACTTCCCATATCCTGTAAACCGGAAGCACAAAATACCGGGAAATACTGCCGGTGGGCAAGACCTGTCTTCAAACCTTTGGCCAGGTCTTCTTCATTCAGTGTTCCCTCCTCAAAAAAGCGCTCCATCAGCGCATCATCATTTTCAGCTGCCGCCTCAACCAGCGCTGCGTGCAGTTCGTTCGCCCTGGCCTGATGCTCTGCAGGTATAGACAGTTTTTCCGGCTTCCCTCCACCTGCAGGAAATTTGTACATCACCATCCTGAGTGCGTCAACTATCGCATCGAAACCCGGCCCCTGATTAACCGGAAACTGGAATGGTATTACACGACTCCCGAAACGGGACTTCGCCTGCTCCAGTGTGGTTTCATAGTCCGCTTTCTCATGATCAAGTTGATTGATTACGAGTAATGTCGGGGTCTCGTTTTTCTCGATGTACTCCCAGATCAGCTCTGTACCTACCTCAACGCCATTTCGGGCATTGAGTATCATCAGGGCTGTGTCGGCTACCTTGAGCGCCGTTACAACCTCCCCCGAAAAATCATCGAGGCCGGGTGTGTCCAGAATATTGATTTTGGTATCTTTCCAGGTTCCGTGGAGAACGGAGGCGAACAGGGAGTGGCGTCGCACCTGTTCAAGAGCAGAATAGTCGCTCTGGGTGTTGCCATCGGCTGTGGAACCGCGGCGTGTGATGGCTTTTGCTTCAAAAAGCATGGTCTCGGCAAGCGTGGTCTTGCCGCTTCCGGCGTGTCCGCACAGGACAATGTTCCGGAGCTTGTCAGTTGAATAGGTTGCCATAAGCAAAGAACTGAATGAGGGTGAACGTTGCGGCAGGGCCGGGGATCGTACGGGCGATCTCCGTTCACCTGCCGGTTAATGTAAACGGGTCATGAAAAATTGTTTGTTTTGGTGATGAACTACTGTTTTCAGCGCCTAAGTTAAATAATGCGCTCATATTTTATAATAAAACAGGCGTATTATTTTGCTAAATTGAATCTTTCTAATTATACGAAGAGGTGAAATCTGATTTATCCAACAGCCCGATTTACCTCAACCTTGTTCCTGATCCGCAGAAAATCCGCCCTCGGAGTCAACAAAATACATCGCTATCTCTCCTTTGTTCTTTGCCGGCAGTTTTCCTCTGTAGTAACATTCGAACTGGTCTTTCACAGCCGCCCGGGTAGTTTCAGAGATATTCACTTTGCCAGGCTCTCCACCTTGTTCCATTCGCGCTGCCACATTCACCGTATCACCCCATATGTCGTATGCAAACTTGCGGTAGCCCACCACGCCTGCTACAACTGGCCCTGTGTGTACACCTATGCGCATTTCGAAACAGGGCTTGCCCTCGCTGATCTTGTTTTGCATGATCCGCTGCATTTCCCGCTGCATTTCGAGTGCAGCCCGTACCGTATCCAGCGCATGGGTTTCTGACGGTTCCGGAAGACCGCCAGCGCACATGTAGGCATCCCCAATGGTTTTGATCTTCTCCAACCCATATTTGTCCACAATACGGTCGAAGCAACGGAAGCATTCATCAAGCTCCTGTACAAGCTCTTCAGGCGACAAGTACTCTGCCACCCGCGTAAAGCCCTTGAAATCACTGAAAAGTACTGTCACCGATTCGTAGCGCTGCGGCTTGACCACATTGTTCAGTTTCAGTTCTGCAGCTGTTTTCTCCGGAAGAATATTACGCAGCAAGGCGTCAGCACGCTCGCGCTCCTGCTCAATTTGTTTGTTCTTGGCTGCCAGGTCCCTGTTGGCCCGTTTACGTATTCTGTTCCGGTTAAACAACAGCAGAACAAGCAGCGCCAGCGCCAGCGCGCCCCCGATCAGAGCCCAGGTACGGGTCTTTGCCTGTGCAAGCTCATGATTCTGCCGGTCTATCTCTCTTTGCCTGCGGCCATCCGTGAATAGCACCTCCTTCCTTTCAAAATCTTCAGCCTGACGCTCACTCATCATTTTCCAGCGCAATTCATCGTACTGTACACGATAATCATAGGCCTTCTTCCAGTCGCCCAGCGCTGCATACAGCTTGCCAAGGTCTTTTAACGATCGCTGTATGAATTTTTTATCATCGGCTTCCTCCGCAATTTTCGCATACCGGAATGTGTATTTTAACGCCTCCCGGTACTTTCCCTGTCCGTATAGTACGTCCCCGATGCTGTTATACACGCGCATCAGTTCCAGTGGGTTATTCATACCCTGTTGTATCTCCAACCCCTTTCTGAGACAGCTCATTGCCCTGTCATAATCTTCAAGGTGTTTGTACGCCACCCCCATATTGTTGTATATTTCAGCAACACCGGCCAAATCTCCCGCAGATTCCCTGATTTTCAGAGCCTGCTCATAATAATCAATGGCCACCCTGGTTGAATCATCGCTTTTGAGTTCATCCAGGGCATTAGCCAGATCGACCATGGCTGTAGCCAGTGATTCCGGATCATTCAGTTTTTGCCTGATCCGCAAGGCTTTTCGGTAATGCCCGACAGCATTGTCATACAGTTCCATCTCCAGGCGAATATGACCGAGGTTGGTATAAACACGGGCTAATCCAAGACTGTCTGAGCGGGCATCATATATCTCCAGGGCTTCATATATCTCTTTGTAAGCCTCCGGCATGAGTCCCAGATTTTCAAGAAGACTTCCCAGATTCAGGTGCGAACGGGCAATCCGAACCGAATCGCCGAGGTCCTCCGCAATCCTCAGGCTTTCCCTTCGTTCGGAAAGAGCCTCGGCCAGCTTGCCCTGTGTCTCGTACACATTGCCCAGGTTGTTGTGTACTGAAGCCACCCCGGCCAGGTCGCCTATGGATTCCCGAATGGTTTTCGCCTTTCTGTAGCACTCAATAGCTCTTTCGAGACTGTCGCGCTCTTCTTCTGCAACACCCAGCATGTTCCAGGCAGTAGCTTCACCTTTTTTGTGACCAGACTGCTGTGCTATTTGTACAGCCTCCCTGGACAAATTCAGCGCCTCCTCAGGACTGTCCGCAACAATCTCCCAGGCGTATTCCGTCAGCAGCGATACCCGATGTGTATCGCGCGGTGCGCTGACCAGCAGCAGCCTCAGCGAGTCCGCTCTTCCGGCCTGCCCTCGCAAATGCACACACACCAGCAGGAACAGTAATGTAAAATGCCCGATACGGTATTTCATGGCCCAAAATTAGAGAAACGATGTGTTTGTACTAATATTTCAGTTTGAGTTGAACCATACTTTTGCATCCCATGTTTAATTTTGCACTTGAACTCCGATTTTTTGTTTCACCAATCAAACATCACCTCTATATATGTACCCGATTGCTCTCACAACCCCGATGGCCAAAGACCTTACCGACTTTGGATTCGAATCTCTGCCAAATGCCGATGCTGTAACCCATTTGATGGAGAATCAGAAAGGAACCGCTCTGGTTGTCATCAACAGTGTGTGCGGCTGCGCAGCAGCCATGGCGCGCCCCGGTGCGAAACTGTCTCTTCAGAACGAAACCCGCCCGGAAAAGCTCTACACCGTGTTTGCTGGTGTTGATACCGATGCTACCGCCAAAATGCGCGAATATCTGCTGCCTTATCCTCCCTCATCACCAAGTATTGCCCTGTTCAGGGACGGAAAGCTCGTACATTTCCTCGAGCGTCGTCATATCGAAGGCCGCAGTGCGCAGATTATCTCGGATAACCTCCGTTCCGCTTACGATACTTACTGCCAGTAAGATTCTAACAGATACCCCATGGCGCCGGACAATCATAACCTGATGGATGAACTTCGTCTGCCGGAAAGCGGCGCCGTGGAATATCTGTACACCCAATTCCGAAAAAGTTCCTCCAGAGCCGTAGAGGCAGCCGGAGGATATCATGCTGATGGAAACACTTTCTTCAGGATCGCTGTTATCCAAACCTGTATGCTCGCCAACCAGAATATGTTGCCGGAATCTACCGATTTCGATACTTTCCTGAGCGCACTTTCTACAGCACACTTCCGGGATTGGGCTTCCGAACGAAATCAATATACTGATACGGCCGGAATCACCCCCAATGAATTAATTCCTGACGCAGCCTCCCGGGCACATCTCCGCAGGTTGGTCCGTGCAAGACGGCAGTGGCAAAAACTCGATGAAAAATGCCGCCACGAGGTAGCAACTGCAGCTTCTTTGGAGGTCAATTTCAAGGATTCAGCCTGCCTCGGTATATATCTGAAATCTGTACCGGAATTACTCCCGCCAGACGATAAAGCCTCACTACCCCCGGATGCCAGAATGGCCCTGACCAACCCGCTGTTCAAACGGGTTTGCGACATGGTGGACCAGCAGGAATCCTATACAGCACTGAACCAGCGCGCAGCCAAACCCGC
>JBDLWO010000144.1:0-4661 GCA_039804245.1 Bacteroidota bacterium
GCTGTACATTTGAACAAATGCACTCCGGCATCAGAGGTGTTGTTTTCTGTGACAAAAATAAGGATTTCTTCCCATTTTTCAGGAATGAGTGACGGATTACGTCCGCACAGGAGCGCCTCGATGAACAGGTATGTCAGTTTGGAGACGAGTATGGCGTACTCGCGTGTCGTCATGTTGTTCACATCGGTGACGAAGTAGTCGAAATGAGGCACGAACCGGAGGTAATCGCTGCCGTAATGACCGTAGATATCTTTTGCCAGTTCCTTCCGGAAAGGTTTGTTGCCCTGATAGAGCAGGATGGGGATGACAACCGGGGGCGCTTTCCTTTGCTGCAATTCGTGGCTGTTGATCTGAACGATGTATCGGAGCAGCTGATGGTACACCGGCGTATCCGGATCGGTGCAGCAGGGCAAACTCACCCTGTCAGATTGATTCCCAACGTACGGAACCGTTCAGGAATTTCTGCCGATGGCAAAGACGGATCATTTTTGCCATCAGCAGAAAATCCTGAACAACTTCTTAGCCCTGTTTTACGAACTGCACTTCTGCCTGCAGCTTCACTTCTTCGCTAACCAGCACACCGCCTGCCTCGAGCGGCGCGTTCCACACGAGACCGAAGTCCTTGCGGTTGATCTTGCCGTTCAGGGAGAAACCGGCCTTGGTGTTTCCCCATGGATCTTTCATCAGACCACCGTATTCGGCTTCGAGCGTAACCGGATGCGTTACGCCGCGCATCGTGAGATCACCGGTGAGGTGATATACACCGTCAGACACTTTTTTCATCTCTTTCCCGGCAAATGTGACCTGCGGGTAATTTGCGCTGTCAAAAAAATCGGCTCCCTTCAGGTGATTGTCGCGGTCGCCATTGCCTGTATCCACGCTGCTTGTCTCAGCTGCGAAGCTGATTGCAGCTGTGGAAAAATCATCGTCTTCGCTCTCAACTGAAGCCGAAAAGGCGTTGAATTTGCCGGAAACGTTGGTGAACATCATGTGTTTTACCTTGAAACCGATTTCAGAGTGGGTTGGGTCAATTGCCCATGTAGTCTTTGCCATGTTGTAATTTTGTTTTTAATTAAGTGTTATAACATCTAATATTGAAATAGGTTCATTCTCATCGTACCCCCAGAGATTCAAACTGAGCCGCAGCGTGCAGAAAATGCGCTGTGATCCAGAATACGGTCCAGCTTTCCGAATAACCGCCGCGGAGTTTCAGTACGTCCGTCATGTCGCCGTGCTGGGCGAAATTCGTTTCCTGAATCTGTTCCCCGTGCGCGCCCGTGGGTGCAATCATCTGTCCGCAACTGCGGTACATAACAACAGCAAGGCGTTTAAGTGACTCATCTTTCAGGTAGTTACCCATTTTGTAAACGGACGGAGCCATCACTACGCCATATACATCAAGGTGCTGGTTTTGAGCAGAAACACCCGTCCAGCCTCTGGTCTTCAGGGCGTGGTCGGCCAGACGCCCGGCGGGCATGGGTATGTCCCATACCACGACGTAGCTGAGCACCACATCACACGCGTGTTTGGCTGCCTTGAGGTATTTGGGTTGTTTTGTAGCCTCATAAGCTGCCAGAAAGCCCTGGAAGGCGCCCCATGCTCCTTCCTTATCCTCGCAGGTGGCATCGAGGGTGCCTCCCCAGTAAGGTTCTTTCATGTCAGCATGCCGGGCAATATAGTAATCAGCGGCCTTCAGAGCTGCCTCCCTGTATTTTTTTTCACTGAAAAGGCGACTGGCCTCGAGCAGTGGCGCAATAAAAAAGGCCTCGGCCGTATTGACTGGCTTCCAGGTATTGTTCATCAATCTTTCTGCAAAAATGTCGCACGCTTTGCGGAGGAATGTCTCCCAGTTGCGGGTATTCATTTTCGGATTTTTCCGGCCTTCTCCGATAGCGAGTGCAATACTGTACATGGCCTGCCCCTGCGAAACAGCGTCCTTGTCGGCCCATTCATTGGTGTTGGGATCGTAGGTGACGCAGAATCCGCCCTGATCGATTGGAGAAGTACACAGGTGGTCAAGCGACCGTTGCGCCATTTCCGTCAGTTTGGGATCCGGGATCCGGCTTGCGAGCGACTGAAGAGCATAACCCGGTGCTTCGCACTGTCCGGCCCAGCCCATCACAATTTTGGGCGTATATTTCGGAGGATACATATTAAAACCTGCATAATCCAGGTCTTCTATCCAGCGCGATTTCAGGTAGCGGTATTTCAGTTGGATGATTTCATCGAAAGTGGGCAGATCTTCCGCATAAAATGGCTTGAAAAGTGCGATGGAAGTGTGCACCGGTTGCTGAAAGGCCGTTCCGGGCGCAGTCGCTGTATAAGTTTCCAGATAATATGTCTTTTCTATAATGGTGCCCGGGCGAACTTTCATCCAGGTATCCTGATATGGCAAGGGCTTGTCCTGCAGCGCCTTTACTTGTCCTTGCTGACGGTTGTAGCCAACTGGCCCCGAGAGCAGGGTGAACTCCGTATTGTTGTAGGTCGTTGCCAGTCCGAGCGACCACCACTGATCGTAGAGGTTTCCTCCGTAAACCGGACTTGGAACAGCGTGCAGCGCTGCACCGGAAGTCGTCCCGTCCTGCTGCCACTCGGCCGATGCAAAGGGCATAGGATATCGGTGCTCTTCGAAAATAGCGATGTCACCGGGTTGGCTTTTGTACCAGGCTACGTTACCAGCACCGTTTTTGTAGCCCGACGGATTCCCGTAGTACAGGATACCCGGTAAAAAGGGGCGGCAGTCGGTTGTGGGCGCTAACCATCGTGCGGAGAGTGTCACCTGATCGAGGGTTTGTTCTCCGCGCCACTCCCAGCGGCGGAGGCACCTGATGCGACCTTCTTCCATGCGATAGGCATCGCGTACCAGCCAGTTGCCCTGGGGCAACTGCAACGTGCCCTCCAGTATGAGCCAATCACCTATGGTATCTATACTTGACGGTTGAACATGCTGCCAGTTGTATGGCCAGTTATTTCGCCATTCCGTAGAAATACTCCAGAGGCCCTCTACGGGCGACTGCAGCATTGTCTTGTCATTTTGTATGACAGAAAGTATATAACCGCCGTACGTGCGGCTGATCTGCAGTTTTTGTGCGAAGGCAGAACTCAGAAAGACCACCAGAGACAGTCCGGTCAGCAAGTTTCTCATATTCAATCCGATTATGTAATTTATTTGTCAGTTTAACCTGATTGCTCAGGTGTACTGGAGATGTTCAGCAATTGTACAACAAATTTCGTACCTTCGCAGAACATACGGGTTACAAAGAACATGTTTTTCAGGAAAATCATACCTGTACTGCTGGTGCTGATCACTCCCTGTGCTGAAATCAGGCTGCAGTGCAACCCCTTCCTGCCGGATGCACTCAGCAAGCGTCCGGCAAATTACGACATATCTGTCAGACTGGATGACCAAAACAGAATGTTGCAGGCCGATCAGACAATCAGGTTTGTCAATCAGTCCCCTGTACCGGTACAAACACTCAGACTGTATCTGTACCTGAATGCTTTCAAAAATACCGAATCTACCTTTCTGAAGGGGGCATCCAATGTTTTCGGACAAAAATTTCACGACCGCAAACCTGAAGAATGGGGCTGGGTGAATATTCAGTCGTTCACACGCACGGGTGCAGGCACACATACCGACCTGCGCGGGAATATGCGGTATGTGCGGCCCGATGATGGCAATCCGGAAGACCAGTCGGTACTCGAAGTGGCGCTCGACAAGCCACTCCTGCCCGGCGACAGCGCTGTATTTCAACTGAAATGGACAGCCCGGATACCCAAAACTATCGCAAGGGCGGGTTACAGTCGCGATTTTTATCTGTTCTGTCACTGGTTCCCCCAACTGGGTGTGTGGGAACAGGATAAAAATGGCGTCTGGGACTGGAACTGCCATCAGTTCTTCAGAAGAACTGAGTTTTATGCGGACTTCGGGGTATATGATGTACGCATAACTACAGATAGCAAGTATAAAATGGGTGCTTCCGGCTGCCTGGTGTCCGAAGTGAACAATCCTGACGGCACTACAACCCGGCACTTTCATGCGGAGGATGTGATTGATTTCGCGTGGTCCATCTATCCGTATTTTCAGGAGATAACAGATCAGTGGAATGGTGTGTATCTAAGGCTGCTTTTGCCGCCGGAACACTCGGCAATGGGACCGCGTTACCTGCATATCCTGAAATATGCACTGGAATACCTCGAAAAACACGCAGGAAAGTATCCATACCCGGGTATCACCGTGGTGGATCCGCCATTTCACGGACTCCGGTCGGGTATGATGGAGTACCCGACACTGATTACTGTTGGTACCTTTTACGGAATTCCGTCGTACGTCCGCACCTCGGAGTCGCTGCTCATTCACGAATTTACGCATCAGTATTTTATGGGCGTACTCGCTTCCAATGAGAAGGAAGAACCGTGGCTGGATGAGGGTTTTACCACCTATTTTGAAGATCGCATCCTGGATTCAGCCTTCGGACAGAAACAGTCGCTGCTGGCCTTTCCCGGATTCCATTTCGGCAACAGGGAACAGACGCGGCTAGAGTACACCGCCATGCGTAACCCGCGGGATGGCAGTGTGGCACGACCGGGCTGGGAATTTTCGGATTTCAATTTCAAGAGCCTCATATACAGTAAAACAGCCACTTCTCTGCGTACTCTTC
>JBDLWO010000145.1:0-9632 GCA_039804245.1 Bacteroidota bacterium
GCGCAAAGTTAATACAATTTGCTGAAACGCATCTGAAAACATGAAATATTTTGGAATTTAACACAAAAAAAACAGGGCACTGACCAGATACTGGTAGCACCCTGTATAACCCCAAAAAACCAAATGAAAACTTCTTATGTAAAACGCTTTGAGCGAATACTTGCTTTTCAAATCTTGATTGTTGCTTGCGCTTTCCTCTTGACGTCACAAAGATACGCGCCATTTGATAAATAGCAATACCGACACTTAATTTTTTTTTATTTTTGTTTTAACACACACGAATTTACAGATAAAACAATGCTTTTGAGCTGATTACGCCCCGTTTTAAGTAATTTTGCAGTAAGTATTTAAAATTTTGTTAACAAATATGGCTTTCGTTTTTCGTCCCGGGGTTTATCTGTGCTGCCTGTTGCTTATTTCATCTGTTGTTTCTTCCGGTTGCCAGGAGGATCGGTCGGCAATCGTGAAGCAGAAAGTACAGGAGCGCGTGGCGGAGTTCCGTGAAAAGCAGCGTGTTATCTGCAGGATGGCGCTCTATGAGAAGGCCGGGCGCATGGCCGATTCCATTTTGATTGCGGAGGCGAAACAGGAGGTGCAGGACTCTCTCGGGCGTCTAAGGCCGTTCCGTCCGTCGCAACCACCCGATGTGCTGCCTATTGATTCGGCCCGGGTGGCGCCACTGTTCATGCGCAATGCCACGGGCAACTAAAACACGGGCAGATGCGTCAATACGGGGTTTTTACCCCTGTTCCCATGCGTTTTGCTCTGACGGTCGTTATGATTTGGTTGTGCGGTCAGATGACGGCGCAGAACGAGACACGATACTCCAATATCCACACGCGCACGCTTGGCGCACGACTGGCAGTGCAGCTCCTCGACTCCCTGACTGTATCTCCACTTCTGGTTGCTGTAACCGACGCTGACGCCGGAGACACGCTGCCTGCTGCACTGTTCTCAGTCCGGGGCCGGTTTTTATATACCGATACAGTCCGGCTGTTTCGGTTGCGACCGGACTGCCATCGGCTGAAAATAACCTACAGAACGCTGCCTTACGACCTGCAGGCCCCTGTTCTCAGGCTCGATACTACAGCAATCAGGCGAAGGGTGGTGCAGGACGCCATTGAATTTGACTATACTCCATACGAACCGGCCAAAAAACCCTGGGAAAGCAGCGGGCTCAGATCCACGGGCGTGTATACCCGCGGGCTGTCTTTCGGAAACAGTCAGAATCTGGTATTCAACTCCAAACTGAACCTGCAACTGGACGGAAAGCTGGGCAATGACCTCGACCTGACGGCAGCTCTTTCCGATAATACTATTCCGGTACAGCCCGATGGAGCTACCCGTCAGTTGAGAGAATTTGACCGGGTTTTTATACAATTGAAGCGCAAACAGTCGTCACTCACTGCCGGTGATTACGACTTGGCCCGCCCCAATGGTTATTTCAGCAATTACTTCAAGCGTCTGCAGGGTGTCATGGCAGAATCGTATGCCTTTTATGGAAACGATACGGCCAGGGTGCGGGCAGCAGCGGCTGTTTCGCGGGGAAAATTTGCCCGGCAGATTATTCAGGGTATCGAGGGCAATCAGGGCCCGTACAGGTTACAGGGCGGGGAGGGCGAGAAATTCATCATCGTGCTCGCAGGCACCGAAAGAGTTTATATAGACGGGCAGCAGATGCGACGTGGTTTGGAAGACGATTATGTTATTGACTATAACCTCGGAGAAGTAACCTTTACTCCCCGACGGCTGATTACCAAGGACAGCCGTATTATAATAGAGTTTGAATATGCCGTTCAGACTTATCTGCGTTCGACTACAGCGGCCAATGCATCCTGGGCTATGCCACGGGGAAAGTTATACTTCAATTTTTACTCTGAGCAGGATGCCCGTAACAGCGGTGGAGTGCAGGAAATCTCTCCGGAGTCCCGCTCCAGACTGGCGCAGGCGGGCGACAATCTGAAAAATGCCTTCGGCTCCGGGATAGACACGCTCGATGCCTTCGATCCCAACCGGGTGATGTACGCGATCCTGGATACCCTAATTTGCGGGATATCTACACCTGTATTGGTATATAGCACGAATCCGGCATCGGCGCGATATACCGGTCGTTTTACCGAAGTGCCTGCCGGACAGGGCAACTATGTATTATCGCAAACCGCCGCGAATGGCCGGGTGTACCGCTGGTCGGCCCCCGACCCGGTCACCTGCCAGCCCACAGGCAATTTTGAGCCGGTTATCAAACTTGTCGCACCGGAGATGCGACAGATGTGGTCTGCAGGCAGTGAATTCAGGCCATCCGGGAACAGCTTTGTCAATGCCGAGATATCGGTGAGCAATCGTGATCTGAACCGGTTTTCTCCCGTCGGGAACAGCGACAACGCCGGAATAGCCGGCTTTATCAACTGGCGTCAGTCATTCAGACCCGGCAAAGTCTCCGGTACATCAGCCTGGAAGGGCGGAGCCTTTGCCAGCCTGGAAGCTACTTCGCGCAATTTTCTGAGTCTGAACCCATACCGCGCCCCCGAGTTTCTGCGCGACTGGAATACCGATGTAAGCCGGGATACCGTGGCAGAACAGATAGGCAGGGCAGGAGCGTCGCTTCAACACACGGGATGGGGCAGTATCCGGCACGAATTCAGTACTTTCAGACGACATGGGGTGTATGATGGAAACCGGCATTTCACAGCACTGTCACTGAAGAAGAATGACTGGGAACTGGTCGCCGAAAGTAATATACTGAATACCTCGGGGCTTGTCGAACAGTCACAGTTTTTGCGGCCAAAATTCGATTTGTCGAAGGTTTTTTCCCGGAAAGACCCCGCTTCCGTGAAACCGGTACTGAAAACCGGATTGTACTTCGAAGAGGAAAAGAACAGTCGTACCGCATCGCTGACAGACACGCTGAGCAAACTGAGTTTCCGGTACGATCTTGTAAAAATTTACGTACAGACACCCGACCCCAAAAAAGTATGGCAGCTGGGCGGATTCGTCTCAAGGAGAAACGACTTCGCCCCCTCAGGTACAGATTTCAGACAAAGTACCGCCGCCCGGGAGGCAAACCTGAACGGCAGCTGGAACAACACCGCGGCCAAAAAGAAAACCAGTCAGTCGTTCTCATGGGTTCTGACGTTCAGGGAATTGAAAATCCGGGCACCGGAACTAACCACTCAAAAGCCCCTGAATACTTATCTCGGCAAGCTGGATTACAGCATGAGTGCCTTTAAAAATGCCGTGGTGTTTACATCCAATTACGAACTGGGAGCCGGGCAGAGTCCAAAACTCGAGTTCAACTACCTGCTGGTAAATCCCGGAGAAGGGCAATACGCCTGGGTTGACCGCAACCGCGACAGTATTCTTCAGGTTGACGAGATGGAAATCGCCGTATTCCCCGATCAGGCACGATACTCCCGGGTAGCCGTAACCACTCCGCAATATGTACGTACCAATAACGTAACCTTCAATCCCGGGCTCAGGATTGAACCCGCGTCCTGGTGGCCGAAACCGGTTAATCGCTGGCAAAAAACAGTAGCCAGACTCAGTGCACAGAGCAGCATACAGATTAACCGAAGAACCTATACCGGCTCTGATGGCGTGCAACCCTGGAATCCGTTTCAACTGGATGGACTGGCCGACTCATCGCTGGTAACGCTGGCCTACGGGTGGCGGAATATACTTTTCATCAACAAAACCAACCCGAAATGGGATGCCAGCCTGTCATCGGGCGATAACAGGAGCAGACTGGCCATCACAACAGGTTTCGATGCCAGAAGCAACCGGGATGTTACACTGCATACCAGGTTCAATTTGTCGCCGGAATGGAGCATGGAGACCGATATTATCAGGGGCGGAAGAAGTTCCGACAATGAAGTTTTCAACAATCGTGATTTCAGCATTTTATACACGGAGGCAGGCCCCAAAGTAACCTGGATACCCGGGAAGCAATTCCGCCTGTCCGGAACCGCCAGGCGCCGGCAAAGTATGAACAGGATCGGTCTGCTCGAATCATCGAAACAAACCAACTGGAATATGGAACTTACCTGGGCTCCCACTGCGAAGCCCGACGGACGGGGCTTCAAGGGTAGTACATCACTCCGGCTGAAAGGCGTATTTGCCAATATCTCCTTCGACGGACAGCCGAATACTGCCCTGGCCTACTCCATGCTGGAAGGGCTGCAAAATGGCAAAAACTTTTTGTGGAGTGTAAATCTGGACCGGCAACTGTCCAAAACCGTGCAGTTGACGCTGAATTACGAGGGGAGAAAGACGGGCGAAAGCCGTATGATTCATATCGGTCGCGCACAGGTACGCGCACTGTTCTGACCCGAAAACAAGATGAACCTGACCAGTGTTTAAAAATTTCGGAGTTGTGTTGATTACCAATTCCTACTTTTAACCCTGAAAAACACTCACGCATGTTGCTCAAGGGAGTATTGCTAGGAATCTCACTCAGTTTTATGGTAGGCCCGCTGCTGTTTTCAGTGGTTGAAGCCTCTATTGTCAGGGGGTTCAGAGCCGGGATGGCCGTTGCAGCCGGTATCTGGTCGAGCGATTTTTTGTTCATCGGACTCATCCTGTGGAGCATGGAACTTTTCACAACAGTTACGTCTCTCCCCGAATTTCGTTTCTGGGCAGAAGTGCTCGGAGGAACAATGCTGATATCTTTCGGAATCGTGAGTTTTTTCTCCAAACCCAAAGCACCCGAGAATACCGATCCGGATGTAAAAAAGCCAAACAAACATCCCTATTTCCGCTTGTGGCTCAGGGGCTTTTTTATCAATCTGATCAACCCGGGCACAATTTTTTTCTGGCTGGGTATTGTCAGCGCACTCGTGGCGCCCAATCACTGGACCAACTCCCAAAGCATGACCTTCCTCGGGGGTATGATCAGCGTACTGATTGTGACAGATACGCTCAAAGCCTGGGGTGCACGCAGTATCAGGCACTTTCTCACACCAGGTCATATCCGGCAGATACAACGCACAATAGGCATCTCTCTGGCAGTTTTTGGCCTCGTGCTGCTTCTGCAGGCTGTCGGAACCGACAGTTTTATCGTCAACTACTGACATACGTCTGAAAAACTGTTCACAAAACTATAAAAGACTTCACTTTTGCAAAAAAAACGAGTCAATATGCGATCAACTCTATTGCCCCTCATAGCCTTTTTATTTCTGGCTTCGGGCGCTGCCGGACAAAACAGTCCGGATTTCTGGACAGCGGTTTCTCCTGAATCAATCAGTTTGCCTGACTATGCACAGCGGACGCACGAACCGCTCCGTTATTCGGCTTTTTCCCTGGACTACCCCGCCGTCACCTCCTGGCTGGAAAGGGCTCCCCGGGAATTCACTGCGGATGCAAACCTGCGTACTTACAAGATTACGCTGCCCTTGTCAGACGGCACGAAAGAAGTATTTGCCGTTGCCAAAACACGGGTAATGGACCCCGCACTGGAAGCACTACATCCCGAAATAGGCACATACAGCGGTGTGTCTGTGAATACAGCCGGTATGCAGGTACGCATAACAATCACTCCCGGATGGCATTTCCGCGCCATGATTACCAATCCGGACAAGGGTATTGAATATATCGAGCCTGTGGCCGAGGGTCAGGGTACTTATTATATGGTTTACGACCGCCTCGATTTACCCAGGGACTCCAGGAGCCATCAGTTGCCTACCAGCGTAGAAGTGCCTCCCGCCAGCGACGAACTGCTCGAGCAGGCGCCCCCGCGCATGAGCCTCGGTGAGGCTGGTCCGGAGGAAGGACAGCGCCTGACGGGAAATCCGGTGAATCTGAAGGTTTATCGCTTTGCCTGTGCTGCCACAGGGGAGTTTTCCCAGGACAATGGCGGTACCAAGGACCTGGTTTTCCAGAAACTGACTACTTTCACCAATCAGCTGAATGCTATTTATGAGCGTGATATCAATATCCGTCTGCAGCTGATCGCCGAGTCGTACGATATCATCTTCCTCGATCCGGTTACCGACCCATACACGGGTAATGAAGTGGGTGGCTGGATGAGCCAGAACCCCACTATCATGCTTCAGTATCTGGGTTCGCCCGACAAGTACGATGTTGGTCACGTGTTTGCCCGTTACCTGGGCGGAGCTGCCATTGGTGTAGCCGGTGGCCTGTGCTGTACACAGTTCAAGGGCCGCGGATGTTCTGCCTGGTATGGTCCGCCTTACGGTGATGAGTTTTTTGCCATTATCGGCCAGGAAATAGGTCACCAGTGGCGCTCGGGACACACGTTTAATCAGTGCTTTGCCGACTCGCAGTTCGATTATGACTCAGCCTGCGAACCCGGCAGCGGCAGTACCATCATGTCGTATAACGGCGCCTGCGGCAGCAACAATATCAGTAACGGCAATACCGCCCTGTTCTATCACGCCTGTTCTGTTGCAGAAATACGCCGTTTTGTTGAGTTTCAGGAGGGCAATACCTGCGGTAGTACGCTCCCTACAACCAACACAGCGCCGATGGTAACAACAGCGTATCCACCGGTCACATTCATCCCGGTCAATACGCCTTTCGAACTCACAGGTTCGGCAGTTGATGCGGAGGGTGACCAGCTCACCTATGCCTGGGATCAGATTGATCTGGGGCCAACCAGTCCGCTCGGAACGCCGCAGGGCAATTCCCCGCTTTTCCGGTGGTTTGAGCCTAATGCCAATCCAACACGCACGTTCCCGCGATACCCGATTGTGCTGAACAATACGATGAGCCAGACGGAAGTGTTACCCACGTATAACCGCGATATTACATTCGTACTGGTTGCCCGCGACAACAAGGCGGGCGGTGGTGGCATTTCATGGGATACAGTCGAACTCCGGTCCACCACGGCTGCCGGACCGTTCCTTGTCACATACCCGACCAACAGCGGTGTAAAATGGCAGGCCGGAGGCTTTTACACGGTTACCTGGGATGTTGCCAACACCAACAGGGCTCCAGTTAACGCCCAGAGCGTAAACATCAAACTGATTCGTGTAAATCCGAACAGCACGGTGGTGAATCTGGCCACACTGGCAGAAAATGTGCCCAATAACGGGCGCTTCTGTGTACAAGCCCCCAATTTTACCGGATCGAACCTCCGTATCAGAATTGAAGCTGCCGATAACGTATTCTTCGATGTTTCGGATGTGAATTTTACCATTGAACAGCCCGCCGCACCGGCTCTGTCGCTCTGCCCGGCACTGTCCACTGATTTTGCCTGCCTGCCGGGCGCCTACACTACTTCGGTCAGCACAAGTGCCCTCGGTGGTGTTACCGATCCGGTTGAGTTGTCGGCAACGGGGCTTCCCGCCGGAGCCACGGCCATTTTCAGTCCAAATCCGGTACTGCCCGGACAAACATCGCAACTGACACTCGATTTTGCTGCCGGAAATCCGGAAGGCACCTTTGATCTGGTTGTAAAAGGCATTGCGGGAGCAGTAACGGGCGAAACATCCGTTCGCCTCACTGTTGTCAGCAATGATTTCGCTGCTTTTGCACCGGAAACCCCGGCCAATGGCGCTTCCGGCATCAACCCGCAGCCCGCGCTGAAATGGAACGGCGTAGCGGATGCCGATAAATATGATGTCGAACTCGCTTCCTCTCCTTCATTCGCCGCAGGTACTGTCATAGCATCAAAATCCGGAGTACTGGTTGATACATTCCAGGTACCTGTAGTACTGCAAGAGGGCGAGGTTTACTACTGGCGTGTAAGACCGGTCAACGATTGTGGTGCCAAAGACTGGTCGGCGCCCCAGGTGTTTGTCGTGGCCGTACAGACCTGCCTGAGCGTGGAAGCAAGCGATGTTCCTAAAAACATCTCTGCCAACGGAACACCAACGGTGGAATCCAAAATTACCATCAATGCCGGTGGTGCTATCAGCGATGTGAACATCACCAAAATCCAGGGCACCCACCAGTTCTTCAAAGACCTGGAAGCACGCCTCGTCAGCCCTTCCGGCACCGAAGTGCTGCTCTGGAAAGACAAATGCTCCGGCTACAATGGCAATTTCAACTTCGGCATGGACGACGGAGCCACAGGACCATTCTCTTGTCCTCCACCTACTAACGGCAATGCCTACAAGCCTTCATCGCCGCTCTCGGCTCTGAATGGACAAAATTCGGCCGGCACCTGGACGCTGCGTCTGAAAGACAATGTGATCAGCTCAGGAGGCACCCTGATAGCCTTTACGCTCCAGATTTGCTCGAATGTAGCACTCAATGCACCCCTGCTCATTACAAACAACCCGCTGACACTGCCCTCCGGCTCTAATGCTGCCATTACGGAAGGTCTGCTCAAGGCGGAAGATCCGAATAATACAGCTCAGCAACTCACCTATACCGTGATGACGCTGCCTTCCAACGGACAACTGAATATCAATGGTCTGGCTGCACAGGTGGGCGACCAGTTCACACAGGCTGAAATCGCCAGTGGAGGCCTGCGCTACTACGATTACGGACTTGCGCTCGGCGACGACAGTTTTCTTTTCGCTGTTACTGATGGAGAAGGCGGACTGGTTAGCGGCAAATTCGTGGTGAAACCCGCCGTTGGCGTTCAGGCACCCGTTATTTCAGATTTCGATCTGGCGCCCAATCCGGCTGCTTCTTTTGCAACTCTCTCGCTCGCTGAGGCACTCGATTCCGACAGCCGCGTTTCCATATTCAATGCTGCCGGACAGGCGGTGCGTACCTGGCAAATGGCCGGTGGTGCCTACAGCCTCAGAATGGACCTTCAAGGTATTTCGCAGGGAGTTTACATTGTAGCACTGGAGAATGACTCTTTGAAAGTGGTCAAAAAGCTCGTGATTTCGGCTCATTAAGAGCATGTCACGGATTTCATACCTGAAAAACGAGGTGTTTTATCGCAGTTTTTGCCTTTTTGGAGGCGCACAGTTGATACTTCGCGACTGAAAAAAAGGTAAAAACTGCGAAAAACAAATCGACTGGTTCCGGCGAGAGAATCCCGAACAAACTCTCTGAACAACCACTGACTGACAAATAAGAGCGCCGTCTTGCAGGTCACTTGCCTGAAAGACGGCGCTCTTATTTCAGAAGCAGTCATCAACTATTGAAAATGCAGGAAATCTGGCAAAACTTCATCAGCGGCATGCACGCTACTACCTGGCTGGAATTCGTGGCCGTGGTATTCGGCATTTTGAGCGTGATATACTCCCGGGCCGAGAATATTCTGGTATACCCCACCGGTCTGGTGAATACCATACTATATATATACCTGAGTGTGCAGGCCGGGCTGTATGCAGAGGCCAGCGTCAATGGATACTATACCATCATGAGTATTGCTGGATGGATCTGGTGGTCGCGAAAAAAGTCGGATGGCGAGCAACAACTGCGCATTTCCGGCTCAGCCGCCGCCGACTGGCGCAATGCACTGCTGTTTTTCTTTTTTTTCTGGGTAGCACTCTGGTGGCTGCTCAGCCGGTTTACCGACAGTTCGGTTCCTCTGGCAGACGGATTTGCGGCAGCCGCTGCCTATACCGGCATGTGGCTGATGGCCCGCAAGAAACTGGAAAACTGGATATGGTGGATTGTCACCAACATTGCCTCCATTCCCCTTTATTTTTCAAAAGGATTTGTTTTTACCAGCTTTCAGTATCTGGTGTTTCTGGTGCTGGCCATTATGG
>JBDLWO010000146.1:0-7141 GCA_039804245.1 Bacteroidota bacterium
CCCGTCGTGACAACAAACTCACTGGCAGTGAACTGACGGCTCAGGCGCTGGTTGTTCCAAGTATTTTCAATTTCTCCAATGCCGACGGTGCGATCAATGTGAACCAGTTTTCACAGAAATCACGCATCAATTCTGTACTTGGAAGCTTGTCACTCGGTTTCTACAACTTCATCTACCTTGATGCATCGGCTCGTAACGACTGGTCGTCCACGCTGCCAGCATCTTCCAACAGCTACTTCTACCCGGCTCTTAACGTGGGTGTAGTTCTGTCCGAGAAAGTGTCTATCCCGGGTATCTCTTACCTGAAGGTTCGTGGTGGTCTGGCAAAAGCCGGTAAGGACACTGATCCTTATCGTCTGGCTTTTGTTTACGGTGCACTCACGCCATGGGGCGGTGTACCTTCATTCACTGTTCCGGGATCACGCCCGAACAACTCTCTGATTCCTGAAACAGCCGAGTCTGCTGAGGCAGGTCTCGAACTGCGCGCATTCAAAGATCGTGTAACACTGGATGTTACCTACTACAATACCAGCTATATCAACCAGATCATTCCTCTGAACGTATCTTCTTCTTCCGGCTTCACCAGCCGCGTAGCCAATGCAGGTACAATCCAGAACAATGGTGTGGAGGTTCAGCTCGGACTTACTCCGGTAAACAGCAAGGATTTCCGCTGGGATATCAACCTGAACTGGGCCAAAAACAACTCTCTTGTGAAGGATCTTCCGGAGGGCGTAACAGAAATCACGCTGAACACAAACTGGGGTCTTCGTCTGGTTGCCCGTGAAGGAGAACCTTACGGTGTACTCGTCGGTCGCCGCGTGAAGCGCGCTCCTGATGGTCAGATTATTGTGAGCCAGACTACCGGCCGCCCGATACAGGATGTTGATGCCAATGGCAGTAACACCAACTTCGTACTTGGTACCATCACGCCCGACTGGACAGGCGGTATCCGCAATACATTCACTTACAAGAACCTGTCACTCAGCGCTCTGATTGACATGCGTCAGGGTAGCGATGTATTCTCCATGACTTATATCTTCGGTCGCTACGCAGGTGTACTCGATGAATCTCTCGAGGGCCGTCGTACAGTGGATGAAGTGAAAAATGGCTATAACTTCGGTGGTGTTTACGAAATCAAGGACGCATCCGGCGCTGTTACAGGTTACGGCGACAACACCGTTCTGCAGTCCGCAGAACAGTGGAATGCAGACTTCTACAATCGTCGTCACGACCGTGGTGTATTTGACGGTTCTTTTGTGAAACTGCGCGAACTGACACTGAGCTATAATCTGCCAAAGACCTGGTTCAGCAACTCATTTGTCAGCGGACTGCGTATTGCTGCTTACGGCCGCAACCTGGCTCTGCTGAAGAGCAATATTCCGCACGTGGATCCTGAAACAGCATTTGACAACTCCAATGCCATGCAGGGAATTGAATTCGGACAACTTCCATCAGCCCGTACTTTCGGCCTGACGGTGGGCGCCAATTTCTGATACACTGGCAATTAACAACATTAAAACTTTAATTTCCATGAAAAATATCAAAGTTTGGATGCTGATCCTGATGGTTGCATTTTCGAATGCATGCACCAAGGATTTCGAGAGCATCAATACCAACCCCAACCGTCCTGAAGAGGTGCCTCTCCAGAACGTGTTGATCTCTGCTGTTTCGCAGGGTGTCCGCCGCACACACGGCGCCAGCATGAATATGACCTATGCCGGCCTGTGGGCACAGCATTATGCCAAGATTCAGTACATTGACGAAGACTGGTACGAGTATCGCCCTGATGCCCTCACGGCACACTGGGATGGCATGTACACAGGCCCGCTTGCCGATCTGCAGGACATCATCAATCGCGCTCCGAACCCAAGCAATATGCGCGCAGCAGCTATGACGATGAAGGCCTATTACTTCGCTATCATGACTGATATGTGGGGTAATATCCCTTACAGTGAGGCGCTCGATCCTGATCGCACTTTCACACCGGTTTATGACAGTCAGGAGGCAATTTATGCCGATCTGATCGGCCAGTTGAAATCAGCTGCAGATATGTTTGATGCAGGTGGCGATGGTCTCGGAGCCGGTGATCTGATCTATGGTGGTGATGTTACGCTTTGGAAAAAGTTCGCCAATTCCGTGCGTGCACGCCTGCTCAACCGTGCAAAGGGCAAGAACGCTGCTTATGCAACTGAACTTCAGACACTGTTGAGCAATCCGGCCAATCTGATCAGCAGCAATGCCGAAAATGCAAAAATGGGATATCCTGATGCCACACCAGGCGCTTCCAATCCGATTTACAGCAACAAAAACAACGATGGCCGTAACGACCACGCTGTGAGCAAGACGCTGGTTGATCTGATGACCGGAGATCCGCGCCTTCCGGTATTTGCGGATGTAAATAACGCCGGCGTTTATGTTGGTCAGCCAAATGGAACAATTGAACCTAACCCGTTCTCTGCAGTATCCCAGATTGGAACAGCGTTCCGCGACGATCCGACCAATCCTTCTTACCTGTTCACTTACGCTGAAGTTCTCTTCATCAAGTCTGAAGCAAACAACGACAAACAGTCATATCTGGACGGTATCTCCGCCTCTTGTGAACAGCATGGTGTAGCCGCTGACGCTGCATTCCTCGCTGCAGCAGGTACTGCTTACGACGGTAACGCTGCCCGTGCCCGCGCAACACACAAGTGGGTAGCGCTCTTCGGCGATGGATGTGAAGCTTTCTCTGAATTCCGTCGTACCGGATATCCAACTGAAGTTGTGGAAGTTCCGAGAAGCGCTTTCCCGGGTCAGGGTGTGCCGCGTCGCTTCGCTTATCCTACCAGCGAAACCGGTAACAACAAAGCAAACCTCGAAGCAGCAGTTCAGGCTCAGAACGTGGATGCAACCGGTATTTTCGGAAATAAAATGTGGTGGGCTCAGTAATTTCTGACCCATAACCACTAAAATAGTATCCCGCATCCTTCAAATGAAGGATGCGGGATTTTTATTGCCCCTGTCAGTTCACCTGTTTTCAACCTTGCCGGAGCCATCACCGGAAATTTCCGGCGTATTTACAGAGTGAATCTTCGCGTTGGAACCATCGGTGGCTGAAACTCTGGCGTTTTCAGCAAACCAGCCATTTGCGTTCAGAATAGAGCCGTCACTCAGTGTGGCATTCAGATCACCTCCCTTTCCCGAGAGGTCCATTATAGAGCCATCAGACAGAATGATGTCAAGTCTGTCACGGGCATCGAGAACACCTTTTATTATGCTGCCATCGCGGGCAACGATAGAACCCTCGAACACGTTGAATCCTCTTATAGTGACAATTGAACCGCTCAGTGCGTACAAGGAGTTAAATTCGGGGGTTTCGATGACAACTTTTACTTTGTCGGAGGAACGGCCGCTTTTTCCCTTGAATGTAATTTTATCACCTGACTCAATCGTTTCAACCTTGTCAGGATTTCCTTCAAATCTGATGCGAAAGTCTTCGGATTCAATGATCTCTGCCTCAATTCCAGAGTCAAAAATGAATTCGCCATAAGTTTTGTCAGGGGAATAGCCTCTGTCGCCCATTTTCGGACAATCGGTACAAAGAATGCCATCACGGGTCATTGTGAATGTCCGGTTGGGTTCTCTTGACAAATAATTATTATCATTCCTGAAGCTGTAACCCTCGGAACCTGCAGTCACCCTGTCACTTGTAAATTCATCAAAAGTGATATACTTCCCCTCTGGTACGGCAATTACAATTTCAATTCGCTGAGCCCTCCATTTTCCGTTTTCCGAGAGTGCAAACCCCGTCGGAATCCGGAGTCTGTTTTGCTCAGACGAGATATTGAAAATGATATTTTCTGCATATTCGGAGGCTTTTTCGCGCGAACTTCCACGCGCTGTGATCGTCTGTGCGCACTCAAAGCGACCTGATTTGCTGCGTTCCACCACGATATTGACACTGTTATCGAACTCAATGTCTGAGATATTACCCTCAAAATCGCGCCAGTCGCCATCGAAAGTACTATTCATTCGGATGCCTTCCACGCGGAGGGTGTCAGAGCCCATGTTATCCAGTTCAATACGCCTGATGAAACTTCCTTCCCTCCGGTATTCCTGCACGCCGACTGAAGAGAGTACGATGGCTGAAACCAGGTTCAGTATCCACAGTACCGACAAACCTGCTGATGCCCAGACAGGTGTACGTGTTTTGAATACAATTCGGGTGAACAGCAATCCGAGCCCCAGCACCGGAATACCTATAAGAAAAAGAATATTGGTAAAAGCCAGCCAGGTTGTTGCATTATTGAACGGACTGAAGTAGCTGACAAAAGGGGCAGCTACGAACATGGCCCAAATTCCGGCAATCCAGGTGCTTGCCAGTCCGAGAAACAGGGCTATCGCGACCAGAATAGCAATGAGGCCGGCAAACTTAACGACAAACTTGATGAGCAGAGCGAATGCACGTCCGATGGCAGAGACACCTGTGTGTACGGCATTTGAGGCGCCTTTCCCGCTTCTTTGGGCATCATTCCCGACATTTTCGAGACGGTTTCCAAGTCTGTCGAACCCGTCTTCCACCTCCTTTGCAATGTTATCCATATTGATGGGTTCTCCGCGCATGGCTAGCCTGTCAGACGAGCTGCGGGCGGGTTCAACCAATATCCATATCAGGATATAGGCAGGAACCCAGAAACCGAAGGAAATAAACGCCAGCAGGACAAATATCAGGCGCATCCATACCGGATCAGTCATCCCGAAATAGGAAGCAAGTCCGGAGCAAACGCCGGCCACAATAGCGTCCTGTTCATCCCGGAACAGTCTTTTGCCTGTACGTACGGCTGCTTTTCCGCTGTCCTTTGTACCCCTGTCTGCCGTGTCTGAATCCGCTTCACCTGTGCCGAAATCTTCCGGTTTACCCATCAGTGTGGCTGCGGCCTCCACATCGGGGAGCATAACGATGGTACGTGTGCCCATGCTTCCTGTGATAATTTCACCCAGGCGGGCCTCGATATCGCTCAGGATCTCGTCGCGTCCTTCCCGTTCGCTGAAACGGAGGCGTATTTTTTCGAGGTAATTTTTCAGGTATTCGTAGGCGTCGTCGTCAATGGTGAGTGCGTAACCTCCGAGATTGATATTGAGAATCTTGTTCATGATGTCGAATGTTGGTTGTTGTATTGGCTTGAAGGTTATTTTTGAATGGTCTGGTTTACGGAATTGACGAGTTGTCCCCAACTTTCGGATAGCACTTCCAGGAATTGCAGACCCGTTTCAGTTATTTTGAAGTACTTGCGGGGTGGCCCCGATGTACTTTCTCTCCAGGAGTAGTCGAGAAGTCCGTCGTTTTTAAGTCTGGTAAGAAGCGGGTAGAGCGTCCCCTCAACAATGATCAGATCATGTGTTTTGAGTTTGGCAATAATATCTCCGGGATACATTTCCTCCCCGTCAATAATAGCGAGGATACACATCTCGAGCACTCCTTTTCGCATCTGCGCTTTTGCATTTTCGATATCCATGTCAGGGCTTTTTATCGGGTTGATGTTGGAATTGAGGGCAGTATTTCTTTTTTCTGATTCACCGGAAGCAAACAATCGTACCGGATGGTATTCATCATCGAATCGGTTTCAAGCCTGGGTGAAATAGTCAGGATACCGGCCGGAAGCAGGGTAGAGCGCAGCAGAGATGCCGGAGCCCCCGGAGTTGCCAGTCCCGATGCAATATTCACCATTATGGCTGTTCCGGCCAGGAACAACATCCATGGTTGCAGTTTTTTCTTGTTTTTCATGTGAGTGCCTTTTAATTGGCAATGCAAAGATAATGGCATTGCTTGGTATTTTGCAATACATAGAACTAAATTTTTTTCAGTAGTGGTGCCGGTCGGCGTTCAGGGCAGGGCAGGGGTGTATTTCGAGTGGTTTCATTCAGGGAATAATGAACAAATTGAGTGGGAAGAAAAAAATAACATATCAAATAATGTATTTTTCAGAATTACACATTAATATTGTGCTTTCAAATATTTAGTCAATCAATACAGGCATATAAATTCCGCCTGGTGTCAGATAGTATTGAAATTCTTTAAATATCCGGATAATATGAAAAAAATCTTTTTTCTCCCCGTTTTGCTTTTTATCGCAACCGAACAACTGCCTGCCCAGTGCAAGGAAGGTAACTGCTACAACGGTTATGGTATTTATTACTATTCCAATGGCCCACGTTTTGAGGGCTACTGGAGAGAAGGCCAGCGTCATGGTAAAGGCACCCTGTATTTCACCAATGGCTCCGAGCACGCTGGTGAATGGGAGAATGACGAGCTGATCAATTGTGTATGTACCAATTCTGACGGCAGCAGGTATGAAGGTGAAATCAGGAACCAGAAATTTGATGGGGAAGGGACTTATTATTTCAATGACGGCGGCAAGTATGTCGGCGAATGGAAAGACGGCGAAAGATACGGACAGGGAATATTGTATGATGGCCGGAAAATCAGGTACAGCGGTACGTGGAGAGATGGAGAATTGCATGGGCAGGGCATCTATTATTTCAACGAAGGTGGCAGGTATGAGGGTTCGTGGGCAAGTGGTATGAAGGACGGTATCGGAACTCTTTATTACAGCGATGGAACCAAATATACGGGCCGCTGGAATAACGATATGAAAAACGGCAAGGGTACGATTACTTTCAGCGATGGAGCCCAGTACACCGGTGAATGGAAGGATAACCAGAGAAGCGGACAGGGAACCTATTTTTTCGCAGGTGGAGACAAGTACGTCGGCGAATGGAAGGATAATCTGAAACACGGTGAAGGCACCTATTACTATGAGGGTGGTCACAGCTATTCGGGAGAATGGAAAAACGACAGGAAATCAGGTTATGGTGTTTATAATTTTGATAATGGGAAACAGTATAAGGGACAATGGAAGAATGATGTAAGACATGGCGAGGGCAAAATGGTGGATAACGGATCTGTTTTCAGAGAAGGTTTCTGGATAAACGATGAGTTCAGGGGCGATGATTATTCTGCGGCTGATTTTTATGAAAATGAAACGGATACCGAGGTTATTTCAAGCGCTGACGACAATACAGATCAGGAGCAATCCGGCGAAGACCAGGATTCAGATGCTGATTCGGAGGCAGGAGAAAGCAAGGTATATGCCGTAATTGT
>JBDLWO010000147.1:0-11848 GCA_039804245.1 Bacteroidota bacterium
ATACTGGAGCACTTTGCCAACAATGACGAGGAAAAAGAGCTGGCAGAATACGGTATGATGCTCTGGGGCAATATGTGGGGCGCCTACAAGGAAACGGCCCTGGGCTATACCACTGCCACCAACCTGACCGGTATCAGTTATCAGCAGCGGGGCTGGTCGGTACCACACCTCGTGGGCTATATGGAAAGCCACGACGAGGAACGCATTGCCTATGAACTGAAAACCTACGGAAATGCGATTCCGGCTTACAACCTGCGCACCCTCCCGGTCGGAATGCGCCGCATAGAAATGCTCAACAATCTTTTTTACACCATTCCCGGTCCCAAGATGCTCTGGCAGTTCGGGGAAATGGGCTACGATTTCTCCAAATTTCTCTGTGAAAACGGCACTTCTGATCCTGGTTGCAACGTATCTCCCAAGCCCATTCGGTGGGACTACTTCAACGATCCCTGGCGCAGGCACCTGTATGATGCCACCGCTTCACTGCTTCAGCTCCGGAAAAGTCACGATGTTTTTGAAACCGGCAGTTTTCAGGCCAACCTGAATGGGGGGGCTATTCGTTCGGTATTCCTGAACCACCCGGATATGAATGTGGCCGTATTCGCCAACGTGGGTACAACGGCCAATTCGGTGGTGAACCCTTCATTTCAGCATACAGGATACTGGTACGAATATTACACCGGCGATACACTGCTGGTGACTTCCGGCGTGCCCGCTACATTCAGTATGGTGCCGGGCGAATACCGGCTCTACCTCGACAAAAAGGTGGAATTGCCTCCGTATGTTACCCTGCCTGCCGCAGAACCTGTGGGTGCAACCGATTACTTCGCTGTTCAGCCCAATCCGGTAGCGGATCAACTGCTGGTTCGCTTCTCGCTGAACCGGAGATCTGAGGTCTGGCTGGAGATACGCGACATGTCGGGCCGACTGATTGAGTGGCGCGATATGGGCACACTGTCTGAAGGTGAGTACGAGGCGCCCGTTACCGCAGGAAACTGGCCTGCCGGAATTTATCTGGCTACCCTGCGTGACGACAAGGGTGGTATTACGTCAAAAAAAGTGGTCAGGTCGTCTGACTGACAAAGAAAACGGTGGAATCCCTGCCTTTGAGCGGGACCGCCGTCGTTCCACCCCACATGGTTGCGGGTGTCCATATATAAGGGGCGTGCCGATGAGGCATGCCCCTGTTTTTTGAGTGGACAGGGAATTGGATTTATACGATAACGCTGGTATGGTAGCAGCAATAAACGACTTGTCTCCGGCATATCCCTGCCATTGGGTCACTGGTGCATTTTTATCGCCAGCGATAGCATACCTTCAGAATAAGGTGATACGCGAAGTCCCCGTACTATCTTTGTTTTTTGCAATCGTATTACAGACTAAATAAAAGTGCCATGACAGCTCTGACAGACAATATAAATGAAATCATCAGGTTGACAACAGATGAAAAAGCTGTTGTCGAAAAAGCCTTCGTTTCAATGGAAATTTCAAAAGGCGACTTGTGGGTAAAACAGGGCAGGATATGTGACCAGGTAGCGTTTGTAGTGTCCGGCAAGCTTCGAAACTACTACATTGATGATACAGGAAATGAGGTAACCGAGACTCTTCAAAACGCTGTGTCCCGTGAAAACACCCCGACCTCAGCTCCCCACCAGCTGGTCGAGCCGCTCTTCCGTCTGCCGCAGGCGGGCTCGGCAGAAGGCCACCAGCGCGGCGGCGCGTTCCACTTTTTCGGCCAGCTGATCCACGGAAACTGATTCGGCCTGCAATTCGGCCACTATCTGTTGCAGTTCGTTCCACGCTGCCTCGTAGGTTATTTCTTCCTGTTTGTTCATATTCAATCAATAGAGGTTTTTTTTCCAGCGCTGGTACAAATCCCGGTACAGGCTCCGTTTTTTTTCATCGGGCTCTGCAGTGCGGAGTACCGGACTTTCCTGCATGGCTTCTTCGATACTGTTATATGCGCCAGCAGCCACTCCGGCAGCAAAAGCGGCGCCGGCAGCCCCGGTGGTGGATCTGATCTCGATACGGATACCGGAAAGTGTTGCCAGTGTTTGCGTGAAAATGTCCGACTGGAACAGATTGTCGGCCCCCGCCCGCATTATTTTGGGAGAGATTTCCATCTCCCGCATGGCTTCCATGCCATACATAAATGAACAGGCTATGCCTTCCAGTATGGCCCGATAGACATGACGCGGTTCGTGCCGGTTGAACTGTATCCCTGTAAACGTGGCGCCCGGATTTTTGTTGCCAAGCATTCGCTCCGCGCCGTTGCCGAACGGATACGCCTGCAGTCCGTCGGAACCAATCTGAACTTTGGCAGCCATTTTTTCCAGTTCTTCGTATGAAAACGTCTGATGACCGAAGGATTGCCTCGCCCACCTGTACGCACTTCCCGTTCCGTTGATGCACAGCAAAACACCCGTCAGTGGATTTTCAGGGGTATAATTCACATGCGCGAAACTGTTCACCCGTACCCTCGAATCAAATAGCGGTTCGCTGCTCACGGCATACACCACACCGGAAGTGCCGCCGGTCGCAGCAACTTCGCCGGGGCGGAGTACATTCAGTGCCAGTGCGTTATTCGGCTGATCACCTGCCCTGTAGCAAACAGGAATACCGGCTGGCAGCCCGATTTCCTCACAGGCTTTTCCCGAAAGTGTGCCCTGTATGGAAAAAACCGGGACTTTTTCCGGCAAAATATCATCGGGGAAACCGAAATGACGCATTAAGTCGGTTGCCACATTTCCCTTCTGAAAGTCCCAGAATATACCTTCGGAGAGACCGGTGATGGTAGTAGCCATTTCACCTGTCATGCGACAGGCGATGTAATCACCCGGAAGCATGATTTTGTGAATTTTTTCAAAAATATGAGGCTCGTGTTGCTTTACCCAGCCCAGTTTGGAGGCTGTGAAATTTCCCGGAGAATTCAGGTAGTGGTTCAGACAGTATGCTTCTCCGATATCCTCAAACGCTTTCTGCCCCTGCGTTACGGCCCGACTGTCGCACCAGATAATGGCAGGCCGCAAAACCTGTCCGGCCTTGTCCACGCAAACCAGACCATGCATCTGATATCCGATACCTATGCCGCCGATATCGCCCGCGTGCGCGCCCGTTTGCGCGAGCAGTTTCCGCGTGGCCTCACAAACGGCCTGCCACCAGTCTTCCGGATCCTGTTCCGCATGATCGGGATGAGGGGCAGAGATGGGCATTTCTGTTTCCGGATGACGGGCAACGCCCAGCACACGGCCGGTGCCGGTGTCCACCAGCGCAGCCTTTACAGAAGAAGAACCAATGTCAAAACCAAGAAGAAGCATATCGCGAAGGTAACAATTCACGCGTAAAATATGGCGTGTTTCAATTTTTTACCCTGTTTTGCGTTTAATCTTCTGATTGTGGCCGTTTTTCTCTATAATTTTGCGGCCATTTTAGCGGATTATGACTATTTCAAGCAAGCAGCCAATGTCTATATTTCATTACGGATTCCAGAAACCTTCTTTTCTGCTGACGTTCCTGTTAGCGACAGTTTCTTCTTTTGCCCAAAAGGCAGGTCTTGAAGTAACCCGCTGCAGCGCTATTGACCGCTCCGTGGGCGTGGTGAATGTCATGGCCGATTTTACCGGACATCGGTATGCCGCCAATAAAAAAGGTGTGTTTCAGGTAAAAGCGAACGATCTGGCTACGCCTGTCCCGGTGGAACCCGGTACTATGAACGTGATGTCGTTCAAAGGCGGTAATGCCAACTATGCCTGGCCGGTTGAAAAATTCAGGGAACAGGTGACAACTCCCTGTACGGTTACGGCCGCCTGGTACGATCTGAAAACCCAGATGCTCTGGTTGGGCACCGATGAGGCTGGTCTGATACAGTTTGCCACGCAGCCCGAGTTCAAAATGCTGCAGCAGTACCTTCCGGTCAATTCAAGACTCAAGTCACCGAATATCAGCACCATATTCCAGGACGCGTCCGGCAGGTTATGGGTAGGCAATGAGGGCGGACTGATGTACGGCGCGCCCGGGCGATGGAAGGCGGCACTCAGCGGATTCACTGCCGAGCGGGTACGCGAGTTCAATGGCATTATTTACGTGCTTTCGGAGGGTATTATTTCCAGGGCGCCGGGAGGTGAAAAATGGTCGGATCTGTCCATTGAAGATAAATACATTGACGGAGACGTCCGTGATTTCGATATTGATCCTGCCGGTAAACTCTGGCTGCTTTCCGGTATTGTCACCCGGCATGATATGACCGAAGACACATACGACACATTCGGCGGCCCGGAATACTATACCAGTGAATACGGCACTTGCATTGCAGTTGATCAGGATGGCGCCGTGTGGGTAGGCACCAGCGACAAGGGTCTTTACAGTATTGACAAGGCTTCCAACCTGATCCTGAATCTCGAACTGGCCGCCCCTATCAGCTGTGAAGGGAACGGCCGCGATGCCGCTCTGTCTGCGAAGGTAACCGGCGGTACGCCCCCTTTCACATATAACTGGAATGCCGGACTGTCCGGCGACCGCCCGGCGGGTCTCGGCGCCGGAACATACCTGCTGACAGTGACCGACAGCAAGGGTATCAGCCGGACCGCTGAAAGGGTTATTGCCGATAACAGGCTCAAACTCAAGGTACGTCAGAAAAAACCGGCCAGCTCTGCCACAGCCTCCGACGGCTCCGCAGAGGTGGATATCGCCACCAATGCCAGTGGTATTGTTATCACCTGGGATAATGGAGAAAACAAGGTACAGGCTACCCAGCTTACACCCGGCGAGCACAAGGTGACGGTAGCTGATCCCAAAGGCTGCACCATGACGCTCACAGTTACCATAACCATTCAGGGAGAGGCACTGCAGGCTTCGCTTAAAATGGAGAGCAATATCCAGTGTTCCGGACAGACTGGTCTGCTGCTTGCCAAAGTAACCGGAGGGAAAACACCATATCAGTACGCCTGGAACAATCCGTCTTTCAAGGGCGACAGAGCCACTGTAAAAGCCGGAGACTATTCGGTTACGATTACAGATGCAGCAGGCGCCACCACCACAGCAGAGTTGTCGGTGGGCGAGCCTGCAGCGCTCAGCCTGACGGCCACCGCACAGGGCGTATCATCCGCCGGCGGCGCAGATGGCAAGGCTATCGCCCAGGCAAAGGGCGGAACCGGAATTTATACGTTCAAATGGGACAGCGGCGAAACCACCTTCAATGCTGTGAAGCTGACTGAGGGGAACCACACCGTCACGGCCACCGATGCCAACGGATGTGTTGCTACTGCCACGGTAAAAATTGATGCCAAAGTGGATGCTTTTGCCGTGATTCTCCGCGAAGCACGCCCTGTTCGCTGTTATGGTGAAAAAACAAACCTGACGGTGGCCGCCGTAGGGGGCAAGACTCCCTACAAGGAATATCAATGGTCGCCAGCCGTCAAACTGTCAGACGGAGTAGGTGCAGGAACTTACTCGGTTACCGCCACGGATGCCGCAGGAACTACCGCTACCGCCACTATTATAATCAGGGAGCCCAAAAAACTCACCGTTTCCACGCTCCTTCAGTCGGGCACGAGCCCCGGCAAATCGGATGGCAAGGCGCTGGCAATCGTGGAGGGTGGAACAGGCTCCATGTTCTTCCGCTGGGATAACTCGGAGGCCACTGCTGCCACGAATGAGTTGTCGCCCGGATTGCATTATGTGACCGTCACAGATGAAAATGCCTGCACGCAAACCGCGTCAGTTTTCATTCCGGAAGGTATAGATCCGCTGAAGGTGACCCTCAGCGAGCGCGATCGTATCAGGTGCTCCGGTGGGAAGGCTGTACTCGAAGTGAGGGCCTCCGGTGGCAAGGAGCCCTACCAGTACGTATGGAGCGTACCTTCAGTAAAGGGAACCAACCCAGCGGTGGCCGCTGGAGATTATGTGCTCACCGTAACGGATGGCTCAGGTGCTACAGCCACCGTCAATATCAGTGTCAAACAGCCGGATCTGCTTGCGGCCACCGTTACCGCCAATGCTCCGGCAGGTATCGGGGCTTCCGATGGCAAGGCTGCGGTTGACATTATCGGCGGTACTACACCTTATAAAATAAGCTGGGATAATGGAGAAGACACCAGCGAGGCATCCCGGTTGGTCGCCGGCAGGCACACGGTTTCTGTGACCGATGCCAATGCCTGCGCCGCCACCGCCACCATCGTTATTCCGGAAAACATACTTCCATTGTCTGTGATTATCCGCGAAACAGCGCCAGTCAAATGCCCGGGAGACAAAGCCGGTCTTGAAGTCAGCGTAACCGGCGGCAAAAGTCCGTTCCGGTACGTCTGGAGTGCTTCCTCGCTTGCGGGCGAGCGCGTGACCGCCCCGGTGGGCACCTATACTGTCACACTCACCGATGCCGCGGGTACCACCGCATCGGCTGCCATTCAGGTCAGTCAGCCGGCGCAGCTCACGGTGACGGCTGCTGTCACTGCTCCGGCAGGTGTAGGCGCCTCCGACGGAAAGGCTTCGGTTACGGCCGCAGGTGGAACAGCACCGTTCAATTTCAGCTGGAGCAGCGGTGAAAGCGGTGCCTCGGCCTCCCGTTTGTCGGCCGGCAAACATGGTGTTACCGCTACCGATGCCAATGGTTGCGCAGGCACCGCCTCCATAGAAATAACAGAAAACATTCTGCCACTTTCGGCTGCCGTGTCAGAAACAGGCAGTATCAAATGTGCAGGCCAGAAAACCTCGCTGGAGGTGAAAATTGCCGGAGGAAAAGGCCCGTTCAAATATGTCTGGAATACGCCGTCAGTGACAGGCGCCAGTCCGGGGGTGAGCGCAGGTGAATATACCGTAACTGTGACGGACGTGACGGGAAATACTGCCTCTGCCTCTGCCAAAGTAAATCAGCCAGCCCAGCTCACCATCTCTGCCTCGATGAAAAGTCCGGCCGGAATAGGTGCATCTGACGGCAAGGCGCTGGCGAAGGTCAATGGCGGAACAGAGCCTTACGCTGTTGTCTGGAGCAACGGAGAAACTGCCGTGGAAGCCTCAGCCCTGAAATCCGGAGCCCACACAGTAACGGTGACAGATGCCAACGGTTGTACGGCAGCTACAGGGCTGGGAATAGACGAAAATATTCCTCCGCTCACAATCAGCCTCTCTGAAATAGTAGCGCCCCGTTGTGCCGGCGATAAAACCACCCTGTCTGCCGATGTGAACGGCGGCAAGAAACCTTACAAATTTGTGTGGAGCGACCCTAACATTGAATCCGGGAAACCCCTTCTCCTGTCAACGGGCATGTATGGATTCACGGTAACGGATGCCGCAGGTAATACCGCCAGCAGTTCGATCAGCGTAAAAATGCAGGCTCAGCTTACTGCAACCGCAGAAGTTCAGGCGCCAGCCAGTACCGGCGGTACCGATGGGAAAGCCACGGTGAAGGCTACGGGCGGAGTTCAGCCATTTACATTCTCCTGGAGCAGCGGCGAGACAACCGCTGCCGCCAGCGCACTGCCTCCCGGGAAACAAACCGTGACGGTCACGGATGCCAATGGATGTGTGGCCACCGCCACCGCAGAAATAAAGGAGAATATACTCGCCCTCACCGTTGCCCTCACAGAGGAGAAATCTATTAAATGTGCCGGTGACAAGGCCACTCTCAACGTCAAAGTGACTGGTGGCAAAGGGCCCTTTGTGTACACCTGGAATAATCCGGCAGCTTCCGGCAACAATCCGTCGGGTCTCGATGCAGGGAGTTATACCGTAACGGTCACTGATGTCAAGGGGGTGACAAAAACAGCTTCGGTGACGCTCAGGGCAGTAACGCCGCTGGAAGTTACCCTTATCCGAAACATAGGCGCTACCAGCGAGCGCAATAACGATGGCAAGGCAGAATTGACTGTAAAAGGTGGTACGCCGAAGTATTCTATTGTCTGGGATACCAGACAGACCGGACTGTCAGCGCCCAAACTGCCGCTTGGCAAGCACAGCGTTACTGTCACGGATGCCAACGGATGCGCCCGGACTATTGATTTCGAGACAGAAAAACGCATACTTCCGGAGCTCACGGGTTCACTGGAGAACGGCCAGACAATCCGCATGCGCCTCCTGAATTTTGATACCGACAGTTCCACCATCAAGCCGGAGGCACTTCCCATGCTCGATGAACTGTTCGATTTTATGACGGAGAACAGTGCTGTGGTAATCGAAATAGCTGGACACACCAACAACCTGCCCAGCGATGCATTCGCTGATCAGTTGTCAACAGCGCGTGCCAAGGCGGTAGCCGACTATCTCGCGGCCAAAGGGATAGACTCCAAAAGGCTGATTTACAAGGGATACGGCAAACGACTGCCTCTTGTGCCGAACACCTCTGCAGAGGGACGAAAAACAAACCAGCGTGTGGAAATCAAGATTCTGAAGGTAAAAGAGTAGATTTCTAAAATCTGATCAGCACCAGCCTCAGTTTATTCCTGAATTCCGAAGGTACCAGTGTTTCTGTGGCGCTCAGTTGTATGGCATCCCTGAAGCGCAAACGCAGGCTCTGGTTCACGGTGTTCAGCAGTCCGTTTCTGTCAAAAGATCCCGTCGGCGAAAGTATGTATTCGCTGCAGGTGTTTTCGTATTTGATTTCATCGTTGAACAGGAAGTGCAGATTTTCGGCCTTTCGATGCAGGAAGTAGGATGAAAAAACGCCTTCATCGTCCTGCGAGTATTGTTTTTTGTGCAATACTGAATTCCAGTGTGTTTTTCCGTCGGGATTGAAGGCCCACACGAACATATCATCGTAGTAATAGTCAATGATAAGGCGCGTTCCTTCGCGCATGAATCCCCGGCCGGCCACGGTGCCACGCTGCACCTCGTGATGCCGTTCCGCTATCAGCAGAGCACCCCCATCGCGCCGCAGAATCACGTCGCGCACGTCGGTGTCGCTGATGCCCCGCGTGTTTTCCTCCACGTCTTTTTGCCGAAGTATGGAAACGAACTTGTCATCAAAAATCTCGTACTGTACGATGTGTGCCCCACCGTCAAAGGGCACGCTGATGTACATCGCGCCATTGGCTCTGCTTCGCAATTTATCGCCCCAGATTCCGACTCCGGTAAGTCTCCGGTTCAGATTATCTACCTGATACATGGTTTCAAGGGTAGAATATTCGCCCATCCTGACCGTGTAAACCTGGTCTCCGGTTGAGTTGATCCGCAGGATACTCAGAAAGTGATTTTCGAGTTTATTCCGACGGTTGTTGCGCTCCACTATGTAAAACAGATCCCCATCGTTACCGAGGGCCATTTCCCAGGGATCCGGATCGTACCGGTCGCTTTGTTCCAGTGTGATGGTTTTATCCCAAAGTACCAGCATTTTGTCCATCCTGAAGCAGGTCAGTTGCAGTTTCCCCGGTTCGGCATCGTTGAATACCAGCATGCAGTTTCTGTCTTCGCTGCGTACGAGGTGAAGCGACGGAGGGGAAAATACCTGTTCTCCATAATCTCTGACGGTGAGTGTGTCAATCAGATTTGCGTTGGGATCGTACTTGTGTACGCGCAGATACACGTGACCGCGACGTCTTATTTTATGCAGAACAGAAAAATCATTTTTTCCGGCGGTCACAGACAATACCTGAATACCTCTGTGGTCAAGATCTTCCAGCTGTTTGCTCCAGGAAAGATGCATCTGACTGTCAAAAGCCTGTACTTCAAAGTTGTCGTAGCGGTCGCGAAACAGCAAAACACGGTCGCGCAAACGCCCGATCAGGTCGTATCCATAGTCGTTTCTGATGGGCAAAGGGTCGGAAATGAGGGCGCCCTGAGCGCATAAAAAGCTGTTTATGAATAAGTTAAGTGTAAAAAACAAGATTCTGCTTCGCATGGTATAACAGGTTTTCGATTGTCCAAAATTAGGCCGAATTTTGCAACCATGAAAATTCTGATTATCAATGGCCCGAATCTGAACCTGCTTGGCAGGCGGGAGCCCGGTATTTATGGCAGCAAATCCTTCGGAGAATACTTTTCGGAGTTGCAAACACTTTTCCCCGAAACGGAGATTTCCTGCTTCCAGAGTAATCATGAGGGAGCGCTTATTGACAAACTTCACGAGGCTGGTTTCTCTGCCGATGGCATTGTACTGAATGCAGGCGCTTTCACGCATACCTCCATCGCACTGGCCGATGCCGTTGCAGCTATACCCGCCCCTGTGGTTGAGGTGCATATCAGTAATGTTCACGCAAGAGAAGAGTTCCGCAGGCACTCGTTTATTGCTCCGAAATGCGTGGGCAGTATTTCCGGTCTGGGCCTCGATGGCTACCGGCTGGCATTGTTGTACTTCATTGGCCGGAACGAGTGAAACTCCTGAATGTACATACACATTACCCCACCGGAAACCCCGTTGCGGATGAAATTGTAAATGTGAGGCCCGGCGAATCTTCCGGCCTGGTACCGAACCTGTACTCGGCCGGATTGCATCCGTGGTTCCTGACCGAAATGTCTCTGAATTCGGATCTGGAGTGGCTCCGGTCTCATGCCGTTGATGCCATTGCGATTGGAGAGGCGGGTCTCGACAAACTGGTTAATGTTCCCGCCAATCTGCAGATGGCAGCTTTCCGGGCATGTATTGCCGTTTCCGAACAAAGTGGCAAGCCTCTGATTATTCATTGTGTAAAGGCTTTCGATGCTGTTATTGCTCTCAAAAAGAGTCTGAAACCGTCACAACCCTGGATTATTCACGGTTTTGACAAGCATCCGCAGACAGCCGGAGAACTGCTCCGGGCCGGTTGTTACCTGTCTTTCGGCAAGGCGCTGTTCAACGAACGCAGCCACGCTGCCGGGTCGCTGCGGGCTACCCCCGCCGATCGCTTTTTTCTGGAAACCGACGATGCGCAGGATCTCACAATTGAGGCGGTTTATGCCCGTGCAGCAGCAATCCGCGGGGTAGCACAGGAGGAAATGATCAGTACATGCATCAGGCCAGACAGTATTTTCAGGTTGTAATACTGTTTAAATCCGGCGACTGGCGATAATTTCAGGATTTAGTGTCAATATCGCAGTCAGGGCATATATCTTTGCTTCAAACAAAATAATATGCGCCTGTTTCTCCTGCTGTTTTTTCTCCTCCCGCTGTTTTCTTCCGCACAGGTGGGCTTCACCTCTTCCAACCTGCCCATTGTCATCATCAATACCAATGGACAGTATATTCAGGATGAGCCCAAAATTACAGCACAGATGCAGGTGATTTACAACGGACCGGGCGTACGAAATAACCTGAGTGATCCGCCACAGCATTTCAATGGCCTGATTGGTATAGAGCAGCGCGGCAGTTCGTCTGCTGATTTATCGGATAAAAAGCCCTATGCAGTGGAAATACGCGACACAGAGGGTAACGACATGGATTTTCCGCTGCTCGGCATGCCGGAGGAGTCAGACTGGGCCTTTATCGCGCCTTACAGCGACAAAACCCTGCTGCGCGATGCGCTGATTTACGAACTTGCCCGGCGTATTATGCCCTGGGCGCCACGTACCCGGTTTGTAGAGCTTATTCTGAATGGCAAATATGAGGGTGTTTACACGGTCACCGAGCGTATCAAGCGGGGGAACGACCGGGTGGATATTTCCAAATTGGAGCCGGAAGAAATATCCGGGAATGACCTGACCGGCGGCTACATCGTCAAAATTGACAAAATAGAGGGAACCCCGTCGCCCAACTGGGTCTCTCCCTATCCGGTGGCTGCCAATGCCTGGCAGCGAACTATCTGGCAGCTCCACTATCCAAATGCTGAGGATGCTCAACCCGAACAGGTGAATTATATACAATCGTGGATCACCGGGTTCGAGGCAGCCACTTTTGGTCCCGATTTCGCCGATCCGGAAAAAGGCTTCAGGAAATATGTTGACGTGC
>JBDLWO010000148.1:0-35052 GCA_039804245.1 Bacteroidota bacterium
GATTTCTGTGAAAACTGGTTCACATTGATCGCACCGTCGGCATTGGAGAAATTGAAAATACTTGGAACAACCAGCGCCTGAGCCGTCAGTTCACTGCCAGTGAGTTTGTTGTCACGACGGGCAATACCGGCGGTAGCAAGAATAGAGAAATTATCTGTGATATTCTTGTTGGCAGTAAAAAGCAGATCAGAGTTCGTTTCAGTGGATGTGTAGTCGAACGTTTGCAACTGACCATTGGGGAAGTCAACAGTTTCCTGTTCGAAGCGCACCTCGCGATGATCGTTGTAGTAATCCGTACCGATACGACCGGTTGCTTTCAGCCAGGGCAGCAGCTGATAATTCACTGCATAGTATCCGTTTACACGGTTACGTGCCTGTGGTTTGGTGTTATTGTACAGCGTAAAGAAAGGGTTATTCTGGTAGTTATGGTTCCAGTTTACAATATTGCCCATCTCGTCGCGCTGATTGTAGTTGGCACGAAGGTATTCCCAGTCCACCTGACGACCAGCCCAGATAGTTTGCTGGATGATGTTGTCGCCTGCATAACCGATACCCGGACGGTTGTTGGAGTTCAGTGTGGTGTAAGTGATATTACCATCGGTTGAAATCTTGTCGTTGAGTTTCATTCCGAGCGACAGATTGAAGGTATTGCGCTTCAGGTCTGTGTTGGGAACCATACCCTTCTGGTCCATGTTGGTAAAGGAGAAACGTGCGTTGGCGCGTTCTCCGTTGGCAGTAACAGCCACGTTGTTGGTGAATGTGATACCAGTTTCAAAGATACTGTTCACATTGTCAGGGTGAGCAACCCAGGGTTGCTGCTTTCCGGTGAACTGGTCAATCAGCACACCTTCGCCGCTTTCGTCAGTTTGTCCGTCGCCGTCGTTGTCAATACCATCGGCGCCATTGATAGCAGCATCGAAGGAAGGACCCCAGCTTTCGTCAACACCGTCGAACAGACCATTTCCTGTGCCGTCCACATATCCGAACTGGAAGTCAACACCCTGTCCGAACTGATTCTGGTAAGTTGGCAAACGGAAAGGCTGAGAGAAGCCGATGTCTCCGCTGTAGGAAACTCCAAGGCCTTTCTGAGCACCTTTTCCGGTTTTGGTAGTGATAAGAATTACACCATTGGCGCCACGTGAACCGTAAAGAGCAGCTGCGTTCGGGCCTTTCAGCACCGAGATTGACTCGATGTCATCAGGATTGATGTCCTGAATGGCGTTACCAAAGTCAACACCACCGAACTGCGTATTACCGTTACCGCGGTTGGAGTTGTCAACCGGAATACCGTTCACTACGAACAACGGCTGGTTTTCACCGGTAATCGAGTTGTTGCCACGGATTACGATACGCGAAGATGCACCCACGTTGCCGGAAGAGTTTACCACGTTTACACCGGCAATCTTTCCTGAAAGTGAGTTAACGATATTCGCATCACGTGCTCCTCGCACCTGATCGCCGCTGATCTGCTGAACGGCATAACCCAGCGATTTTTGCTCGCGGGAGATACCAAGCGCCGTCACAACAGCCTCATTGAGTTGCACACCGGATGTCAGCACAACGTCAACGGTATTGTTGGCGCCGAGCGTAACTTCCTGTGTGTTGTACCCTGTGTAGGAAAACACAAGAATGTTTGAACCGGCAGGTACATTAACTGTGTACTTGCCGTTAGCGTCTGTTCGGGCGCCGCCAGTGGCGCCTTTAATGGCTACTGATGCGCCGATGAGAGCCTCACCGTCGTCGCCAGTAACTGTACCCGTCACCGAACGCTGGGCCATTGCAATCCCGAGAACCGCAAAGACCAAAGCGAATGTAGAAAGTAGTCGCTTCATACTAAAGATGGTTGGTTTAGAAATTTAATTGGATGAAGTCAAAAGAAAAAAAGGCTCTTTGGGGAAAAGTCTTACATCAAAGGTAACATTCCGCCACACAAAACAAATAAGAAACATTTATATTTTTTTTAACACAGGCATTTCAACAAATAAACACAAATGTACAAAAGCGACAAATTATGCCAAAATAAAACTTATTTTGATATATAGTATTTCATAATGAAGCACTTGCCAAATATGCCTTTATGTTTCATACCTTTATGAGCTCATCCAAGTTGCCGCAAATACATCTTGACAGTGTTGGAAAGTCCGTAGTAAAGTGCATCTGAAATCAGCGCATGGCCGATACTTACCTCAAGCAGCCCCGGACAGTTGTCTTTGAAATAGGCCAGGTTCTTCAGATTGAGATCGTGTCCGGCGTTGATTCCGATGCCCAGTTCATTGGCCACCCGGGCTGCATCGGTATAGGCTCTTACTGCCGATGCCGGATTAACAGCAAAGTCATGGGCGTATGGCCCGGTGTAAAATTCAATACGGTCAGCACCCGCTTTCATGGCGCCTTCAACCATAGCCGGCACCGGGTCAACAAAAACAGAAACCCGTATGCCGTGCGACTTTAACTCATCAACAATATCACGCAGTATGCTACCCTGCCCTATTGTATCCCAACCCTTGTCTGATGTGAGCTGACCCGGCTCATCTGGCACTAAAGTTGCCTGATCAGGGGTGTTTGCTATGACCAGATCCAGCCATTGCCTGTCCGGATAACCTTCTATATTAAACTCTGTTGTTACAACCGACTTCAACGCCGGAATGTCGTCATAGCGGATATGACGCTGATCAGGCCGGGGGTGCACCGTTATCCCCCGGGCTCCGAAATACTCGCAATCTCTCGCCACCTGCACCAGATCAGGCAAATTGCCGCCTCTCGAATTTCTGAGAAGGGCTACTTTATTTACATTTACGCTAAGTCTCGTCATGACCTTATCTTGTGGCGGCAAAGCTAATTCCGCAAACCGGTGAATTTGCTCATGGAACTGTATTTTTTTGCCATGTCTGTACGAAAAACAGTTTCCAATATCTCCAATAACCTGAAAAACAGATTATTATAAATAATCAAAAATCCATTTCACATGGAATCAAACAATAATAAAACAGAAGGCAATTTCACAGTATCCGGTTTGCCATACCCGGCGCCGGGCCTTGTGATGCTCACTCAACTGGGCCTGTTCATTCTCGGCTCAGGTATTGGTGCGATAATATATGGTGTGATTGCACAATTGGCTGGTTGGGACATGACGCTCTCTCTTTTGCCCGAATCCCCGGCAGCCGACAGGTGGCAGATCAGGATTCAGCTCGGTCTTGGTCATTTGCTGGGATTCTGTGCCAGCGGATTATTCACCGCCTGGCTTTTCTACAGACCAGGACTGGGCACTGGCGTCTCATGGCCAGCATATCTGCAAATTGACAGGAGGCCGGACTGGGGCATTGTTGCAATGGCGCTGCTCCTGATGATGGTTTCCACTCCGTTTGTACTGTTCACGCTGCAGCTGAATCAGGAGATACCTATGCCGGAGTCGTTCAAATTGGCTGAGGAACAGGCCGAACTTGTTCTTAAGGGACTGCTCAATATGGAATATCCCTCGGAACTGATCGGAAACCTGTTGCTGATAGCTGTCCTCCCGGCAATTGGAGAGGAAATTGTTTTCAGGGGAATTGTTCAGCGGCAGCTGATGCGCGTCATTTCCAATCCGATCGCTGCCCTTTTTCTTGCAGCTGTTATCTTCAGCCTGGCTCATTTCCAGATGGAAGGTTTCATCCCGCGCATGATACTGGGCATGATTTTGGGCTGGCTGTACTGGAAGTGTGGTAATCTGTGGGTTCCTTCCATTGCGCATCTTTTCAACAACGGTGCGCAGGTACTGGGGCAATATCTGCACAATCAGGGGCTGTCTTCTGTCAATCTGGAAGATGATATCAATGTACCGATAGCGGCGGCATTACTCTCCATCGTCATGGCATTCGGGGTAATTACCTTCATCAACAGGCGAACAGACACCTCAGAATACGGTTCATAACCGATCGGTGCGTGCCAGCAGCAGGTGGTCGGCCAGTACCAGCGCTGCCATGGCCTCCACAATAGGCACTGCACGGGGCACCACGCAGGGGTCATGCCTGCCCTTGCCCTTCAGCAGAATCGGCTCCCCGGAGCTGCTGACGCTATCCTGATCACGCATAATGGTCGCAACAGGCTTGAATGCAGTTCTGAAATAAATGTCCATTCCATTGGATATTCCGCCCTGGATTCCACCGGAATGGTTGGTACGGGTGAAAATCCTGCTGTCTTTTTTTTCAAAAATATCATTATGTTCGGAGCCAAGCATAGCCGAGCCTGCGAACCCGGATCCATATTCAAATCCTTTCACTGCATTGATACTCAGCATTGCCTTTCCCAGGTCGGCATGCAATTTATCGAATACAGGCTGCCCGAGTCCCGCGGGACAACCGGTGATTACGCAACTGACAATTCCACCAACGGTATCACCCTCTTTTCTCACACGCATAATAAGTTCTTCCATACGGGCAGCCACCTCCTGATCCGGACATCGGACGGCATTATCCTCTGTTTGAGAAAAATCGAGCTCGGAATAATGTCGATCCAGCGAGATTTCTCCAACCCGACTTACATAAGCATTTATCTGTATGCCCTGACTTCGGAGAAGTAATTTGGCGACGGCTCCTCCGGCCACCCGTGCAGCGGTCTCACGCGCACTCGAGCGCCCGCCCCCGCGAAAGTCGCGGTGCCCGTACTTGGCACTCCATGTATAGTCGGCATGACCGGGTCGGAATGCATCTGCGAGGTGCTCGTAATCTGTACTGCGCTGATTTTCGTTTCTGATCAGGAGCGCAACAGGGGTACCGGTTGTTTTGCCTTCGAAAACCCCGCTCAATACTTCAAATGTGTCAGATTCATTTCGCTGCGTGACGATGCGGCTTTGCCCGGGCCTTCGCCGGTCGAGCTCGTTTTGTATGAATGCAATATCGAGTTCCAGACCAGCAGGGCATCCGTCAATCACACATCCCACTGCGGGGCCGTGTGATTCACCAAATGTAGTCAGCCTGAAAAGTGTTCCGAAAGTGTTAGCGGCCATCCGCGCTGGATTTACAGTTCAAATATTTTATCCATGAGCAGCCACTTCTCTCCAGCTTTTGCCGAAGGGAGTGCCTGCTGGTAATTCCACATCAGCTCCTCCCATTTCTGTACAGTCGGATTGATGGCGTCAAGAGCGGCCTTTTTCCCGAATGTAAAGGAGTCCTCCGCTTCGAGAATCATAAAAAGGCGATTTTCGAGCCGGTAGATTTCCAGTCGGAGTATACCGGCGTCCCGGATGCTGTCCAGAATTTCAGGCCATACATTCCTGTGATAATTTTCATATTCCGCGATCAAAACAGGATCGGGTTTCAGATCGAGAGCCAGACAGTAACGCTTCATAATGATTGTGTTGTACCTTTGCCGCGAAAATACAGACATTTAAACAAAAAATACATTTCACCATGCGTCAACAGATTGTAGCAGGCAACTGGAAGATGAACAACACGCTCTCTGAAGGTTCGGCGCTTGTTTCCAGTATCCTCGAAAAAATTCAGCATCCCAAAGGACTTGTTGTACTCGCGCCCCCGCTCACCAGCCTGTTGTCTGTCGGTGTTCAGATCAATGGCCATGAAGGTTTTCATCTGGCAGCCCAGAATTGCCATCAGGAGTCTAAAGGCGCCTATACCGGGGAGGTTTCTGCTGCGATGATTGCCGGGGCAGGTGCGTCATTCGTCATACTCGGACATTCAGAACGCAGGCAGTATTTTCACGAGACCAATGAAATGCTGGCTGCCAAGGTAAACCAGGCACTGTCTCATCATCTTCGCCCCATCTTCTGTTGCGGCGAACCGCTCGATATCCGGGAGGACGAAAAACATGAGCTCTACGTCGAAACACAACTCAGAGCAGGGCTGTTTCACCTCGACGAGGCCCATTTCAGAAAAGTGGTAATTGCCTATGAACCAATATGGGCCATCGGAACCGGGCGTACGGCGTCCTCCGGACAAGCACAGGAGATGCACCAGTTCATCAGAACTCTTGTCGCAGGCCACTACGGAGCATCTGTTGCAGAAGATACCACTATTCTATACGGCGGTTCGTGCAACGCCCAGAATGCTGCAGAACTTTTCGGACAACCCGATGTGGATGGCGGACTGATTGGCGGAGCGTCTCTGAAGGCAGACGATTTTGCGGCTATTGTAAACTCTCTCTCCTGAATATTCCCCCAATCGGGCATAATGATGTCAATACATGGGATTTGACTTGAAATACTGCCCGTTTTTGGCACTTAAATGACAGCGGTGTGCGGCAACCTGTTGCCATGCACCGCTGTCATTTTAACCACCTGCCACCTGAAATCTGGTTATTCTCTGACCGCTTTTTTCAATGATATGCAGCCAGTACAGTCCGGCGGGCAAACCGGAGATATCAAGCCTGAACGACTCCGTTCCCGGCTTTTCAGAGATCATCAGGCGACCATTCAGATCGTAAACTGACACCAGCTCAGGTAATCCGTCGGTATTTACATGAATGAAATCAGTTGCCGGAACGGGCACCAGGCGAATACCGGGATTCGCAGTTGCCGCCACTGAGGAGGTATTTTCATCAATTACCTGATCAATAGCTGTGAGCAGCGACAAATTTGAAATACTGCCAAAGGCATCCTGGCCAAGCTCCCAGATCATAACTCCGCTTACTTCCTGCAATGCCAGCAGTGTTTTATCCTGTATGGTAGGAATGCCATTCCAGTATTTCATACCCGACTGGTCGAGATAGGCGTTGGCAGGATCCTGGTTGACAATTCCGCGGAAAGTAAAAGAACCCACCGGTGATACTCCGAAGTTGTAGCCATAAAAAGGGACACCCAGCGTAAGTTTACTGCCCGGTACGCCCTGACTTTTCCAGTACTGCACACATTCCACCGTCCAGGAATACGGTGAGTGGGGTCCCGGCTGATCAGGTGCCCACGGACCAGTCAGATCATATATCATCATGTTTATCCAGTCAAAGGCAGCGAGAGCGGCGTTGGTAATGGCAGGGTACCGGTATTCTCCGGGCAGCGCTGCGGTGAGTTGAATGCCCAGCGGCTGAAGTGCGGCTTTCAGTTCGAGGATAAAAGGACTGTACCACGGTTTTACATACTGCCACTCCAGGTCAATATCTACTCCGTCGAAGTCATTGGCCTGAACGTACTGAACAATTTTCTGGATAAAAGCCGGGCGATTGGCAGGCAGAGTCAGATAATTCCATGTTTCATCCTGGGCTGGTGTCAGATAACCGCCTGCCAGCGAAACAAAAACCTTGCATCCGTGTTGATGAGCCATGTCAACAGCCGGCCAGACGTTGGTGGTACCAAAGGAGATCTGTCCGGAAGAATCCGGATTGGCAAACGAGATATTGACATGCGTCACTCTTTCAAACTCGATGTCGGCAAGCCAGGAAAAACGGTAGGTGGGCAGGTAACCCACTACTTTTACGCTTTGAGAGGATGCCACCGTTGTAGAAAGAAGCAGCAAAAAAGAAGCAAACATTAATTTTTTCATCGGTTAAATTCAGATTTCATGCGAAAGTACAAACTTCCGGTTCATACTTTCCAGATCTGACAGGTAAAACCCGATAATTCTTTGACAGAACCCAATTACCTTTGTGCAATGGTATCAGAAAAAAAGGAACCAGAAGAGAAGGCATTTGTCAACCCGATTGACAAGGACAAGGTGGCCGAAAACCCCGGTCTGCTCCCGTATGCCCATACGGCGGGCGGTGCCGTAATTCGCCCGGAAGACAAGGGTAAAATACGAGGATTAGCCATGACGGCCATGTACGATCAGACCGATCGTCAGATGGAGCAGTTGCGTCAGCAGATGGAAACACTGATGAGTCAGGCCAAATCGCTGAACAGCCGTATGGCCGTTTCGGAAATTATTTACCAGGCAGAAATTCCTTTTCAACCCGTTATCCATCATATTTATCATCTTTACGCCCGGAAAAACGATGGAACCCATGTGTTGAGCATGGTGGCCCCTCACGAATGGGGTCGGAAAAATCCTTACGAATACCTCGCAACAGTCAGACTTCTCGGCGATCACACTTGGGAAGTGATGGATGGAGGCGTCTAATTTTAAATGTGAAACACTATGAAACTCTCTCAACTCCTGTCTGCAGCACTCACACTGGCTGCACTCCAGTCTAACGCCCAGATCACCGATCCAAAAGCAACAGAAGTGTGGGAACCTGAACCACGGATTGTAACTCCGGGTGAAGACAATCGGGCTCCTTCAGACGCTATCATCCTTTTTGATGGTAAAAATACTTCGGAATGGGTTTCTGTAAAAGACACCAAAGCGGCAGCACCCTGGACGGTCAATCCCGATGGCAGCATAACAGTTAAACCTGGTGCTGGTGATATACAGACTGCACGCTCGTTCGGCGACTGCCAGTTGCATATCGAGTTCAGAACTCCCGAAGTAGTAAAGGGCGAAGGTCAGGGCCGTGGTAACAGTGGTGTTTTCCTCCAGGAACGCTACGAGGTACAGGTACTCGACTGCTACGGAAATCGTACGTATTCCAACGGACAGACAGGCTCCATCTACAAACAGAGCATCCCCCTTGTAAATGCCTGTCGGAAACCCGGTGCGTGGCAGACCTACGATATTTTATACACTGCACCACGTTTCAACAACGATGGCATACAGGTAGCACCCGGCCGTGTGACTGTACTCCATAATGGTATAGTCATTCAGCTGAATACCGAAATCAGGGGAACATCTGAATACATCGGACTTCCGAAAGTGAGTGCTCACGGAAAAGCTCCCATCAGGCTGCAGGATCACGGCGATCTCGTCAGCTACAGAAATATCTGGATCAGGGAACTCTGATTTCAACGCCGGCCCGACAGATGGCAGATCGTTTTCCATTCTATAAACAGCTGGATTCAGCCGACTGCGGAGCAGCGTGCCTGAGGATGGTTGCCATGCACTATGGCCGGCACTATACGCTTGAGTATCTGAGGCAACTGTCATACCTCGACAGAGAAGGTGTATCACTCAGCGGCATCTCGGATGCTGCCGAGAAGGTCGGACTTCGTACGCTCGGGATAAAAGTCGGATTCAGGCGTCTGGGAGACGATATTCCGCTGCCCTGTTTGGCGCACTGGCAACAGGATCACTTTGTGGTGGTTTACAGGGTAAATAATGGCAAGGTTTACGTTGCTGACCCGAAAATTGGCAAGATTCAGTACGATGAACAGGAGTTCATGAATAACTGGCTGAGCGATGTAGTGAACACAGAGCCTCAGGGAGTACTGCTTCTGTTCGAAACCACCTCCGAATTCTATCAGAAAGAAGGAGAAACCCGGCAATCCATGCCTTCAGGTTTATCCTTTTTGTGGCCTTACCTGAGCCAGTACCGGAGACTGATCATACAATTATTGCTCGGATTGATAGTAGGAAGCCTGATTCAGCTTGCTTTCCCGTTTCTGATGCAGTCCCTGGTGGACAAGGGCGTTCAGTTAAATGATATCAATTTTGTTTATCTGATTCTCATCGCGCAGGGTATGCTGTTCATCGGCCAGATGGCCGTTGAGTTCATACGCGGGTGGATTCTGCTTCACATCGGCGCGCGCGTGAACATCAGCTTTGTTTCCGACTTCCTGATCAAGCTGATGCGCCTGCCCATGTCGTTTTTTGATTCGAGAATGACCGGCGACTTGCTCCAGCGGATTTACGACAACGAGCGTGTGGAGCGTTTCCTCACATCATCTTCCCTGCAGACCCTCTTCTCGATTGTCAGTCTTGTTGTACTGGGTTTCGTGCTGCTTCACTATAATCCGATGATCTTTCTGATCTTTTTCACAGGATCAATTGTCTATTTCACCTGGATAGCTTTTTTCCTTCAGCGGAGGAGAGCCCTGGACAACCAGCGTTTTGAACAGCTCGCCGAAAATCAGAATATGCTGATGCAGATGGTCAACGGGATGCAGGAGATAAAACTGCACAATGCCCAGCGGCTGAAAAGATGGGCCTGGGAGCGCACGCAGGCGAAACTGTTCAAGGTAAATGTCAAATACCTGGCTACCAACCAGTTTCAACGGGCAGGAGCTGCTTTTATTAATGAAGGAAAGAACATCGTAATTTCTGTACTCGCTGCCAAAGCGGTCATAGACGGCGAAATGACTCTTGGCATGATGCTCGCCGTTCAGTATATCATTGGCCAGTTGAACGCTCCGCTTGAATCACTTGTACAATTCATTATTCAGGCACAGGAGGCGAGAATCAGTCTGGAACGCATGGGCGAAATTCAGGAATCCAACGATGAAGAATCCAATGAAGCGGCCCAGGTAAATGTGCTTCCTGCCAATGGCAGTCTGAGTATGCAGGGCGTATCATTCCGTTACGGTGGTCCGTACGATCCCTGGGTACTCAGAAATATCAACATTGTGATTCCGGAGGGAAAGACGACCGCTATTGTTGGCCCTTCGGGAAGTGGCAAGTCAACCCTGCTCAAATTATTGCTCAATTTTTATCAGCCCACCGAAGGCAGTGTACGAATCGGTGAGGTAAGTCTGGGTAGCCTGAATCCCAAACTCTGGAGAAATTACTGCGGGGTTGTCATGCAGGACGGCTATCTGTTCTATGACACAATTGCCCGCAATATTGCACTTGGCGACGAGAGTGTTGACAGAAGGCGACTGCTTTACGCAGCAAACATGGCCAATATCCAGTCTTTCGTGGAGTCTCTCCCGTCGGGCTACAATACCAAAACTGGAAATGAAGGCGCCGGTCTCAGTCAGGGACAACGACAGCGTATCCTCATTGCCAGGGCGATCTACAAGGATCCGCAATATCTGTTCTTCGATGAGGCTACCAATGCACTGGATGCACACAATGAACGCTCCATCATGCAGAATATGTACCAGGCTTTTCAGCAAAAAACTGTGGTAGTGGTAGCGCACAGACTCAGCACTGTCAGAAATGCAGATAACATTATTGTACTCGACAGAGGCGAAGTGGCAGAACAAGGTACACATGAACAACTGACGGCCGGTAAAGGGGTTTACTACTACCTGGTCAGGGAACAACTAGAACTTGGCGTCTGAATATTACAATGACCAGCATGAAACTAACACCTCGCCAATTCCTGTTACTCAGAGAGGAGGCACCCATCCTCGACGTGCGCTCTCCCGGAGAATACGCACACGGGCACATACCCGGGGCAATCAGTTTTCCTCTTTTCTCGGATGAAGAACGCGCCGCTGTAGGTACTGCCTACAAACAACAGGGAAAAGAAACAGCTTTTGAGCTCGGACTGAGGTTTACAGGCCCCAAAATGGAAGACTTCGTGAGATCTGCCAGAAAAACAGCTGTCAACGGCAAACTGGGGGTGCACTGCTGGCGAGGCGGCCAGCGCAGCGGGGCAATGGCATGGCTGCTCCGGCAGGCCGGACTGGAAGTACAGACACTGGACGGCGGCTACAAGGCATACAGACAATTTGTACTCAACGGATTTGCGGAGTCAAATCCGCAGATAATTATAATTGGTGGCAGTACAGGTTCCGGCAAAACCAAAATTCTGCACGCACTGAAAAATGCGGGTGAGCAGATCATTGACCTCGAGGGAATTGCGCATCACAAAGGATCAGCTTTTGGCTTCATCGGCGAACTGCCACAGCCTACAGTCGAACAGTTCGAAAACAACCTGTCGGAAGCCATATATCAGACTAATCCGGACAGGAGAATCTGGCTTGAGAATGAAAGCAGAAGCATCGGAAGAGTTTATATCCCGGATGCATTCTGGGCCAAAATGAAACAGGCCCCCCTTGTAAATATCAGCATACCGCTTGAAGCACGCGTAAACAACCTGCTGAAAGATTATGTTCTGACAGACAGGGCAGAGCTGGAGGTTGCCTTCCGCCGCATTGAAAAAAAACTGGGTGGCCTGAAACTGAAACAGGCCATTGAGTGCCTGGAACAGGGTGAATACGAGCCCGCAGCCCGTATAGCGCTGGAATATTACGATAAAACTTACCAGTACGGACTGGAAACCAATACTTCTCCCGATATTCGTATGCTCGAATTTGATCATGGCGATCCCGGGAAAATTGCTGAGGCCCTGATTAAATCAAGCTGAAAAATCATGACCGCAATCCTGGCAAAGCGGCAACATTGAAGCACCTTTCAGAAGAAAAAAACCTGACCAGATTATGCACTATTTCTCTGCCGGCTCCATTCCACCAAAACGGCACACACAGTTCAGAAAACCCGACGGAACCCTGTACCACGAGGAACTGTTCAGCACCGAAGGGTTCAGTAACAATTACTCTTTGCTCTATCACTGCAACGCACCCACCCAAATTGTCCAGGTGGGTGAGCCCAGGAATATTGCGCCGAAAACAATTCACGACAAACAACTCAAACACCGCTGCCTGAAGGGGTTTCAGGTGCAACCGGAAGACGACTATCTGGCTTCCAGAAAACCGGTACTGGTCAATGACGACTGCCGAATTATTCTTTCGGCACCAAGGCAGAGTATGTCCGGTTATTTTTTCAAAAATGCCGACTCGGACGAGGTGATTTTTGTTCATGAAGGAACAGGAACCCTGAAAACAATGTACGGGAACATCCGTTTCGGATATGGCGATTATCTGGTCATTCCACGCGGAACCACCTATCAGCTGCACTTCGATACGCCCGATAACAGGCTCCTTGTTATTGAAAGTGCAGGCCCCATCGAAACGCCCCGGCGGTACAGAAATGAGTATGGCCAACTCCTGGAACACTCCCCGTTCTGTGAAAGAGACATTGTAAAGCCCTCAAATCTGGAAACACATGATGAGAAGGGTGATTTTCTGTTTTACATTAAAAAACAAGATAATATATATCCATATCATTATCTTAATCATCCTTTTGATCTGATCGGTTGGGACGGTTTTGTTTATCCGTATTCATTCAGCATTCACAATTTTGAACCGATAACGGGCAGATTGCACATGCCACCGCCCATTCACCAGACATTCGACGGTAAAAACTTCGTCATTTGTTCGTTTGTTCCCAGGATGTATGATTATCACCCGCTTTCCATCCCGGCGCCTTACAATCATTCCAATATTGACTCTGACGAGGTTCTTTACTATGTGGACGGCGACTTCATGAGCCGAAAACACGTTGAGCGCGGTATGCTTACTCTGCATCCCGGTGGCATTCCACACGGTCCGCACCCCGGAACGGTTGAAAAAAGTATCGGAAAGAAAGAAACCATGGAACTTGCAGTCATGGTGGATACCTTCAGACCCCTGCTCATGACAGAGCACGCCGCAGGTATCGAGGATGGAAATTACTATCAATCATGGCTGACCTGAACCGCCGTTTCCTTCTTTTTTATGTCACACATCCTGATGAAGAAACTGCCAGCCGGATTGTGAGCGAGCTGGTAGCGCGAAAACTGGCTGCATGTGGCAATATTTTCCCGGTGCAAAGTGTGTACGAGTGGAATGGCGCCCCTGTACGCGAAGGCGAGTGGGTTTCGGTACTGAAAACCAGTATTAACAGAGAACTCGACGTGGAAACCGCGATAATCGGACTGCATCCTTACGACGTACCCTGCATAATTCGGTATGAAGCAAGGGCCAACGAGTCTTATGCCGACTGGATAGAGGCCTGTACGAAGAATTGATCAGGCTTTCTCCAGCGTGAAACCAAAAGTGGTACCCTGGCCTTCGGTACTCCGAACTGTCACCGTCTGGTGATGGGCCTCTATGATGTGTTTGACGATTGACAGGCCCAGTCCGGTGCCTCCTGCATCGCGGGACCGGCTCTTGTCAACCCTGTAGAAACGGTCGAATACGTGGTTGAGGTGTTTGTCCCTGATTCCGATGCCGTTATCGCTCACCTCCACCAGGACGAATGTCTCTCCGTCATAAAAACTTATTTTGGTGAAACCGCCATCAGTACCATACTTGATGGAGTTGTGAACCAGGTTGATGAGCACCTGACGTATATTCTCCTTGTCTGCACGCACCCGGAAATGCTGGGCGGCTCCCTCCTTGTAAGTGAGTCTGATATTCCGCTCAGCGGCTCTCATTTCCAGATCTGCGATCACTTCGTCTGCGAGCGTGTGCAGGTCAAATTCCTGAATATCAAGCACCATGTGCCCCGACTCCAGTTTATTGATGGTTTCGAGGTCTTCAACGATGGACTGAAGCCTTTCGGCATTTTTTGCGGCCCGTCGCAGATACCTTTCATTTACCTCGTCATCGTGCAGCGCTCCGTCGAGCAGCGTATGAATGAATCCCTGGATATTGAAAATGGGCGTTTTCAGTTCGTGTGATACATCACCTATAAACCGGCGGCGATAGGCTGCGAGGCGTTCGAGTTCCTCCATCTCTTTCGAGTTCTGGTCGGCCCAGGCATCCACTTCCTGCTCTACCTGATCAAGCACATTTTTCGACATCTCAATCCGGTCTGCCTTGAAATCGGAGGGAAGTTTTGTTCGATGTATAATCTTGTAAATCAATTTGATACGCCTGAAAATATAGTAGCGCATCAGATAGAAATTTGAAACAAAACCCGCTACGAGGCAGCTCACGAAAAGCACAGCCAACTCCTGCCAGGAGATAGTGAGTACGCCCAGTGCTTTCAGAAGTAATGAAAGGCAGGCGATGGATACAGCCGACAGCAATGCGATGAACAGGGAGAGCTGTCGGGGAGTCTGATTTTTAAACATGGGTCAAAAATCGAATTTATAACCGATACCTTTTACAGTTTTAACATATTCCTCCCCCACTCTTTCCCTCAGTTTTCGAATATGCACATCAATAGTTCTGTTACCCACAATGATGTCGGAGCCCCAGATTTTGTCGAAAATCTCTTCACGTGTGAACACGCGTCCGGGTCGGGATGCCAGGAGCCAGATTATTTCAAACTCTTTGCGGGGTAATTCAATAGGCTGACCATCCTTGAATATAACCACTCTTTGCCTGTCAATAACAAGATTATGCAGGTGGATTTCATTGGTTTCATCTTCGGCAGGACGACCACTTCTTCGCAAAAGAGCCTGAATTCTGCTGACAAGAACACGCGGCTTGATCGGTTTGGTAATATAATCATCACCACCAGAGTCGAGCGCGGCAATCTGGGAGAAATCCTCATCCCTGGCAGTCAGAAAGGCAACAGGTGTGTGTTGAAACTCCTTCATGGATCGAAGGCGGCCGCATACCTCCACACCATCCATTTCAGGCATCATGATATCCAGAATAATCAGGTCGGGTTTTTCAGAGGCGGCCACAGAAAGAGCCTGCTTCCCATCCGGTGCGGTCACCACATCATAGCCTTCTCTTTTCAGGTTGTACCTGAGGAACTCGAGAATATCTGGTTCATCGTCAACTATCAGGATTTTTTTCAATGGTGAAGTTCCCTGCATAAAGGCTGTTTTTTTGCAAAGTTAGCTTCAGACACAGGGTGTAAATACCGTAATGAGATTAATTTTATGTAAAATTTCGGTAATCAGTTCCAAATCGGGGGTAATGGGCTGATAAAAATAGAGTCCGGCATGCAGATGTGGCGTATTTTTGCACCTCAATCAGTAACCACGCATGAACTACACAGGCGAAAACCTCATACCCGGACAGCTCGGACACCTTTGTGTCGTTTTGTCTTTTGTGGCATCACTCCTCTCGGCATTTTCCTATTTTCAGTCTGCCAGCAAAAGAAATACACCTGAAGCGCATGAATGGCTCCGACTGGGGCGGTTTTCATTTCTGTTACACGGTCTTTCCGTATTTTCGGTCATAGGTCTGCTTTTTTACATTCTTGTCGGAAAGATGTACGAGTACAATTATGCCTGGGCAAACGTCTCTGATGATTTGCCTGTGCAGTATGTTTTCTCGGCTTTCTGGAAGGAGCAGCAGGGCAGTTTCCTGCTCTGGAGCTTCTGGCACATCATATTGTCTGCGATCGTTATGGTGAAGGGAGGCAAGTGGGAGGCTCCTGTACTGACATTTGTTGCCCTGGCCGAGGCCATTATCGCCAGTATGCTGCTCGGACTGTATTTCGGTCACTTCCGTCTCGGCGCCAGTCCGTTCGATCTCCTTCGCGACACGATGAACGCTCCTATATTCCAGCAGGCAGATTATCTTTCGAAGATCAGCGGACAGGGATTGAATCCACTCCTGCAAAACTACTGGATGACCATTCACCCCCCTACCCTTTTTCTGGGATTTGCGTCAACCGTGTTTCCGTTTGCCTATGCCGCCTCCGGATTGTGGTACAGGGAACACAAGTCATGGCTGAAGCCAGTACTTGGATGGTCGCTTTTCTCGGCCGGCATACTCGGCCTGGGTATCCTGATGGGTGGCGCCTGGGCTTATGAGGCACTTTCCTTTGCCGGTTACTGGGCCTGGGACCCGGTTGAAAATGCATCACTGGTACCCTGGCTTACGCTGGTGGCCGGCATACATACCAATCTGGTGGCGAGGTCAACAGGGTATTCAATAAGAAGTACTTACGGATTCTATCTCCTTTCATTTGTGCTGATACTCTACTCCACGTATCTGACCAGGAGTGGTGTACTTGGTGACACATCTGTTCATTCATTTACTGAAATGGGACTCGGCTATCAGCTGATTCTGTTGGTAGTACTGTTCGCCGCGATCGGATTGTGGTTGTTTGTGTCACGTTACAAAGACGTACCAGACGTTATGACCATGGTATCGGCGGATGAAAAGCCTAAAAAAGCGGAAGAAACCATACAGTCACGTGAATTCTGGATGTTTCTGGGCGCGCTCGTGCTCCTTTTCTCTGCGGTGTTGATTACCGGCGCTACTTCATTGCCTGTGTTCAATAAAATTGTTCAGCTTTTCAATCCGGACTACGTTGGTGCCGCGCTGAAAGATCCGGTTGAACACCACAACCGTTACCAGTTGTGGATAGCAGTGTTCATCGGATTACTCACAGGAATCGGCATTTTTACCCGGTATAACGAGCGCAACTGGCGGGAAAGATCCAAAATATTCGGACTGCACACAGGCATCGCGGCACTTCTGGCCGGTGCTCTGACAGTTTTGAACAGACAATGGATTGAAATCAATGCGTGGCAGTTGTATGCGTTGCTGTTCTCGGGTATGTTCGCGCTGTCGGCCAATCTGGATTACCTTGTTACGGTAGCGAAAGGAAATATCAAAATGGCCAGTGCAGCCATTTCTCACGTCGGTTTTGGCGCACTTGTGCTCGGTATTTTGAGTACCGGACTTGGAAAGGCCTGGATTTCCACCAACAAATTTGTCATGCGCGATGTGATAGAAGGCGCCGGTGAAGATGAGCTCAATAAAAATGTGATACTGCTGAAAGGCTCATCGCTGCCAATCAGGGACTTCAATGCAACTTACCTGAAAGATACCGTTGAGCGTCAGACTCGTACATTTACTGTAAAGTTCGAACGAAGGAATGAAAACGGAAACGTGAGCGGTGAGTCTTTCGAGTTGTACCCCAACGTGATGTACGACAGGCAATTCAGCAAGATCGTGGCCAATAATCCCTCTACAAAACACTACTGGGATTATGATATCTTCACCATGATTACCTCATTGCCCAAGGCAGAGCTCGATCCGGAGTTCGCCAGACAACAGGAGGACAGCCTGAAATATGTACCCTGTTTTCTCTCCCCGGGCGATACACTGCGTACAGAAAATAATATCCTCGTACTTCAGGGGGTGACCAAAACACCGAATCACCACGATTACGAGGCTCAGGAGGGCGACCTTGCGCTTGGACTACAGTTCAAAGCCTTTGATACGGAAGATACCACTACCTATCTGGCAGAGCCCATGATGTATATCAGACCTTCAGAGGGAGGTTTCACCAATCCGGCCCAGGTAAATCCGCTGGAACTCAAGATCAGACTGAACGAGAAAACACTGCAGGCTGTTTTTGACGCAGAAGAAAAAATGAAATATACTCCTTTTGATCTGAAAGAAGGCGACAATTTCAACTACAAAGGGTATCAACTGGCATTTACCGGTGTTGAGAAGAATGTGAAGCATCCGAGCTACAGCGCGCAGGCAGGTGATATAGCCGTGGCTGCTGTTGTGGGTATCCGGGCGCCGGATGGTAAAACAGGAATTGCGCGTCCGGTTTACCTGATCCGCGACAATACCCCTTTCAGTCTGAAAGACGACAATACCCAGACCGGGCTTTCCTTCAGGTTTGAGAATATTGACCCGGCCAAAGGTGTGCTCACCATCGGAGTGGCTGATATTCCCAAAAATATGGCGCCAATACCATTTGAACTGGCTGAAAATGTACAGCGATCCGACTATGTTGTACTCGAAGCCATCATTTTCCCTGGTATCAATCTGGTATGGGCAGGCTCACTCCTGATGCTCTTCGGTTTTGCACTCTCCCTCTGGCGCCGCTGGAATGAATTAGCCTGACCATAAATCTTTTTCAGATGAAAGCACTGATACCATTTTTGGCCATTTTCCTGTTTTGCAGTCAGAACGCGAAAGCCCAGACAAACGATCAGCTGATCAGAAAAGATAAAATCCGGACTGGCAGACAGGAACTGAAAAACGCAGTATCTGCCGACGATCCAGCCGCCGCAGGTCTCTGGATAGATTCACTTTCAAGACTTGAAAACAGGTATTACGTGGGATTGAGCTGGGATGAACGGTGGCTGCTTTACTACTGGACAGAAAACTACGGTGCACTGTTCTCGGAAGCTGCACAGCTGGGAGCCGCGGAACGTTACAGTTTGTCCGAAAAAGTACAGCCGCCAGCCGACAGTCTGTTTGAACTCACAGACTCGCTGATGTATGCGCGCAGGTACGAGGCATTTCAGGCCATCCGGCATGCATTTCTGACAGAGGAAGAGAAGGCTTTTTCTATTCTTCTGCTCGAATACCTGCTCAGAACAAACGGAAATGAAGAGGAGTGGGCCGAAAAAATCAGCGCTTTTGAGGCCAAATACCCTCAGTCAAACTACCTGTACTTTTTGTCGGGAGTAAAGCCGGATATCCTGAAACCCGCGAACAAGGCTTTCGGCGCTGCACTCGGGCTGCAAAGTGGCAGCTGGACCGGCGAGATTGACAGGTCGTTACCGCCGCTTTACGCGCTCTCACTCGATTTCTACTACTGGGTTGATCGCTGGAATGTACAGTTAGGCGCTTCATTCGGAGGCGGTCGGCTCAAAAGAGACATTACCGACGGACTTGATACCTGGCCAGTGAATTCACCGGCGAGTTACAGCAACTATTCTCTGGAAATAGGCTACGATATTATTAATGCGGAGAAAATCAGGATTTTCCCTGCAGCAGGTATCGGTATCGCCTTTCTGGCGCCGCCATCCTCGTCCGATGTACCGGAAGAAATTCCTGTTTACTACGACAGTTTTCAGTTACTTGAAGGACACATCGGTGCGTCACTCACAGCAGATGTAAAGCTCTTCAGGGATAATTACGCCAGCTGGGATTTACCCAAAGGATCTTATAATGGCTTCCGCATACGCGTCGGGTATAACTGGCTTAATTTTGGCAATGGGATTCCCGCGCTTGACGGCAACCTGTTCTATTTCACTTTCGGATATAATGTATTCGGGTACAGAGCTGCCAAAAAATGACGCCAGCGGAAAAACAAGAGTTTCCTGATATCCCGGGGTTGCTCGAAGTCGAACAATTGTGGCTCACGGGTCAATACGAAGAGATCGTATCTGTCAGGGCAAGCAACCCGGAGAGCCTCCCTGCAGATTTTCCTTCCTCTTTAAGATTCTCCGCACAGGAAATTCAACAACTGTACAGGATCACAGATGAACAGGGGCGATTATTGTTACACGAAAGTTTCATCAACTACCTGCAGCGATTTGAATGCAAAATTGAAGTGACTGGAATGAACGACAACAATCATCCGATTTATCTTCGTGGCCCCCTGATTCAATTGAAGCTCCTGAAAATAATATATAAAAATTTTTATATTTAAATTAAAGAATTTCAAATACTTAAAACAAAAATTGCAATCAAAAGAGCTGAATAACCCAGGTGCCAGCGCCAGTCAAGCCATTCTGCTGTTCTGATTCCGTACTTCCTTTCAAGCAGCCATATCAGTCCGATTTTCTCGACCCAGAACGAAATAACCACTGAAAAGGCGAGGCCCGGGAGACCGAAAAAATGGATAAATATCAATCCGAGTATCAATTTAACTGCCATTTCCATCAGACTTACGCGAAAAACCGAGCGGGAGTCTCCCTTTGACAACAGAATTGAAGCGGGCAACAATACCCTGCTGCACAGCGTCAGCAAATAGATATTGAACAATACGGCACTTTCTCTGAAGTTGTTGTTAAAGACCAGCGGAAACCACCACCCGCTCGTCAGCATGGCCAGTGCATTGAGCGGGAAAAGTATATGCATCATTCCGGTTATTCTGCGTTTCAGTTCGGAAAGACCCCGGGCCTGATTTTCAGCTATAACAGGAATGAGAGAGGCGCCAGCAGCGAAAAGCAGCGCAGGAACCAATGGCAGTTCACGGGCACCGTACCTGTATAGTGCAAACACCGCCGGATCGTGATAATGCCAGTTTACCAGCCAGTTGTCGAAGAGGAGCATCAGGTTGCTCACAACGCTGCTCAGAATCAGCGGCGTGGCGAAAACAGTGTACTGTCGTATGAGGTGCCAGTCGGGCCACTGCCACCTGAAACCGGAGATTTCCCTCAATGTCCAGAGAAATTTGAGAAATGCCAGTACCGACAGCGCCTTGATACCTGTCTCGAGTCCGTAGCCACATAAAACCGGTACTCCGAGGGCAATCAGATAGAAACCAAAAGAAAACAGACCCCACGCTATAATCGCAGCAGGTTTCTGACGGAGCAAATAGACATACTCCAGCGGATAGGAAGGAAGGTTGAAAAGCAGAAAAAGGGCATACCATCCTGAAAACGGGACCTCCTGTGCTCCGGTAATCAGGCGCATGAAACCATCATTACCCGTGGCAAGCAAGAGAAAAACCACTGCAGCAATGATACAAAAGACGATAAAGCTGTTGTACAAAACTGCTGGCCGACGTGATTCAGGCGCTTGTGCGTACACGCCTGCGATGGACTGCAGCAGGCCGTTCACCCAGAAAAAAGTAAGGGTGGTACCAACGTAGAGCAGAATCTCCCACTGTCCGATTTCGGCAGTTGAGAGTGTGCTTTTGGCCAGTACCACCCCGGTAAGCACAGCCGAACCCGTCCGCATTACCTGGAACATCTGCATGGCCAGGGTGGTGCCCGGTGATTTCGACAGCGCCTTGAGCATATTTTACGAATCAGGCCAGTGTTTCGAGGAGTTTGCGCATATCCACGCGCTCTCCCACGATACTTGCCACTTCACTGACTGGTACGCGCACCTGCGTCATGGAGTCGCGCTCACGAACCGTGACGGTGTTGTTTTCGAGTGTTTCGAAGTCAATAGTTACGCAATATGGTGTTCCGATTGCATCCTGGCGGCGATAACGGCGACCGACAGCATCCTTCTCATCATAATGACAAATGAAATGGAATTTCAGCTTGTCATAAACTTCACGGGCCTTATCAACCAGTTCATCCTTGTTTTTGAGCAATGGAAGCACGGCGCACTTCACTGGCGCGAGCGCAGGGTGAATGCGCATGACAGTACGGGTGCTGTCTTCACCCTGTGCATCGGGAACCGATTCTTCTACCAGAGCATTTGACATCACAGAGAGTACCATACGGTCGCAACCCACGGAAGTTTCAACTACATAAGGTGTGTAGTGTTCGTTCAGTTCCGGATCGAAATACTGAATTTTCTTGCCGGATAGTTGCGCATGGCTGCTGAGGTCGAAATCTGTACGAGAGTGAATACCTTCAAGTTCCTTGAATCCGAATGGAAACTCGTACTGAATATCTACAGCTGCGTTGGCGTAGTGCGCCAGATTATCGTGATCCTTGAAACGCAGTTTGCTTTCTGGCGTTACAGCGCGGTGCCAGGCCATACGGCGCTCTTTCCACTGGTTATACCACTCCATTTCTGTACCGGGGCGCACAAAAAACTGCATTTCCATCTGTTCAAACTCGCGCATGCGGAAAATGAACTGACGGGCAACTATCTCGTTTCTGAACGCCTTTCCGATCTGGGCAATCCCGAATGGAATCTTCTGGCGATTTGTCTTCTGTACGTTGGAGAAATTGACGAAAATACCCTGGGCCGTTTCCGGGCGGAGATAAAGCTTGCCGTCATCGCCCCCGATATTCGACATCTGCGTGGAGAACATCAGGTTGAACTGACGTACTTCTGTCCAGTTGCGTGAACCGCTATCCGGATCAGCGATCTCCAGCTCGTCAATCAGGGCCTTGAGGTCGGCCATATCGTTATTTTTAAGGGCGTTAGCCAGCCTTTTCTCCGTGTCGTCAGCCTTGTTGAGGTAGTCAACCACCCTTGGATTTGTTTCGCGGAACAGTTGTTCATTGAAAGAATCTCCAAAACGTTTTGCTGCCTTCTCCACCTCCTTGTCGGCTTTTGCCAGCATCTTGTCAATTTCGCCTTCAATCAGAACATCGGCGCGATAGCGTTTCCTGGAGTCCTTGTTATCAACGAGCGGATCGTTGAAAGCATCCACGTGACCACTGGCCTTCCAGATTAGCGGGTGCATGAAAATGGCGGAATCAATACCTGTGATATTCTCGTGCATCTGCACCATGGAACGCCACCAGTACTCCTTGATGTTGTTCTTCAGTTCAACACCCATCGGCCCGTAATCATATACGCCGTTCAGGCCGTCGTAAATTTCGGAGGATTGATAGATGAATCCGTATTCCTTGCAGTGCGATACCAATCGCTTGAACAAATCTTCTTGCATGATAATTTATATGGAAAATGCGCCGCAAAGGTGCGGAAAAAGAAGGATAATTTGGGCAACTATTCAGGAAAATACCCGGAACCTGTCTCAATATTACCATTATTTTTGTGCTGACCGACATAAAAACAGTTATCATGATCTGTCTCCAACCTGTTACCCGCTTGTTTTCCATCTTTCTGTACTCCTTTCTGCTGTTTCATTGCTCAGCCATTGAGGCCCGGATGTCTTACCCTTACCTGACTACATCCAACGGGCTGGTGTACGAGACAAAAATGAGAGTTACGCCGGCGCCATACCCATGGCAGGATATGGCGCCGGAGCATACATTATTGCCCTTTTTGAATACTACGAGGGCGTGGATGAATAGTTAGAACTTATTCGTTCTCAAGTCCGTATTGTTTCAGCACTTCATCTGGCACGCCATTCCACTGATTGGGTACGTTGCCGACATAACCGAGATCGGTGATACCCATTTGACTTGACCAGAAGCCGGAAGCGGTCAGATTTCGCATCAGATTGAAAAAGGACACTCCCTGACTCATCCCCGGCTTTACTTTTTCCGGGTAAGCGATATCGTCCACTATTTCAATCTGTTGTTTTTGATTACAGGAAGCAAAGACAGCGCCGAATCTTTTCATTGACTGAGCGTCGAGCCAGTGCAGTCCGCCGCGCAGGGGAGTCTGAAGTTCCGGCTTGTCTTTGGCCATGAACTCGATAAAGGCGGGCACACCGGCATCGGTAGCGCTGCCTGAATGGCTGTCGCGGGGTATAATAATATCGGCGAGCACGCCGATTGTTTTCAGTTCGGAGGCTGTGAAGAACTGTTCGGACAATAGTCTGGTATCTCTTTCCTTTTCCGATTCTGTGCGTCCGTAGGGTTCCCACGGCTCTTTTTTCTTCTTGTCACCGGTTTCATCAACAGGTATGAGTTGCTCTGCAGCCTGAACCTGGGGCGAGAGACCGGCCAGTCCAAGTGAGGTAAGACCGATAGATTTGAGCAGATTTCTTCTTTTCATGTCAGATTAGAGTTTTCCCTGATTCCGGAGATCAACAATATGGCGTGAAGCGCGCATGGAAAGCGCGAGGATTGTCCAGGTGCAGTTTTTATCCCCCTGTGATGGGAATGGAGCGGCATCTACTATAAACAGGTTTTTAACATCATGAGCCTGCTGGAATTTGTTGAGGGCTGATGTTTTGGGATTATTACCCATTCGGGCAGTGCCCACCTCGTGAATAATTTCGCCCGGAGCGTTGAGGCCGTAATCCTTTTCCGGACCGGGTTTGTCGCTAAGTGGAATACCACCCATTTCCTGAATTATCTGCTCGAAGGTTTCGTGCATGTGTTTGGCCTGGAGCTTTTCGTAATCCGAGTGTTTGTAATTAAACCGGAGTACCGGGATACCGAACTTGTCCACTTTATCGGGATCAATTTCACAAAAGTTATCTTCTCTGGCTACAGCTTCACCACGGCCGGCCATACCGATATAGGCGCCGTAGAAGCGGCGGTAATCATCCTTGAGTGCTGCGCCGTAACCGCCTGCCTCCCGCTTGTTACCGTCACGATCAGGGAACATACCATTCACATTTTCAATTCCCCATCCAAAACCATAAGCGGGCATACCCATGCCTCCCCAGTATTCAATGTGATATCCCCTTGGGAAGTCAAGTTTCCTGTTATCCTGCCACCAGGGAGAATAAACATGCAATCCCCCTACCCCATCTTCATTATAACGTTTGCGATCGAACAGCGTGGGTATGATGGCGGCCCTGGAAGCACCTGTAGAGTCGTGCAGATACTTGCCTACCACGCCGGACGAGTTCGCCAGACCATTCGGAAACCTGGGTGATTTCGAATTCAGGAGGAGTCGGGCCGATTCACACGCACTGGCTGCGAGCACTACAACCCTTGCCCTGACTGTTTTTTCTTCCAGCGTATTGGTATCCACATAGGAAATTCCGGTACAGAGGCCGGTTTGAGGATCGGTAAGTACCTCACGCGCCATAGCATGATAGATTACCTCCAGATTTTTTGATTTCAGGGCTGGTTTTACCAGACAGGAAGACGAAGAGAAATCGGCATATGCCATACATGCGCGACCGCACTGACTGCAATAGAAACATTCCCCCCTGTCGTCGTTGATTTTTTTTGTGAGGATACTGAGTCGTGACGGGATCGTTTTGATACCCAGGTTTCTGTTGGCCTTTTTGATCATCAACTCGTGTAGGCGCGGTTTCGGGGGTGGCAGGAAAATACCATCCGGATCATTTGGCAAGCCTTCGTTGGTGCCAAATACTCCGAGCATACTGTCAATTTCGTCGTAGAATGGCTTTACCTCTTCGTAAGAAATTGGCCAGTCTTCGCCAAGGCCATCAATACTTTTCCGACGGAAATCGTCGGGGCCAAACCTGAGCGAAATACGTCCCCAGTGATTGGTTCGTCCACCGAGCATACGGGAGCGGAACCACGCGAATTTGGTACCGGGAGCAGTTGTGTAGGGTTCGCCCTCAATATCCCAGCCGCCATAAGCGGCATCGAAGTCGCCGAAAGGACGAAAACGGGTGGATGCGCCGCGTCTGGGAGACTGCCAGGGCCACTTGAGCTGCGTGATATATTTGGGATCGGCCGGATCGTAATGCTGACCGGCTTCCAGCAGGCAAACTCTGGCACCGGCTTTGGTGAGTTCATAGGCGGCCATACCGCCACCTGCTCCCGAGCCGACAATAATGACATCGTAGGGATCTGTGGAGAAATTGAATTGTATGTCTTGCATAACAGAAAGATTATCCGGATATTTTTGGTGAAAAACCGGAATTGACGGCGAAAAGTAGGAAATGTTCCAAATTATCCATCTAAAAGTATGAACATATTGTCAATAGCTCTACATTTATCCGTGATTTTAAACCATTAACTTACTTTTTTCCGACTTATGAAAAAACTTCTCCTTCTCATCCTGTTTTTCGTTGCAGGATTACAGATGGCGCAGGCTCAGATTCCCGACGGAAGTATTGCACCGGATTTCACAGGTGTTGATATCAACGGCGAGTCGCACAACCTGTACGATCTGCTGAACGCAGGCAAACACGTTTACATTGACGTTTCGGCCACCTGGTGTGGTCCCTGCTGGAACTATCACAACTCTCATGCTTTCAGAGATCTTTGGGAAACCCATGGCCCTCCGGGAACAGACGAGGCTTTTGTTATGTTTATTGAAGGTGATGGCGCAACCAATACCGCCTGCCTTTATGGTCCTTCAGGATGTGTAGGCGGAACTCAGGGTGACTGGGTGTCAGGAACTCCCTACCCGATTATTGACGACGCCAGTATTGCCGGATTGTACCAGATCGCCTACTACCCCACTATCTTTTACATTTGTCCTTACGACAAAAAGGTTTATGAGGCAGGCCAGTTACCTGCGACTAGTCTGTGGAATTTCCGTACCAGTCACTGTGCACCACCGCCTATTACCTATTCCATTGATCTTCAACGCAATGTGAAATGCTATGGAACAAATTCAGGTGCTATAAATATTACCCCGGGTGGCGGACTCAGTGGAAACTTCACCTATTTGTGGAGCAATGGTGCCACTACCCAGGATCTTAACAATATTCCTGCAGGTACCTACACTGTAACAATAACGCGCGGTGCCCAATCTACTGTTTCTGACCCCTTTGAAATACTTCAGCCAGCTCAGCCGCTGACTTCAGAGGTTGTCAGTTTCATACAGGTTGGCTGTAATGGCCTGACGGGCAGCATCACCGCCACCGGTATTGGTGGCTGGGACTCCAACTACTCCTACAGTTGGTCTAACGGAGGCGGAACTGAGACAGCCATCGGCCTGAATGCCGGTACGTACACCTGCACGGTTACGGATGCAGAAGGTTGTACTTCTACCGTTTCCCAGACTTTGGCAGCGCCTACCTACCCGACTGCGACCGTTGCCAATCCGCCATCTATTGACTGTGCGCATCCGACTATTCAGCTGGATGGCACACAATCAAGTACGGGTGATGATTTCAGCTATCTCTGGTTTGCAACCAGTGGTGGTCACATCGTTTCCGGAGGCACAACACTTACTCCAACTGTTGACAGCGCCGGCAGTTACACGCTGCGTGTAACCAATATCAATACCACCTGTGCATCTTTTGCCACCAGAACGGTAAACATCAACATTACCCATCCGGATGCCAATGCAGGCAGCAATGGAGTTGTTTCTTGTCCGATACCTCAGGATACACTTTCCGGCAGTGGTTCAACAGGCACCAGTTTCAGCTATGCATGGAATGGGCCGAATGTTGTTTCAGGTGGAAACACCCTGAGTCCGGTGGTGGGAGCACCCGGTGTTTATACGCTTGTTGTTACCAACTCATCAAACGGATGTACTACAACATCCACAACGACGGTTACGGGTAACAACGTGCCACCTTCTGTGAGCACAACCGGCTCTGAAATTACCTGTGTGATTGATACAGTAAATGTAACTGCATCAACAAATTCCGGTAATGCCACTTTTGCCTGGACAGGCCCTGATGGATTTACCTCCAACCTGCAAAGTCCGGTAGTCACTGTTCCCGGTTCGTACAGTGTTATTGTTTCTGATACACTGACCGGCTGCAACAACAACGGAGCAGCCACGGTAGCAAATAACACATCCGGACCAGGTGCAGGTGCCACTGGAGGCTTCATTTCCTGCCTTGTCGGAAGCACAACTGTAACAGGTACAACATCTGACACGACGGCTACTTATGCCTGGACCGGCCCCAATGGCTTTACATCGAACCTTTCGTCATTCTCCACACAGGCGCCCGGTACCTACGCTCTCGCGGTAACCAGCCCTGCCAATGGATGTGTTTCTACTGCCACAGCCGTCGTTGACGACAATACTGCAGCTCCGGGTGCTTCCTGCTCTTCTCCGGGCAACTTCAACTGCAATACTACCCAGATTACGCTCAGTGGTACAGGATCTTCAGAAGGACCCGACATGGCTTACGCCTGGTCAACCAGCGATGGTCGCCTGGTATCTGGTGAAAATACCCTCAGTCCTGTGATCGATGCTGCCGGCACCTATCAGATTCTGGTTACCAATACTGCCAGTGGCTGCACCAATACAGCAACTGTGACTGTTATCCAGCGTCCTAATGTATCGGCTTCCCTGACCAGTCAGAACAACGTAAGTTGCAATGGCGGTTCCAACGGCGCTGCTGCCGTTGAGGCTGCTGGCGGAAACAGTGTATTCAGCTACAACTGGAGCAATGGTTCGTCTGATGCAGCAATCAGCAATCTCGCAGCAGGCGAATATACAGTGACTGTTACTGATGGTGAGAACTGCACAGCTGTAACAACTGCTGTTATTTCTGAACCAACGGCAGTTTTTGCCAATGCATCTGCTACAAGCCAGATTCAGAGCGGTATAAATGACGGTACGGCAACTGCTGATCCAACCGGTGGTGTAGCTCCGTACACTTACCTGTGGAGCAATGGCGAAACAAGCCAGTCTGTCTCCGGTCTCGCTCCGGGTACCTATGTAGTATCTGTTACCGATGCAAACGGTTGTGCTGTATCGCAGAGCGTTACTGTGAACTCCGTTGATTGTGCCATTTCAGCAACTTCACAGTCGTCGGATGTAACCTGCCCGGGTGGTTCTGACGGCGCTGCTTCTGTAACTGTTACCGGCGGACTGGAGCCCCTGTCTTACGTATGGAACAATGGTGGAACTGGCAGTGCACTGTCCAATCTGACTGCCGGAAACTATTCGGTAACTGTAACCGACGACGCCGGATGTATCGCTCAGTCCAATATTACTATCGGTACTACCGACCCCGAGGCTCCTGTTGTTACGGCTGAAAATGCCATCGTAGTGCTGGATCAGAGTGGCAGCGCAAGTATCAGTCCTGCTACTGTAAATGCACAGGGATCTGACAACTGCGGTGTAGCAGGAATTACCGTTTCCCCATCTTCTTTTGACTGTACCAATCTTGGAGAACATGAAGTAGTAGTTACTGTGACCGACGTTTCCGGCCTTACATCCTCTGCTACTGTTACTGTGAAAGTGGTTGACACTGAAGCCCCGGTTGTTACCTGCCCAGACAATGTCGTTGTTTGCAGCTACAACAACGTAGTAAGTTACCAGCCGGCCAATGCACAGGATAACTGCCTGATCCTCAATGGACAATGGCAACAGACAAGTGGTCTTCCAAGCGGATCTGAATTCCCCGTGGGTACTACCGAGCAAAGGTTTACCTTCACTGATGCCAGTGGCAACTCCGGCTCCTGCTCATTTACAGTAACTGTGACTCCGCCTGTCAATGTCACTTCCGTAACTATCGTCAATGAATTCAATGGCCAGAGCAATGGTTCAATTGATATTACCGTTGAGGGTGGTGTTGCTCCGCTTTCTTTCCACTGGACTGCAAACGGACAGGATCTGGCCGACACTGAAGATGTTTCAGGACTCGCGGCAGGCAGCTATTCCGTTGAAATTACGGATGCCAATGGTTGTGTATTCAAGCGTGAAAACTTTGAGGTTACCAATTCTTCTGCAACGCATGAACCCGTTTGGATGAGCGGAATCAGCCTGCTTCCAAACCCGACTGACGGCATCACACGCATCGTATTCGGAGAAATTCCGGAATCACGTATGGAAGTCAGCCTGATTGACGGTACTGGTCGTGTACTCAGGAATCTGTACCTCGAGCAGGCGAATATGCTGACAGTTGATTGCAGCGAACTTCCTGCCGGTTTATATACGGTCCGCTTCCGTGCAAACAATGAAATCGGCGCCCGTAAACTGAGCGTTGTGAAGTAATTTTTTCTGCGTGTGTGTACGCATACACGCGAACTGTATATGTGGATAAGCCTTTCTTTTCGGTCAGCCTGTTTCCGGGCTGGCCGATTTTTTTTGTTCGCCCGGCAGGGGTATATATTTCGTTTATTTCAGGTTCTCAAAATAGACTCGTAAAAATCCACTACCCTTTCATCCGTAATGACATCAGATGGTCTGATTGGTTTTCTGAGTACAATTCCCTCCAGTGTTCTGCAGCGGCTCAGCGCGACATAAAGCTGACCATGTTCGAAAGCGCCGCCAGCCAGATCTATAATTACTTTGTCAAAGGTTTTTCCCTGACTTTTGTGAATGGTGATCGCCCAGGCGAGTTTAAGCGGAAACTGGGAAAAAGAGCCCACAACTTCTGTTTCGAGACTACCGGTAGCGCCTGATTTATACCGCATTATTTCCCATTCTGATCTGGAAACCTCAATTTTTCGTTTTGTACCCTGTTCATCAGTTTCCACGATAATTGTTTCACTGTCGAGATGAGTAATTTTTCCAATAGTTCCATTAACAAACTGACGTTCTTCCACGTCATTCCTGACAAACATGACCTGGGCTCCCTTGCGCAGGCGAAGATCAAATTCGGTGGGGTACAGATTAGGGTCAAAGGCGCCCGAGACCGTAGCGCTGAATGAAAATTCCGGTTCTGTGATTTGCTGCAGTTCGCGCAGATTTATCCGGTCGGCAGTGGCATTTCTGGCTGTGAGCGTGATATATCCTCCGGTATCAGCGTGATTTGGCACGTACCTTTCGTTGAGATCAGCCAGATCATCGTGATCGGCCTTGTTGAGTCTGACAGCCTCCAGCAGTCTGAGGAAATGACGTGATTCTTGCCTGTAAACCTTTCTCAGCTCGTGTGTTTCCTGCAGAAAATCGGGGTCGTTGAATATCCGGGCAGAAAAAAAGTAGGGTGAGTCGTAGTAATCCCTGAAATAGGCCGACTCCAGCGGATCCCTGGTGACTACAGGAGGCAATTGAAACATATCGCCTATGAATACAACCTGAACTCCCCCGAACGGTCTGAAATTCTCTCTGTTGACCCTCAGGAAGCTGTCTATCCCGTCGAGCATATCGGCTCGTACCATCGAAATTTCATCTATGACCAGTACCTCCAGGTTTTTGTACATCCTGAGCAAATCCTTCCGGCTCACACGCCTGGATGCCTCTGATGGAGTAATTACCCTGGGCGGAAACCCGAAAAACGAGTGAATTGTTTGTCCCTGAACGTTCAGTGCTGCTATGCCGGTGGGCGCCAGTACAGCCAGTTTCTTCCGGGATGTACTTCTGAACAGTTGCAGCAGGGTACTCTTGCCCGTTCCGGCTTTCCCCGTAATGAACAGGTTGGAATCCGATTTTTCAAGTGCGTCAAGAATATTTCGGAAGTCGTCACTGAGTACAAGCGGCGTATTTTTCATAGTGCAAAGTTACTCAGAGCCTGTTCGGTATTTTCTGTCTTGTACAAAAACGGGGATTTTTTTCGAACGTCTTTGAATTAGGGGAGGCGCCAGACAGAGGAATAACAGATAAAACACTCAATAAAGCAAAACAGGGTCGCTCCGCGAGGAACGACCCTGTATAAGGATATTTTGAGGCAAAGTACAGGCAGTTTTAACGAACCAGCGTTACATCACCCTTGTACTCAATCACTTCTCCATCAATGAATTCAACTACGGCGTACCAGACATAAACTCCGGCCTGACCATCTTCACCGCGCACCTTGCCAGTCCAGCCGTGCGTGAAATCGCCAGGCAGGATATTATCAACCTCATGGATCTGGCTGCCCCAGCGATCAAAAATCACCCATTTCTGAACACGTGCGACATCGCGACCCATATAGATGCGTACACCAGAGTTGTCCACATCAATACTGGACGGGTTAAATACGTTGGGCACATAGACATTTCGCGGTTTGTTTACCACTACAAGCACCTCGTCACGGGCAATACAACCATTAACGTCTGTTACCGTGGCGGTATGTCTGTAAGAGTTCAGTGGATTGAAAGTGAATCCGGACACATACGTCAGTGGTGTCTTTACACTGTCAATTCTGGTAGCATTTTCAGGAATGAAATTCCACACTACTGATTCCAGCTGTGTTGTATTGGCAATCTGAACCGAAACCGAAGCTTCCTCACCCAGTTCAATTTCCACATTATCACCCAGTTCGACCAGCAGCTGACCTGGCTCCTCGATGGTCACGATCGTGTCGAGTTCGCAGCCGTTTGCATCAATCAGCGAAAGTACATAGTTGCCTGCGCGGAGACCAGTGTACTGGTTGTTGGCAGAGCTGATAGTAAAGTTGAATGGCGGAGTACCTCCAATCACGTTATTGATAGTGATAGAGCCATCCGTATCGCCGAAGCAAACGATATCCCTTACTTTCAGATTGAAGCCGGTTGGAACGGCCGGATCAATTGTTACAGGCACAAGAATACTGTCGGCACAGCCATTTGTGGAGTTGAATACGCGCAATTTGTAGGTACCGGCCTTGTCAACCACCGGTGAAAGTGTATTGGTACCGGAAACAATATTGCCACTCAGAGCAGTCCACAAGTATGTGAAGTTGGCACCTGTTGAAGTACCTGCTGCGCTGATGGTCACCTCTGTGGTGCTGCAATCCAGCTGATCTGTTGCGAGGGCCACCACATTGGGCTTGGTGAAATTGGTAGTTACCTGAACCGTCAGTGTCTTTTTGCAACCGGTAGCGGTTGTCATGTTGAAACTGTATGTTCCAGGCTGTGTTACTGATACAATATTTGTTGTTTGCGTACCGATACCGGGGCCAGTCCAGTTAAATGTTGATCCGGCTGGCGTAAGTACCTCACCTGAAATTTCACCCACTCCTCCGTTATAGCAGTTCAGAATTACACCTTCGGCGATACCATCAGGTACATTGGCATCCTGAAGTACTTCAATCTGGGTAGTTGATGTACAGCCATTGGGAGCAGTTACGGTAACACTGTAGATTCCGGGTTCGCTGATTTGCAGACTGGCATCGTCGGAATTCTGTGGTGTGACAGCCGGGCCTTCCCATTTGTAAACTGATCCTGTGGCCGAGCTGGTTACAGCCAGCGTGGCATTCGGATCCTGGCAGGTGATGAGTTCTGCGGTTGCAGCTATTGTCGGATTTACGTTATCCAGGTTTACCACTACCTGATCGGAAGCCGAGCAGCCGGTTACGCTATTCAGTGCAGTCACGGTGTAAACTCCCGGTGCATTTACTACCGGTTTAACATCATTGACATTGACAGGCGTGATACCGGGGCCAGCCCATGTGAAGTTGAGTGAACCACCTGGTGTAGTGGAGGCGGAGGCGTCGAGCGTAACATTCAGAACACTGCAGGTGATGGTTTGGTCAGTACCAGCACTTGCGACCGGCAGGTTCTGATCAAGGAACACCACTACTCCATCTGAAGACGTACAACCATTAGCCGAGTTGGTAATGAGCAGGGAATAGTTTCCTGGAACCAGTACCGTAGGGTTTGGTTGACCCTGATTGTTGGGGGTGATACCCGGGCCACTCCACTGATAAACAACACCTGAGCCAGTACTGGAGCCTGTAGAATTCAGGACTACGCCCGTTGCTCCATTGGCGCAGGTAATCGTCTGATCGGCGCCTGCCACAGAAACAGGGTACACGATATCCTGATCAACAATGGCGAAATCTGTAGCAGTACAGCCGTTCTGACTGTCAGTAACTACCACGTTATAGGTACCCGGCACTGAAACTGTAGGTGCGGGCAGCGTCGAGATACCCGGTGTGATGCCAGGACCCGTCCACTTGTAGGAGATAACCCCACTGGCCTGTGATTGCGAGGCATCAAGCTGAACTGTGGTGACCGCGCAAGTGAGAAGGCGGTCCGGACCAGCAAGTGTCAGCGGAGCCTGTTTGTCCATATCAATATACACCGAAGCGGTAGAAGTACAGAAGTTCTGGGAATTGGTCACAATAATAATGTACAGACCTGAATCAGCCACAACCGGACTCTTGTCGTCGAAATTGTTGGAGTTGATACCAGGACCCTGCCAGATGTAACCGAACTGTGAGCCTGAACTGCTGCCAGAACCGTTAATGGTAATATTCGGATTGGCACAGGTAATGGTGACAGTATTACCCGCGCTGGCAGTGGGTGCGGTAATATCCTGTGTAACTAACACATTGTCAATCGAAGTACATCCGTTATCATTGTTGGTGACAGTCAGTGCATACGAACCGGGAACGGTCACTGAAGGGCTCTTCAATGTCTGGTTATTGGCAGTTATGCCAAGACCAGTCCAGTTGTACGTGTAGAAAGCACCTGCGCTGGAAGCAGATCCATCGAGCGTTACGGTTGTAGTCTGGCAGTCAAGGTGACGATCAGGACCGGATGAAGCAACAGGATTTACGATATCCTGAGCCACAACGACAGTATCCGTTTTCTGGCAGAAATTGGATTGATCTGTTACGGTAAGGAAGTAGGTACCCGGCACAGAAACAACTGGCGTCAGCTGGCCCTGATTTCCGGCATTAATACCCGGGCCGGACCAAAGTGCTGTGAAACCGGTGCCGCTGGATGAGGCAGAGCCGTCAAGGGTATAGGTTGTTACTGCACAGGTAAGTCTTCCATCGTTGCCTGCAAGCGCTGCAGGGTAAACAGCATTGGTGTTGACCACAGAAGTACTGGCAGCAGTACAGCCATTAACAGCATCAGTCACTACGATAGAGTAAGTGCCCGGCAGAGAAACTACCGGATTGGACAGCGTTGAGTTGGCAGGTGTAATACCCGGACCCGTCCAGAGATAGCTGAAATTACTGCCTGTGGATGAAGTGCCACCGATAGCGGTAGAGGTGGTTACACAATCAATAATCTTGTCGGTGCCGGCATCAGCAGTCGGTTCAACCAGGTTTGAAACCACAATAACCTGATCAACTGATGTGCAGGTATTGTTGGTATTCGTTACGGTAAGATTGTAAACACCGGGCTGATTACTGATAACCGGATTCTGCAGATTATCATTCACCCCGGGCACGATACCGGGACCAGCCCAGTGGTACGTGTAGATAGAGCCAAAACTTGACCCGCTTGCATCAATTGTGTCCGTAGCGCTATTGTAGCAATTCAGTACCAGATCATTACCCGCATTGGCAGCAGGATTCTGAATGTCGAGCAGTACTACAACAATATCTGTATTCCTGCAGTTATTGGCAGTATTGGTTACCGTAAGGTTGTATGTACCCGGCACAGTAATACCAGAAGGACTTTGCGCGCCGATATTCGTACCTGAAATACCGGGGCCTGCCCAGGTGTAGATAATTCCACTTCCGCTTGAAGAATTCGAGCCGTCGAAATTCACCGTGTTGACAGTACAGTTCAACGTCATATCAGGACCGCCGTTGCAGTTGGCACATTGGCGTCCTGCGTAATTATTGCCTCATCGCTGGCTGTGCAACCATTGACAGGATTGGTAACGACAAGTACGTA
>JBDLWO010000149.1:0-3592 GCA_039804245.1 Bacteroidota bacterium
ATACTTTATTACGCACTCCTGCGGTGCGACCGGGCCGGAATCAGGGCTTTCGATTCACTCAGGGAACTGATCGTCGGACGCCTTCGGGATGACCTGACCGATCCGGCATCGGAAAAACTGACCGGGATGGAGAAGGCACTCAGCGCGCTCATACTGGCCGAATGGGCCCCCGATGTGCCGGAATTGCCGGAGGCAATCAGATTCATCGTCGGAGCACAACATACCGATGGCAACTGGCCAACTGCCGTGATCTTCTATGGTGGATACAACATGGAAAAATGCCTTTTCTGGGGCTCTGAAGAACTGGTAACGGCCTTCTGTATGGAGGCCCTTCACCGGTACAAACAAGTATTGATCACACGTATCAATCCGGAAGATGTAACATGAAAGAAAGTCCGCCCGGTGAAATCCATTTTTTCCATATACCCAAAACGGCAGGCACTACCCTTTCCTCACTGATAAGAAGTGCCTATCCGCCTGCAGAATGTATTCCGGCGCACACGGTACTGGAGCTGGCAGCCATGAATCCGGCTGCTGTACCGGGATACCGTTGCTACACAGGCCACTTTTTTTCGCTGCTGGAACCACTGGCCGGAAGAAAAATCCCCACTGTTACCGTACTGAGAGACCCCCTCGAACAAACACTTTCACTGATCAGACACCTGCAAAGAATAGATCGTATCGGAGGAGTCCTGGCGCCGATTTACGCGCGGGCACTCGGGTATGCATGGGAAAAATTGCCCTTCACCAGAAAATCTGTTGAGAATAAATGGGCGCCGGTTGTCATGAACAACTTTCAGACACGTGTGCTGGGCAGTAACATCCGGCATCCGGCGGGCCTGAAAGCCGACTATTACGGTATCACCTACCCCTTTCTGGAACCCGGATTTTCATCTCCCGATGCAGATATGGACCAACTTTTTGAAAAAGCCAAATTGCGGCTCGACAGTATGGCCGTTGTGGGGACAGTAGAACGACTGCCGGAAACCATACAACTGATATTTGACATGATCGGAACGCCGGCACCAGCCCACATCCCGCGCCTGAACACAACCAGACGCGAAAGCCGGAAAATCCATCCGGCCATGGAAGTACTCATTGAGCGGGAAAACGAATACGATCGGGCGCTTTACGCTTATGCAGAAACACTGCTGGACAGCAAAACCACGCCACGAATAATGCCACCATACGCATGACTGATTTACTGAAACTGATCCGCTTCAGGCAGTGGTGGACCTATAAAATTGCTCCGGCACTCGGTATTTTTCTGCTTTTCCGGTCAAACAACCCCGATGCATTCAATACCGAAGATATTTTTCACCTGGGATTACTGACAATTTCCCTGTCTGTTGCTGCGACTTTTACATCCATTTCAAACGACCTGGCCGATATGGAATCGGACAGCATCGCGGGCAAACCCAACAGGCTGAGCGGATGGATGCGTACGGAGGTGTACCAGTTGCTTGCTGTTATCATCTCTACAGGAGCTGCAACCACGTTATTATTGCCTGGAATAACCCTGAAAATGGTTTTCCTCCTGCTGTGGATCAACTGGACACTTTACTCCGTCGAGCCATTCAGGGCAAAAAGCAGGGGACTGGCGGGTCCTTTGCTGGATGCTGCCGGATCGCACGTATTACCCTGTATAATGGCGGTTCTGCTTTCCGGATTCCGGACGGAATCGCAGCCATTGCTGGTATTTCTGGCTGTTTTATGGTCTTTTTTGTGGGGATTGCGCGGTATTTTCTGGCACCAGTTGTATGATTTTGAATACGATCAGAAATCAGCTGTCAAAACATTGCCCGGTGTTGCGGGATATAGCCGCACCCTGTTTATCGGTGAAAAATTGCTTTTCCCGGCGGAGACCCTCGCTATCGTTGCGCTGCTCGGACTGATGCAGCCACTGCTGCTGACACCCTTCTTTTTGTGCGTTGTCATGGAAATTACCGGTGATGTTAACGGAGCCGTCAGGAGAACTGTATTGCAGCCCGGGGGAATGAACCTGCTCTTTCTGACCGATTTCTACACCCTTGTCTTGCCAATCAGTATCTTTTTGGTGAGACCAGTATCGGATCTTGCATTTGCCTGCCTTTTTCCTGTTTTATTCTTTTCTGACTATTCTGAACGTATTTTTGCCGATTACAGGATTCTCTATAAGTCGTGGCGATCCATGAAACACAAATCAGCAAATCCGAAACAGGGAAAGTGAAGAAAACAGCCATTGAAGTTCAGCATCTGTCGAAAATATACCGACTGGGTGAAGTGGGTACGGGCGCCCTCAGTCAGGATATTGAGCGCTGGTGGAAAATGCGCATATTGGGCCAGGAAGACCCCTTCCTGAAAATTGGCACAACCGGATCACCGGAAAAAAACGGCATTGTACACAGCCTGCGGGACGTCAGCTTTGAAATAGGACGGGGAGAAGCTGTTGGAATCATAGGCCGAAACGGAGCGGGCAAAAGTACCCTGCTCAAATTACTTTCCAGGGTCACAGCCCCTTCATCCGGACGGGTACGGCTCAGAGGGCGAGTGGCCAGTATGCTTGAGGTCGGCACAGGATTTCACCCGGAACTCACCGGGCGGGAAGATATTTATCTGAACGGCGCCATTCTCGGCATGACAAAGCATGAAATAAACAGCAAGCTCGACGAGATTATCGACTTCAGTGGGGTGGATATGTACATAGATACGCCTGTCAAAAGATACTCATCGGGCATGTACGTCCGGCTGGCATTCGCGGTTGCTGCTCACCTCGAGAGCGAAATCCTGATCGTTGATGAAGTACTGGCGGTTGGCGACACCGAATTTCAGCAGAAATGCCTCGGGAAAATGGGTGATGCAGGTAAAAAAGAAGGCCGGACAGTACTGTTCGTCAGCCACAACATGGCAGCCATCTCTGCCCTGTGCGACCGGACCATTGTGCTGGAAAAAGGGCAGAAAATTTTTGACGGATTGGCCCGCGACGGGGTAGAACGGTATCTGTGGAACAATTTGGCCGGAGTCGGCCTGGAGAAAATCTGGAATGCTGACGAAGCCCCGGGAGACCACAGGGTAAGGCTGCTTTCGGTAAAAGCCGCACCTGTAACCGGAAATTTATTCACAGTTACGAGTGGCGTATCACTTGAATTCCATGTTGTCAGCCACACCGGCAGACTGCTTGTGAATCTGGTATTTCAAATTATGAACAAAGATCAGATACTCGTGCTGCAGCACGGTACGGTAGTCGGAGAAGGGGCACCGCTCCGGAAAGGTGTATATAAGGTAACAGCCATGATACCCGGAAACACCCTGAATCTGGGTACATATACCGTAAATGTATGGCTCGGCGGCCATATCAAACCAGTGAGAGAGTTTCAAAACGTCGTCCGTTTTGCCGTAGAACACATCAGTACAGATCATATCATAAAGCCTGTACCAGGTATTATGAGACCCGTCCTTGAATATCATCAAACTTTCAGTGAACCTGACAACGTCAGCATACCCGCACAATAGAATCATGAAAATCGCCCTCATTTCATATTACGACGACAGGGGAGGCGCCGGGAAAGCGGCCTTTCGCCTTTTCAGGCAGTTTGAAAAGGAGGGGCATGAA
>JBDLWO010000150.1:0-2800 GCA_039804245.1 Bacteroidota bacterium
AGGCGAAGACGGAATTCTTCGGTCAGTGCGAGGAACTTGCCGGGACTGACCTCCACGAACTGTGCTGCCGACGAACTCCACGCCAGAAGCTGACGCATGTTCAGCACATGGTCTTCATTGATATTTATTTCGCCCGTCACCTCGAACCAGTCGTTATTCCCGCGGATTTTCATCTTGAAATGATCAAAACCGGCCTTCCCGACAACCTGCAGCTTTTCGCCTTTGGGCCATTCGAGTATGATTTGACCATTTTCCACCAGTGGGTGCAATTGCGTCAGGAGTTCGAGACAGTTTTCGGTATTTTCAAGTTTCCATATACCTCCGGCCGGCAGTATCAGCCGGAGTATTTTGACCTGTTCCAGTAATTTTGTCGCATTGTCAGCTTCGGCTTTCAGATCGCGAAGCGTGCGAACCCTCTCCCCACCGAACATGGTTGTCACGGAGGGCTCTCCTTCACCGGGCCTGAAATAGGGCGGGGCTGATCTGAACGGTTTGCTGTACATTTCCACGTGAAACCCCTCGCCCACTGGCAACAAGTGTACGCAAACCCGGGCGTCGGCAGGCAAAAGCGGGAGATTTTCCTCTTCAAATACCGAGCGAACCGGAACAAGTTTTCCCAGTCCGTTCATAACTGCACTGAGCCTTTCGGCGGCTTTTTCAGGCACGAAAAGTGAGTCGCCATTGAACGATCTTGCAATCCGGACATGATCAGCCGTTATGACCATCAGCGTGTAACGTGTTGGCGACTCCCTGATGATCCTGAAACCTTCCGCAGCAAATTTTGGAGAAAAACTGATTTGAAAACCGTCGCCATGTTTCTGGGCAATCAGCACGGGTTTTTCTTCGACCAGCTGCAACGGAATATCCGGCGACTGGGCAGAAAACAGCAGCGGATGACCAACCAGGGCCTGCCAGGTTGAAAGGCTGTTCAGCCCGTGATAATATCTGCCATACGACATGGTACGGGCTACCCGCCTGTCCTGTTCGGACATACAGGGCAAATTTGCATTCAAAAGCTGGCTGTCGGAGATTACCTTTCCGCTGGACCAGCCCTTTTTGCCGAAAGTCTGCTCTTTGGGCGTCAGCGTGCTGCGTTCGAAATCGGCAATCCATATCATACGGACATCCTTTTCAATTCTCCTGACGGAAGTTGCGATACCATCGGCCATTCCTGACATCAAGTTCAGCGCATTCTCCCAGGGTTCCGTTGGCGAGAGCAGCTCCACCAGCGCCCTGACCTCGTACGCTCCGTAATGATGCCGTTTTTTTGAAGAAAGCGCCTCATTTCCGGGTTCAAGCCTGATGCGCAAAGCCAGTACTTCATCCGCAAGCCAGGCATAGCCGTTTTTTTCCGTATTTTCATGAAATACAGCCAGCCTGGCCGGATCAATGAGCTTTTCATCAATCCAGTACAGACATAAATACTGGAAAAAGTGCATCAGGGGAAAGTCATTGGCAAACCTGGCCTGTACCTTCCGGAGTGCATTTACCGTATCATTATGCACAGACAACATCACAGCATGCAGCTGGTCAAACGCCGATACAAAATGGCTGCCGTGCTTGTGTATATAGTCGAGCTTCTTTTGCCACTTGACGTATTCACTCACCGTCAATGACGGTATGGCCGCCATCATTTGAAACACACCTGCCAGGTCGCGAAGCTCACTTTTTGTATCGCGCAACTCCCTGCGCAGTTCCTTGCGCGCGTCGTTGAATAATGCCGAACCCGCTTTCGCATCGCCTGATATCAATCTCAACATTCCATCGAAGGCATATATTTTCTCCAGCGTCATTGTATCATACATCGCGGTCAGTGCATCCCATTCACCGCGAAACAGCAGCAACTGTCCCATTTGCCAGCAGAGGTTTACCTGTGTTGATTCGGCAAAATCCGGCAGCTTTTTCATCACATATTCTTCAAAACTGTCGGCCGGCTCCAGAAAAAATGCTCTTTTTCGGAGCTTTTCCACCAGCAGGAATCCCAGAATTTCCGGAGGCAGTGTATCCAGATAATCAGGATTGACCTCCTTCAGCAGCCAAAAATCAAGGATTGTCTGATGCGTATAGGCAATATTGCTCCTGCTGCACAGGTCATTGAAGAATTTGTAAAATTCGCCGGGACGATTGAGATATCTGGCCAGACGCATTTCCCTGAAAATGCGTTCGGGGTCTGAACCGTAACCATTCCATGGTATGAGCATCAACTGGCGGACTCTGGCTGCAATAATCGTAAAATCAGAATCGGCAGCAAACTGCGCGTCGCATAGCGCCTGCGCAAAAGCCCTGTTGCACCGGAACATGGATTCCTCGGGGATGAAAAAACCCCGGGCGACAAGATTTGGCAACATTATGGTCAGATCCCGGCCATGCAAATTCAGTCCCTTGTACCTGAATCCGCATGTATTGAAAATTTCGACTATCTTAGTGGGGCTGATCGCTTCCCAGGCTGCAGCAGCGATTTTAACACAACGTTTCTCCGGCTCCTCAAGTTTCTCGTAAGCCTCGAACAGTCCGGCAATACCAGTGTTGAGGGGTTGCATATTTTTTTGTGCAGGCTGTTGCATAGACAGGGTTTCCCCGGTATTGGCAGACCTGTCATGCAAGATTTCCTGTGTCTTTTCCGGCTGTGCAGCCGCCGATATCAGCCGACCGGGCAGAGGCTTGTCTGATACGGGTCTGCCTCGTTTCGCTTTTTCCCTCATTACAGGTCGCTCCGGTTCTTCATCCGGACTTTCTGACCAGTTCAGTTCTTCCTGAATCGCATACAGAGCTGCAACCCGGTGTTTGCATATTCCTGACT
>JBDLWO010000151.1:0-18293 GCA_039804245.1 Bacteroidota bacterium
CCACTGCTCAGGAACATGCTGTCTATGCTGGCGCACGTGCATGGTAACCTGTTAAATACAAGCAGTATTGCCAACTCGCTCGGTGTCTCTGCTCCAACCGTGAGCAGATATCTTGAGCTGCTTGAGGGGAGTTTTCTGATACGAAGGTTGCCACCCTATTTTTCCAATTTTGGCAAACGGCTGGTTAAGTCGCCCAAGTTGTATGTTCGCGACAGCGGGTTACTCCACTTTTTACTGCGGATTTTTGACATGGAAACCCTTTACGGGCATCCTTCAGCCGGATCATCATGGGAAGGATATGTCATAGAGCAAATCATAAGGGAAGCTCCTGAATTCAGCGAATTCTATTTTTACCGAACTCAGAACGGCGCCGAGATTGACCTGTTGATGATTACACCCAGTGCGAGAAAAGTATGTATAGAGATCAAATTTTCAGTTTCACCCACTATTCCCAGAGGTTTTTTCAATGCGGTAGAAGATTTGCAACCCGAATTCAAATACGTCATTATACCCCGCGGAGAACTCCTGATCCGCAGCGATGGACTGCGCATCTGTCCGTTTTCCGATTTTTTAAGTACTGAACTGCCCGGACTGTCATAGTATAAACAAGGTATGCCGTGATTTTACTGCATGTATTCAGCAGGAGGAGTAACCCGAATCATGATCTCATTTCGCCTTCCGATCAGTTGAAAGGGCGGATTATAACCCAGATACCTGAAATTACCCGAGTACTGAATACCCTCCCTTTCCAGTGCCTTCCGGAGCCGTTCGGAGTAACGGTCTATCTTGCTGTCGGAAGCAAATCCTCCGAACCTGATTACAGCCACATGCTCGGCGGGCACAGACTTGATCACGACCTCCGGATTGACGGGCGCCGGCAGTTGATCTTTTGAGTACCTGGCCGGCATCACAAAACTCATGGAAGAAACCGAATCGGTCATTTCCATGTGTACCGGAGCAGTCATGGCAATCTGCTGATTCTGCTGATTACCGCCAAAAATGTATCCTGCAAGTTTCCGGAAGCCGGAACTGCCCAGCTCTCTGTATGTACTGGCGCCAGCTGTTACAGTAGCCATGGTAGCCTCCGGATAGTAACGTATCTCGAAATCCTTCCCGCGTCTGATACTTTTGTATGCCTGTTGTTCGGTGCCTTTTTCTGAAAAAAGGGCACAGGCCTGAAAGATGAACATCAGGAGAAGGAGCAGTATAATGCCAATTATGACAGGTTTCATAGCTGAGTTTTTAAACAGAACAACAGGAAATGGGTATTTGTTTGGAGAAAACCATATTCCCTGCTCTTGCTTTGGCCTCGTTAAACCTGTTTGCCCGGAAATATTCTTGTCAAGGGCCAGCTTGTTCTCGTTGACTACTCCATCAATTCCTGTGTCACCAGATTGGGTGGTTTCAATAAATTCACAAATTCAGCAGCATAGGGGAGCTTCCTCCTTTAACTCTCCTCCACCCCGGCACTGACCGCTTTCCATATCTCAAACCATACCACTCCTGCAAAGGCGAACAGCGCACACCAGCCCAGATCATCTGCGTGCAGTGCGCTTACACGGAACAAATCAGCGACCTGAGGTACATACAGCACTGCGCCAAGCATGACCAGAGAAAGCGCCAGAATGCGCCACATAAACGGGTTTTTATAGGCAACCGTTTTCAGGATAGTATAGTCGTACGAGCGATTGGTCAGTGTAAGAAACACATTGCCCAATACCATCGTACTGAATACATACGCCCTGACGGTATTTTCCTCATATCCCTTGTCAAGGGCAAAACGGTAGGCGAACAGCACAGCCCCACCCAGTATGATACCCTGCAGCAGTGTCATTCCGAGCTCAGGGGCAGTAAATAAAGAAACTGCCCGCCCGCGCGGGGGCTTGCGCATGAGACTGGATTCAGCCGGTTCGTTCTCGAACCCGATGGCTGCCATGGGATCCATCACCAATTCCAGGAAAATAACGTGCAGTGGAAGCAGTATGTGAGCATATTCCCAGCCAAACAGCAGTGGCACCAGCACAGCCATGATAATTGGCAGGTGAATACTGATGATATATCGTATGGCCTTGCGCAGATTATCGTATATCCGGCGACCCATCTCTACTGCGGTAGCCATGCTGCCCAGATCATCGTTCAGCAACACGAGCGAGGCTGCCCGTTTGGCAATGTCAGTTCCCCGGGCGCCCATTGCCACTCCGATCTGTGCTGCCTTGAGTGCCGGGCCGTCGTTCACTCCGTCGCCCGACATGGCTACAATTTCTCCGTTGGATTGCAGCGCCTGCACAATACGCAGTTTTGCATCAGGAAACATACGGGCGTACACATTAACCCGTTTCACTGCATCCCGAAGCGCCTCTTGTTCCAGCCCGATTACCTCCTGACCGGTGAGTGCCAGCTCCCATCCCTGTAAACCCACCGACCGGGCAATGTTCCGGGCTGTTGAAGTGTGATCGCCGGTAATCATCATCACCCGGATACCCGCTTTGTAAAAGGTCTCAAATACCTCCCGCACATTCCCTTTGGGAGGGTCATAAAATGCCACAATACCCTCAAATTTCCATTGGAAATCGTCCTGCTCTTCAGGGAAAGAACTGTCATGCACGGCACTGGCCACACCCAGTACCCTGTACCCTTTTTCAGCCATTTCCTCCGTGTGTGCGAGTACGCGCACTCGTACATCCTTATCAGTTCCACACGCCTCGAGCACACGTTCCACCGCGCCTTTACACGCTACTATCTGTTGCTCCTTCCTGTTTCTCCATATATGTGTCATCATCGGGGGGCGACCACTCAGGGGATACTCATGAACCAGATGAAAATCCTTCCTCGGGTCGTGTCCTGCTTCATCCATACGCTCTTCAATGGCTTTTTCCATGGCGTCAAAAGGTTCGGGCTCACTGGCCCACCACGCATACTCCAGCACTTTATTCTCACTGTCATCCGAATAGGAAATGATTTCTGCCACCGACATACGGTTTTCAGTAATCGTACCTGTTTTGTCCAGGCAAATTACCGTCGCCGAGCCCAGGCTTTCCACTGTTTTGGGCTGTTTGACCAGAATACCCGATTTCACCATCCGATAGCTGCCAAGTGCCATGAAGGTGGTGAATGCAACCGGAATTTCCTCCGGAAGCAATGCCATGGCAATAGTAAGAGAAAGCAGCAGTGCCTGCCAGAAATCGTTCTCCGCCGCCATGTTCAGCCACAATGCCAGGGAAAAGGCAATAATGCCGAAGATCCCCATCTGCCGTACGAATTTTTCCAGCTGAAGTTGCAGGGGCGTTGGTACAGGATCAATAGCTTCAATGGATTTTCCCAGTTTACCAAGTTCTGTACTATTCCCGGTAGCAGTTATCTTGTACAGTCCCTGGCCTCCGGACACGGTTGTCCCCTGAAAAAGCTGATGCGATACCTTCTTGTCAACCGGCAGGCTCTCGCCGGTCAGAACTGCCTCTTCCACAAAAAAATCGTTCTGCTTCAGTATAATCCCGTCGGCAGGAACCCGTTCTCCCTCCCCGATAGTCACTATATCATCCGGTACCAGTTCAGCAGCTGGCAATTCCACCCATACATTATCGCGCAATACGCGCACATTCGATTCTGTGTATTCTCTCAGGGCTTCAAGGGCCTTCTCGCTTTTGGTCTCCTGGAATATCTCAATTCCGGCTACAAAAGCGATAGAAACCAGCATCATGATTGCCTCCGTTGTGTCGCCGAGGAAGAAATAGAGTCCGCAGGCTACCGCCAGCAACAGGAACATGGGCTCCCTGACAATATTGAACAAACTCGTCAGCAAGTGATTTTTTTTGGCTGATGTGAGTATATTTCTTCCATAGCGCTCCTGTTGCATTCGGGCTTCAACTGAACTCAGTCCACTGTTTTCAACACTATTATGCGTACGTTTGCGTTCTTTCATGGTACAAAAATGATTACATCAGGAAAGCCGTGACGATGAGATACATCAACTGCATACATGACTCCTGTCTTTTTTCAGGACGCAATATACCTGAAATTTTGCAGCCAAATTCAACGAAACAGTAATAACACGATGAAACTCGCGGAAAAAATAACAGCTCTCGAAGCTGCAAAGAAGGTTAAAAGTGGCGATCACGTCTTTATTCACGGTGCTTCGGCCATCCCCCGGGCACTTGTAAATGCCCTCGCGGAAGTCGCTGGCGATCTGCAGTATGTCCGGCTGTATCACCTGCATCTGAATGGCTCCTTCCCGCTTATCGGAGAGGAGTTCAGGGGTATTTTCTCCGACAATTCATTCTTCATGGGCGACAACGTCCGTCAGGCCGTTCGTGAAAAGAGGGCTGATTATATTCCGGTCGCACTGGCCGAGCTCCCGCTGCTCCTGCGCAGGCGCGTGGTGCCCCTCGACGTGGCGCTTGTCAGCGTTTCCCCGCCCGACAAACACGGTTTTGTCTCCCTGAGCACGTCTGTTGACATAGCGCTGGCCGCTGTTCAGTCAGCCGGTCTGGTAATCGCCCAGGTGAACAGGTATCTCCCGCGCACGCACGGAGACGGGGTGCTGCACCTCCGCGATATTGACTATATTGTGGAGCAGGATATCCCGCTTCCCATCAAGGCTTATCCTGCTCCTTCTGCCGAGGAAATGGAAATCGGTCGCCATGTGGCTGCTCTTGTTCCCGATGGCGCTACCATGCAAATGGGTATTGGTACCATGCCCAACGCGGTGCTGAGTTGTCTGACCAATCACAAGGATTTGGGTGTACATACCGAAATGTTCAGCGACGGACTCCTGCCGCTGCTCAACTCCGGCGTTGTAAACAACAAAAAGAAAAAAGTACTTCCGGGCCGCACCGTCACCTCATTCGCCGGAGGCTCCCAGGAGTTATACGATTTTGTGGACGATAACCACGCACTGGTGTTCAAAGATATATCCTGGGTGAACGACCCGGTTATCATCGCCAGAAACCCCAAAGTGGTAGCCGTAAACAGCGCACTCGAGGTGGATCTCAGCGGACAGGTGTGCGCCGATTCGATTGGTACGCAGATGTTTTCAGGCGTGGGTGGTCAGATGGACTTCATGCTGGGCGCCGCACATTCACAGGACGGAATTCCCATTATCGCCATGTGCTCGCGCACCAACAAGGGTTTATCCAAGCTCGTACCTACCCTCAAGGTGGGTGCCGGCGTAACAGTCACCCGCTCTCAGGCACACTGGATTGTCACAGAATATGGCGCCGTGGACCTGTATGGCAAAAATCTCGGTGAACGTGCCAGGGCCCTCATTTCCATCGCACATCCCGACGACCGGGAAGCCCTCGAACGGGCCTGGAAGGAGCGGTAACCAGATTTCACCGTGCGCAGCCCCCGCACCAGGTGCTGCGCACGGTATCTTTCTTCCTGCAAAAATACTGTGCAACATGTTTCCACCTCATTGAGTTACACTAACTTCGCCGCCGGAATTTTTCAATATTTACTGTAAAATCTGAACGGCAGTATGAAAATCAATGATGTTTTCGATCCAAAACACTACGTAGCAGCAGAAGACCGCTACGACAGAATGGTGTATCGCCGGTGCGGCAGAAGCGGCATCCAGCTCCCGGTGCTCAGCATAGGACTCTGGCACAACTTCGGGCACACCGATAACCTCGAAACCGCAAGACATATCCTGCGTACGTCATTTGACCACGGAATCACGCACTTCGACCTTGCCAATAACTACGGTCCGCCGTTTGGCTCTGCTGAAGAAAACTTCGGTCGCCTGTTCCGTGAAGACTGGAAGCCCTACCGCGACGAACTGATCCTGTCAACCAAAGCCGGCTGGGACATGTGGCCGGGTCCGTACGGAAACTTCGGCTCCCGCAAATACCTTATCGCCAGTCTCGACCAGAGTCTGAAGCGCATGGGGGTTGATTACGTGGATATTTTCTACCACCACCGCCCCGATCCTGATACGCCACTGGAAGAAACTATGGGCGCACTCGACCATATCGTGCGTCAGGGGAAAGCCCTTTATGTAGGTATTTCCCAGTACAAGCCGGAAGAAACTGCCAGAGCAATCGAAATTCTGCGCAGCATGGGCACACCCCTTCTGATTCACCAGCCACGCTACTCCATGTTCGACCGCTGGGTGGAAGACGGACTGCTGGATGTTCTCGGTCGCGAAGGTGTGGGCAGCATCGTATTCTCGCCGCTCGAGCAGGGACTGCTCACCGACAAGTACCTGCATGGTTTGCCGGAAAACTCCCGTGCAGTACGCGACGGGCGATACATGAACGAAGGAAAAATCAGCGCTGAAAAGCTCGCCAAAGTGCGCGCCCTGAACGAAATAGCACTCGGTCGCGGACAGTCGCTCGCTCAAATGGCCATTGCCTGGCTTCTCAAAGACGAAAGAGTAACCACCGTACTGCTCGGCGCCAGTACCCCGCAGCAGATGCTCGACAACATCGGCACACTGAAGAATATGTCGTTTGCTTCCGATGAGCTTGCGCGCATTGAAACTATCCTGAAAGGCTAAATCCGGCTCAGTATGACCTTTGATGTAACCATTCCGGTACTGAATGAAGAAGCCACGCTCGACCGTCAGGTGCGAATTTTGTACGCTTTTCTGTCGGAACACTTTCCGGATCACCACCAGTGGCGAATTGTGATTGCCGACAATGGAAGCACAGATAATACACGGCATATCGCCGCCGCACTGGGCGATGAGTTGCCGGAGGTACAACTGGTCAGGGTCCCCGAAAAGGGCGTGGGACTGGCACTTAAAACCTCCTGGCAGCAAAGCAAAGCCGACATCGTTGGTTACATGGATCTCGATCTGGCCACCGACCTGAAGCATTTTCTGCAGGCATACAACGCACTGAACTCCGAAGGTTTTGATCTGGTTTATGCCACGCGTCTGCACCGGAAATCGAGGGTAATCGGTCGAACAGTGAAGAGAGAGATTACTTCCAGGGTGTTCAACCTGATCCTGAAACTGTACCTCGGGGTGAAGTTCTCCGACGGAATGTGTGGATTCAAGTGGCTCAGGCGCGAAAAGTTGCCCGCTCTGATGAATGGCGGCGCGGTGAGTAACGGCTGGTTTTTCAGTACTGAACTGCTCACAGTGGCAGAATGGCAGGGACTGAAACTGTGCGAACTTCCGGTTATCTGGCGCGATGACACCACGTCGAGCCGTGTCAACATTACCAAACTGGCCATGCAGTATTTGAAGGCGATGCGGGTGCTGAAAAACCGCAGAACAAGCTGATATATCGCTTGTCTGCCACTCCATCGTTCAGAGACAAATCTCGTTTAGTGACAAGAATATGGTCTGCAGGAGCACACATGCCTCCTGCAGACCATCATACCAGCGTAAAGTATTTTAAAGCAGACGATTACTACTTCTTCAACTCCGCTCCGTCCATTCCGAGCAGTCCCATCATCCAGGAATATTCCATGGCTTTTTCCTCCAGTCGCTTGAAACGGCCCGATGCGCCACCGTGAGAACCGGCCATACTCGTTTTGAAAAGCAGTACATTCTTGTCTGTTTTCAGATCACGCAGTTTGGCCACGTATTTGGCAGGTTCAAAATACTGAACCTGCGAATCAGCGAATGAGGTAAGCACCAGCATATTCGGATATTCACCCTTCTTCATATTGTCGTAGGGCGAATACGATTTCATATATTCATACTCCTCTTTCACGGCCGGATTACCCCATTCGGTGTATTCTCCTGTGGTGAGCGGGATACTGGGGTCGCTCATGGTGGTGATTACATCCACAAATGGCACTCCTGCGATTACGCCCTTGTACAAGTCAGGACGCATGTTGGTTACTGCTCCCATCAGGAGGCCGCCCGCCGAACGGCCCTCAATGAACAGCCGGTCGGATGAAGTGTATTTCTCTTTAACCAGGTACTCCGAGCAGTCAACAAAATCGTTGAAGGTGTTTTTCTTTTTCAGCATTTTGCCCTCTTCGTACCACTCGTAGCCCATTTCCATACCACCCCTGATATGGGCAATACCCACGATGAAGCCGCGGTCGAGCAGACTGAGCTGATCGCGGTTAAAGTACGGATCATAGCTGGAACCGTAACTGCCATAACCCGTCAGGTAGCAGGGTGCAGATCCATCTTTCCTGAGCCCTTTCTTATATACGAGTGAAACAGGCACTTTCACACCGTCGCGTACAGTGACCCAGATAAACGCTGTTTCGTAATTGTCCGGACTGAAGTTACCCAGTACAGGCGCCACCTTCTTTATTTCTCCCGCGCGCGTCTGCATATTATAATCTATGATGGTAATTGGCGTTTTGGGCGATGTAAAGGCGTAACGGAGCACATCTGTAGCAAATTCGGGGTTGTTTTCCAGAAAACAGTAGTATGTCGGTTCCCCGGTTGCGATATAGTGGTCCGTTTTGTCGGCCCATTTTATCACGTGGATCTGGCTCAACCCGCCCTTGTGTTCGGCTGTTACCAGGTAGTCTTTGAATACCGTGAAGCCATCTGTCAGTATATCATCCCGGTACGCCACTACATCTTTCCAGTTTTCAAATCGCGGATCTGATACCGGCGCCTCCATGATACGGAAGTTGGGTGCATTCCAGTTGGTGCGAATGATAAAACGATCGTTCCAGTGCTCGAGCGTGTAGTAGAAACCGGCTTCCCTCGGACGTAATTTTGTGAATGTACCCGCCGGATTGTCGGCATTCAGATAGTGCACCTCAACAGTTTGCGTGTAGGCAGAGTTGATAAAGAAATACTGTTCAGACTTCGACTTGTCGAGGTATGCGTATTGAGTCTCATCAGTTTCATGGTACATCAGTACATCCCGATCGTGTGGTGTGCCCAGCACGTGGCGCCATATTTTGTCGTTTCGGAGTGTTACCTTGTCCTTGGTATCGTACAGCAGCGTTTTATTGTCGTTGGCCCAGAAGAAACTGCCTGCGATGTCGAAAGACTCCGGAAGATCCCTGCCAGTTGAAAGATCGCGGAAATATACTTTGAACAGGTTACGGCCGGTATAATCCACTGAATAGGCGAGCAACTTATTGTCCGGACTCACCTGAAATCCACCGAACTGACAATATTCTTTTCCTGCGGCCAGTTCGTTCACATCGACCAGCACTTCCTCGGCAGCATCGGTCGTACCCTTTTTTCTGGCAAAAACAGGATATTCCTTTCCCGTTTCATACCGAACGAGATACCAGTACCCGTTTTTGAAATAAGGGACGGAAGCATCGTCTTCCTTGATACGTGCTTTCATTTCCTGATACAACTGCTCCCGGAGTTGAGCTACAGGAGCCAGTACGGAGTCAGTATAACGGTTTTCGGCCTCCAGGTAGGCAACCACATCGGGATTTTCCCTTTCATTGAGCCAGTAATACTCGTCGGTTCTCTTGTCGCCAAAGGCGGAAACGAGTTCTTTGGGTTTCTTTTCAGGTCGGGGCGCCGTATAAGGGTCGGCGTTGAAAACAGAAGGTTTCAAAGCAGTGGATGTTTGACTTGAATTATCTGTACCCTGACAGGAATACAGTAAAAAGAGGACGAAAAGCGGTGAAAAATATCTCATAGCGGGCAAATTTGAATTCGTTCAAGTTCTGCTTTTTATTTCCTGATGAAATACACCGCCAGAATAAGAAACACGAATCCGACAAAGTGATTCCATTTCAATGTTTCATTTCGGAAAAGCAGCAGGGTAAACACGGTGAATACGAGCAAGGTAATAACTTCCTGAATAACTTTCAACTGTACCAGTGTAAATGGCCCTCCGTTTTCCTTGTAACCCATCCTGTTGGCCGGTACCATCAGGGTGTATTCCAGAAAGGCAATCAGCCAGCTGGCCACAATGATACCCAATAAACCGGCCTTCTGGAAGAATTTAAGATGCTGGAATTTCAGATGCCCGTACCAGGCAAACGTCATGAAGACGTTGGAGATAACCAGTAAAATTATGGTGTAAAATGCCCTCATTGACTATGTTCTGAATGTAATCAGGTAGTTCACACCAAAATTCCAGATCATAACAATACCGGTTGCGATTGCCTTCGACAGGTAAAACGGCACCCCCCTTTTCTCGTTGAGATAGTAAATCAGCGAGTTGCTCATGGCCAGTCCGACAGCAGACACAGCCAGAAATTTGGCAAACTGAATGCCCACTTCCTTATCGTGGCTGTGGAAAGTCCAGATTCTGTTCAGCATATAGTTGCTGATCACGGCAGCGAAAAAGCCGGTACTGTTCGCCGCATACCGGTTTATTTTTACCCATTCTTTCAGTATCCAGGTAATGCCAAAATCTACCACCACACCGGATGCACCGACAATCCCGAATTTCAGAAATTTAATGAAAAACTCCATAATGCCCCACTTTTCATTTTCTGATGGCCTGATCGAGATCGGCGATCAGGTCATCCGGATTTTCAATGCCGACAGACACCCTGATGAGACCGTCTGTAATACCGTTTTCCATCCTGATTTCGCGGGGTACTGCCAGGTGTGAGGATGAGGCCGGATGCAAAATCAGCGTATCCACATCGCCCAGGGTGGGCGCCAGCGTACAGAGACCGAGGCTGTCCATGCACCTGATCGCTCCTTCCATGCCCGCCTTCAGTTCAAAACTCAGCATGCCACCGAATCCGCCACTCATTTGCCTTGCTGCCAGTTCATAATCAGGATGCGATGGCAGTCCGGGATAATTAACGCGCTCGACGGCCGGGTGTTCTGACAGGAAGGTGGCTATTTTCATGGCGTTGGAACAATGCCGCTCCATACGCAGGGAAAGTGTTTTCATGCCATTGGCGGTGAGCCAGGCCTCAAAAGGTGAGCAGTTGGTACCAGCCAGCTTCATGGCTTTCCATACGCCTGCGCGCATGAGCGCACGATCGCTGCCCACTACTACACCGGCAATCGAATTACCATGACCATTCAGGTACTTGGTGGTCGAGTGAATGACGAAATCGGCGCCAAGCACCAGCGGTTGTTGCAGGAGTGGCGTGGCGAATGTATTGTCAACCGCACAGAGTGCACCATACTGTTGTGCCAACGATGCCAGGGCAGCAATATCATAACAGGCCAGCACCGGATTCGAGGGCGTCTCACAATACACCATCCGGATATTTTCTTCCGTACGGAGCAGTAATTCGGTACCGGCGAGATCCTTCAGATCAGTAAAAACAGTTTCAACGCCAAAATTACCCAGAATACTCTTCAACAATTCGGTGGTTCCGCCATACAGATCACCCTGAGTGAGCACCTTGTCGCCGGCCTTGAGCACACCCATCAGAAGTGTTGAAATAGCAGCCATACCGCTACTGGTCATCACAGCATAAGGCGTCAGATTACTGCCGTAACCTTCGAGCAGCGCAATTTTATCGGCAACCGAATCTACAGTCGGATTGGCATAGCGACTGTAAACATGTCCGCTTTCAATATTTTTGAAGATATCAATACCCTGACTGGAGTCTTCAAAGACGAAGGAAGAGGTGGCATAAATGGGCAACACGTGCGGCGCGGTACTGCGGTGTTCGCCATTTTCTCTGACGACGAGTGTATCTTTTTGCATTTTATACAGTTATTGACTATTCTCCGGGCCAGAAGTGCTCACACACCTTGTGCAGGAGTTCGTCAGGTTTTGCTTTGGAAGAAAGAAAGAGTGAAGCCCTGCAACCTCCCGCATACGGGCAGTCCTGCATAATAATATCCGGTTTTTCGTCACGGTCAATATCCCCGAACCAGAGCATTTCCACAATGGGAGCTTCTTCCGGATTCTCGGAGGTCAGCCAACGCGTGAGATTTTGCACTATGAGCGGCTCGGTAGCATAATCGAGCACTTTGACACTGAAATTTTTAATTACAGCAATCATGCCTTCCAGTTCAGCGCACCCCGTTACCACTATACCATAGGCAGGTTTGACCAGTGTATCGTTTGTGTCGTTACCCGGATATACGGCAAATTGTGCACCCGGATTCAGCATACGAATACAACCCGCCTGTTCAATATCCATAACACCCATCGGGCCACAGTAGCCGGTTTTCAGGGGCGTACGACTGGCAATCAGAAATTTGCTCGGATCTTCCTGATCGGTTTTGAGCACATCGAGTTCTCCACCATTAAATTCATCTGTCACTTTGGCCTTTGTTACCTTTACCGGCCGGAGTTCATCGGCGAACGAATCCCGGGTATAAACGCCATACCAGTTGTAAAGCTCAATTGCAGGCTCTTCAAACAGTAACGACTCTTCGTAATACAGGCCAGTGGTACCGTTCAGATAAGAACCAAAAACCCATCCGGTCTTGTTACCATAGCGTACTTTAATCCACGGACCAAAGGGCGAGTTCTCTTCTGTTGTATCCAGTTGAACGTATTCTCCATTATTCCAGGCCTCAACGAACTGAACTACTGTGCCCTTGGTCAGGGAGCCTGTTTTGGTTGCGTTTTTTCCGGGAGCATTACGGACATTCAGGTTGTCGGCCGTAACAATCATTTCTTCAGGGAAGTAGGGAGTTGACTGTGCACCAACTATCTGAGAAAGGGCGCAGATCAGCAGGATTGTCAGAAGGTGTTTCATTTTATGACGAAGGGTTTGGCATCTGTACTGTATAATCTCCTGCATCAGGGGCCGGTATATTGCAGGCGTTACAGACAACTTGCAGTAAAAAGAAGCGCTAAGATAAGACTGAGTTGTCTGTTTTCAGGATATATTCCGATCTTTCCGCAATGAAACTACTATTGGCAGGTTTTGTATTAAGTCTGCTCGGTTCCCTGCCTCCCGGACTCATCAATCTTTCGGTTGCATATATAGCCATCAGGCGCAGTTTTGCAGCAGCTATGATTCTTGGAACAGGTGCTGCTTTTGCCGAGTATTTCCAGGCTCTCGCTGCTGTAGCCCTTGTCGGAATTATGCCCGCTTTCAAGGCTGTGTTCGAATGGGTGGCAGCAGTTGTGTTTCTTTCACTCGGAGTCTATCTGCTTTTATGGCCTCCAACACCACAGCAGCCCGATGAAATTGATGAAGTATCGCTGTCGTCTTATTTTAGCAAGGGTGTCCTGATCAGTATTTTCAATCTTCTGGCTATTCCTTACTGGGTTACTTATTGCAGCTGGTTACAGTCGGAAGGATGGTGGAGCGAGCAGACCCCCGATATGCTCATCTTCGCTGCCGGCGTCAGTATCGGAACTGTCGGCGCTTTCAGCCTTTATGCCTGGTTCAGTACCAAAATCATGCAGCGGGTAAACAACATAGCCAAAATAGCCAATCTGGTTATTGGCCTCACTTTTCTGGGTCTGGCAGCCAAACTGCTGTTTCAGCGCCTCTGGATCTGACAATCAGAACTCTAACCTGCAGAAAAAAAACCGGGATATCTCATGCGAATTTCCCGGGCCTCCTCTCTGTTATTGATGTTCATCAGAGTTTCCGGCCGGCTCGCATCTTTCAGCATCACATCAGAATTGATCAGTACCTTGCGCGGACAAGAAACCCCCTGAGCCAGAAATGAAAGTAGCAGAGCGTAGCTTTTGGGTTCCCAGACAGCAACCAGGGGCTCGGGAAATGATCCGGGGCCAAGCCTGAGTGCCGTAGCAACCGATTTTTGCGATCGGGCTGATACCAGCTCGTTTAGTGCCTCCCTGTCAAAAAGGGGTAAATCGCAGGCCAGTACCAACCAGGCAGCGTCAGGATCATACCTGAATGCTGATAAAACCGCTCCGAAGGGGCCCAGATCTGTGAATGTATCAGTGATCACCGGATGAGGCGCCAGTTCTGCAGCCTGATCGGCGCGACACGAATAATATACTTCACTGCAAACACCGGATAACAGCCCTGCCACATACTCCCGCTGGGGGATTCCGTGCCAGTTAATCGAGCCTTTGTCCGTTCCCATTCGCTCACTCCTGCCTCCGGTGAGTACCAAACCTTTCAATGGTGGTACGGTGCGCTCCAGTTCACCAGTTATAACGGCAATTATTTCCGTTATATCGCCGATACCGAGAACCCTGACATGCTTGTTACCCGACAGTTCTGCCAGCCACTCAAAAGGGGCAGTTACCCCTTCTGTGAGCAAAACAATATCTACCCTGGTCAGTTGAGATGATCTTTTCAGCAGTGATGCCTCTTTATTCGGATCAATGACAATAATTTGCCGGGAAGCTTCATGGTGATTTCCATTGACCAGTATCACGTCGGCCTGATTCAGACAGGCTCTCTGCTGATACACTCCGTCATTCCCCCTGAATATCAGCTGCCTGCTGTGCAGCAAATCGGTGTACTCACATAAAGCACCGTTTGCAGGCATACCCTCCGGTGGTTCCTCCGTATGGTGAGAGGTGTCTGCGTACGCGCAGGCGTATGCGGGCGACAACCTTTGAATCAACGCGTCTGCCAGCTGCTGTATTTTCCCGCATGACGTACCGAGAATAGCCCACTCGTTGCGGCCAAAATTACCCAGAGAAGGTTTGACTAATTTGGGATGTCTATGTTTGTCTTCTGAAATCACGCTTTCCTCCGGTTTTTTCCATGAGCCTGATTTCCCTGACCACAATATCGTGCGACACGGCCTTGCACATATCGTAAATGGTCAGGGCGGCAATACTCGCTCCGGTCATGGCTTCCATTTCAACTCCAGTACGCGCAAAAAGCGATGCAGAACAATCAATAATCACATCATTATCAATCAATTGAATATCCAGATGACAGTGATCGAGACCCAGCGGATGACAGAGCGGAATCAGATCGCCTGTCTTTTTCGCCGCCATGATACCTGCCAGCACAGCAACCTGAAAAACATCACCCTTTGGCGATGAAAGGCGGCCGTTACCAGCCAAAACAGCAAGAACTTCATCGGGCAAGGTTACTATAGCCCGGGCTCTGGCGCTGCGGAGCGTCGCATGCTTTTGGCTGACATTTACCATTTCAGCCTGCCCATCAGCATTGATATGCGACAATTCTGCCATAATTCTGTTTAAAGCTGGTCAACAACAGCCGTAATACGACCAAATATTTCCTCTATTTCGCCAACACCTACTATACTGTGGCTCTTGCCCTGTGCTGCATAGAAATCGAAGACCGGCGTGGTTTCATTTTTGTACACCTGTATTCTGTTCCGAATGATATTCTCATCATTATCATCAGGTCTGCCCGAAGTTTCACCCCTTTTTTTGATACGCTGAACGATCTCTTCATCATCGCACTGCAGGGCGACCAAAGCGTGAATGGAGGATCCCTTCTCGGCAAGCAATGCATCCAAAGCCTCCGCCTGCGGAATGGTACGTGGGAAACCATCAAAAATAAACCCACCTGCATCAGGATGAGCATCCACCTTGTTCCGCAACATGCCAATGGTTACACTGTCCGGTACCAGCTCACCCTTGGCCATGTACGATTTGGCCTCCTCACCCAGCGGGGTATTGTTTCCCATCTCATAACGGAAAAGGTCTCCTGTACTGATGTGTACGAGCCCGTACTTCTCAATCATTTTGGCAGCCTGTGTGCCTTTCCCTGATCCGGGAGGGCCGAATAGTATTAAATTGGTCATGTTTGTTGCTTTTCTTCAACTGAAAAAAATTTCGTAACAGTGGACTTTACGCGATTGCAAAGTTAGAGAGAGCCTGCATTTTTATGAAAAATCAGAAATATTTTTTGAAAACAAGTGTTAAATTTTGAAAAACAAAACCAATAAAAAACAATTGATTTAAATTTATAAAAATTAAAATTATTATTCCAAAAACAGCTAAAAGCCTTGCGTGCCGGGGGCTCATGTCATGTATCTGTCCGGCAATCTGGCAACAATTTATTCCTTTACCAACACAAAACATTGTAATTCAATCAGATAAATTCATCAGACTACTAATTCCTGCTTACGATCCACTTGAGTAATCGTTCCGCTTCAGCTTTATCAAACAGATCGGTTCCGCGATTGAGCGTGGCTGCAGAGCCACATGCAACCCCCATCTGTACCATTTCGATCGGGGTTTTACCCTGGCTCATTGTCCATACCATCCCGGCAACCATACTGTCACCAGCACCGACAGTCGTTTGTTTTTTCACCGGTGGCGCGGGAATATGCTTCACACAATCGCGTGTAACCAGCATTGCACCCTGTGCACCCAGGGAAACCACTACTATTTCACACTGCCCTCTCTCTATAATCAACCGCGCTGCGTCATCTACTTCATCCATTTCAAGCTGACTGACTCCCAACAGGGCGCTCAGTTCGGCCAGATTGGGCTTCAGCAAATAAAGTCCTTCATCTGCAGCCGCTAACAGCGCCTCCCCCGAGGTATCCAGTATCAGTCTGGCGCCGATTTTTTTCGCGAATACCGCTACCTGCTCATAGTAATTGACTGGTATTCCGGGAGGCAAACTGCCGCTGGCCACCAGGATATCCGGCCGGGCATTCTCTATCGCCTTCAGGCATTTGCCCGCGTCTTCCAGACTCAGTATCATTCCGGGCAGGGTAAAGCGAAATTGCTGGTTGGTATCGGTTTCTGTAACAGAGATATTCTCTCTTGTTTCGCTACCTGCCACCACTACCGATGTATCTATTCCTTCTCTGCCAAGAATATCGGTGAGTAGTGTTCCGTTGACGCCCCCGGCAGGGAATACGGCAAGCGATTCTCCTCCGAGTTTACGGATTCCTTTGGATACATTAATGCCACCTCCTCCGGCATCCGTTTTCATGCCGGTGCACCGAAGTTTCTGTTCTGGAATTAGCCGGAGAGTTGTTGTACTTTTGTCCAGCGCCGGGTTGAGTGTAAGTGTTACTATTTTCACGGTGATTTTTTTTTGTAAAACTACCAAAAAGGAACAATCATGTCCGATTTTTTCAGCAATAAAAGAGTTTGGATTACTGGCGCATCATCCGGAATTGGTGAAGCACTTGCCCATGCTTTTGCCAATCAGGGCGCTCACCTTATTCTGTCTGCGCGAAACGAAGAAGCTCTCAGAAATGTTGCAGCGCGATGCAAAGAACTCGGAGCTGGTATGGTCTCTGTTCAGAAACTGGATCTTGCCGATCATAATGCCATCCCCGGCATTGTTCAGAACGTAGTTACCGGTGTAGGCAAAGTTGATATCCTCATCAATAACGGGGGTATCTCACAACGTTCTCTTGCACTGGATACGGCCCTTGATGTTGACAAGAAGCTGATGGATGTAAATTATTTTGGTACGCTGGCTGTCACAAAGGCTGTTTTACCGGGTATGCTTACGCATCAACTCGGCCATATCGTTACCATCACCAGTCTGACCGGAAAATTCGGCACTCCTTACAGATCTGCTTATGCAGCATCCAAGCATGCCCTCCATGGCTTCTTCGACAGCCTGCGCGCGGAACTCGGTGATACCCGGATCAAGATAACGCTTGTATGCCCGGGATTCATACGAACCAATGTCAGCATCAACGCGCTCACCGGCAGCGGCGACAAACTGGGTACGATGGATGAAGCTACTGACAAAGGGATGTCGCCCGAACGACTGGCATATAAAATTCTGGCCGCCATAGAACGCGGTGATGAAGAGGTTTACATTGGCGGCAAGGAGGTACTCGGTGTTTATCTGAAACGATTGTTCCCGGGTTACTTCTCCCGTCTTATACGAAAAGCAAGGGTACGCTGATTATTACCGCTACCCTACTCTTGTTGTAGCAAGCAGCCGCTTGATACTGTATCTGCCGCTCCCCTTTCCTATCAGCATCAGCAACCCGCCGATGATGGCCATATTCTTCATGAAGGTGATACTCTTGAGGCGCAACTCTATTTGTGTACTGAAGTTCCAGAAATCGTCCACAATAAAGGTAACAGGCACCCAGTACATTATCAACATAATGGCGCCCAGTGATGAGCGATAGCCCAGCAAAACCATGATACCCCCCACTGCCAGCAAGAAAATAGCTCCTGATAAAAGCATATCCTGATTCCAGTTCAAACCGTATCCGGTCATTGTTTCTTTCGTCTTCTCGAAGTACAAGGCCGAATCTATAGCCTCAAAAATGAAAATAGCCGATAAAAAAATGCGGCCTGTTAAATCTGTAATGTCTTTCATTCCTTGTAATTGAACCGCTAATATAGGTAGTAAAATTATATGAGACGTCATTAAATAAAAAAGCCCCCCTCCTGCTTCAGGAGAGAGGCCATCCCAAAAACCGATTTCAAAGTATGTAAATCGGGTTCTGGAACTTTATCCGAATTTATCCGGCCGACCAACCAGTCCGAATAACCCGGCACGCGGGTTATTCGGAACTGATCTGTCAGTCAAATTACTTCGTCTGGATCATCTTCTTGGTTGCAGAAGCATTCTCCGTAGCCAGTGTGTAGTACAACACGCCTACTGTGTTCAGCAGTGCG
>JBDLWO010000152.1:0-4435 GCA_039804245.1 Bacteroidota bacterium
CCGGCACTCAAATCCTGCGCACTGCTGGCTGAAAACGACCAGTTCTGACAGGTAGTCTCGCCACTTTCCACAAAGGCACTCGATCCATCACCCGGAGGATCGTGCAGAATCAGCATAGGAATATCCGGGGAGGTGGATGTGAACGTCGTCTGGCGCGGACGACGGCCCAGTACCACCGCATCCAGTGATTCGGTAGCCTGCTCGTCGTGTGCCTCCGCTGTTACCTGCAGAAACTTCTTGTACGGAGCCGCGATATTGGGCTCCTCTACCCGGAATTTATGCACCAGACTGCCCTCGGTCATCAGGGTATCAAACTGATTGAGGTGCGCAATGTCGTTATTGATGGTCAGTTTGGCAGTATCCACGTAGCAGCGACCGCCATCGTAATCTTCATATACCTTGATGGTCACTTTCTGACTCTCCAGCATACTCAGCATCGGATCGCCGCAGTTATTTGTCGGAAGCGCTGACAGCTCTACATTGGGAGGAGCAAAATAGATGAAATCTGTCGTATCGTTTTCAATCTTCAGATCCACCGTGGCGCCACCCTGTATCTGGAAGTAATTGTAGATAATCGGGTTGGAGTGTTCAATCACGGCTACCGTTACAGAATCAGGCGGTACACCCTCAAATTCAAACTTTCCATTGGTAGGCAGCTGCTTGATCTGCTCGTAACAACCATTCAGGGTAGCTACTTTTACCTTCACGATAGAACCGTCGGGCACCACCGATTTGCGACAGTAACCACCGGCCATCTGTCCGATAACCTTGCGCTTGACCTGGTTGCGGAAAAGAATACCCGCTACCGGCGTTGAAATATTCTCCAGCTCCCAGAAGGCCGGATAGTAGGTATGCTGCTCAAATACAGGCGTCAGTACAACATTGGCGCCAGGTTCGAAATCTGCCGAGAATTTGCCATCTTCATCGGTAAAGATCTGTGGGACGTTGGATCGGCCGTTCACCAGAATTTCCACCTTTTTTTGAAAGCAGTTGGTATTTTCAAAGCGAACATAACCACTCACCGGGATGGTGCTCTGATCGGTGAAGTCCACCTCGTCCACACTGGTACTCGAAGGATTCAGCGTAACCAGACGGCTCGACGGGGTAAACAGGTGTGGCTCTTCCTCCGCGATAGCAGCTACCGTACTGTAGGTGGCTCCATATATGGTACCATTACCGGTCAGAGAGAATCCATAGTCCTTCACCTTCTCGCCACTTCCTTCATTGAGTGGGAAGTAGTTCATCAGGTCGCTCCGCTTCAAATCGGTGCCAATGTTGGCCGCCACCTGCAGATCGGGAAGCGATACCAGACTGCTGTAGAACACCACATCGTCTATCAGACCGGAGAAAAAGTTCACCATCGAGCCGCCGTTGCGACCAGCGCCCATGGTCCATACAGAGCCGCCCGAAAAATCGGCGGCTACCCCGCCAAAGGTGTGAGAGCCCACCAGATCGCCGTTGCGGTACAGCGTCACGGCTGCATCGCTGCTGCCTGACGGCTGGTCTATCACAAAAGCCAGACGATGAAAACCCATTGTGAGTGCTCCAAAATCATGCTGGTTGCCCCCCATCTCGAGGATGATGTGCCCTGCGTTCAGGTGCAGACCGAAGTGGGTAGTACCACCGTCCTGCTTGGTGAGAATACACTGGTTACCCGAAAAATCGAATGCTTTTACCGTTACCTCTACCGTGGAACTGTCGGCCAGATCAAAGTCGGTCAGTTCCACATACTGGCTGTTCACCGAATTGAATTCCAGTGACTGGTTGAAGTAGAAGTTCTTGGAAGGCTTGGCTACAAAAGTGGTACCGGCGCCGTAATTGATACCCGGTATTTCATAAAAACCGGTTGCATCAGTCAGACCGGCGTTTACCACATTGGGCTTGTCGCTCGACCAGCCAGCTCCGCAGAAATACAGTTTCTGCCTGGAAGCAGTGAGGTCGAATGACTTGGAACCCACGCCTTCATCGAATTTCCAGTAGTTCACCAGGCCGGCCGAGTTCGGAGCCACCGTGCGATTCAGAAACATCTGTATCTCGGTTTGGGCCAGCTGCCGGTTGAAGAAGCGAACTTCATCAATACCCCCGATAAAATAACCGGTTGCATCGGATTTCTGTCCCAGAAACAACGGGGAGGCATCCGCGTCATAGCCGGTAACCGCCGTTTCGATCAGTTCACCGTCCACATATAAAAGCGCGGATGAGCCGTTGTAGGATACCGCCACGTTGTGCCAGTCATCGGCCGTTGCCGCAGGGAATGCATACTCGAGTTCGGTTACACCGCCCGAGCCATTGGCCATACCAAAGCGCACGCCCTTGCCATCCGCTTCCGGCAGGGTATGCAGCCACCAGTTTTTGCCGATGTGGCTGCCAAAGTCATAAATAGCGGTGTTGTCGTTGCCTTCATCTATTTTTACCCAGCACGACAGCGTGAACTGGCTTCTCGGGAAAGCCGTATTGTACTCGGCAAAAGCCATGTCGTCACCACCAAAAACGGCGGACGCCCCTATCGTGGGCGAAAGCGTCACAATGGCGCCCGGTACAGGATTACCCGTGGAAGACTTCACCTGGCCCGTTACTACCCCGTTCGGATTCAGGAAGCCCAGCGCAGAGCCCGGACTGCCCTCCCCGAAGGAGTTGACCGCCGACACCTGATATGTGTAGAACTTGCCGGCAATCACGTTGAAGTCAATAAATGTAAAGGTCTCACCGTCCACCGTGGCCAACAGGGCCCCGTTGCGGTAGATTTTATAGCTGGAGCCGGCGGGCGACAGCGGATCGGGTGTCCAGTCAACCTGTACACGGTCTTCCAGATCGCCCTCGCTCGCGCGCACCTCCGGGGGCGCGGGTGGCATCAGAAAGCGCGACCAGAAACCCACCGCGCCCTTGTATTGCTGTCCGAATACGGTGCCCACCACCGGCTGACCCACCGTCACGTTCACCCGCCGCTGCGGATTGAACGCATTCGTGGTGCTCCCGTAGTTGAAGAACGCCCGGCCCGTCAGGAAGTCGTCGTCGCTGACAGTCGTGCAGTTCGGACTGTTCTGCGCCGACAGCGACGCTGCCGACAGGAACAACAGCGTTGTGATGAAAAGATATATTTTTTGCATGGATTGTAATGCTTTGATGTGATGATCAGAAACAATGCAGAGAATGGAAAGGAAGCGATCAGCGCTTCGAATCAGCCGTCAGCAATTTCTCTAATTTGGTCAGGCGGTCGTTCAGACCGTTCACATCGCCGCGCAGTCCCTCGTTCAGCTGCTGCAGCTCGTTGTTTTTCAGCTGTAGACCCGCATTGGCCGCCTCTAATTGAGCTACGCGACGAGCCAGCTCCTGGGTGGCTGAGACGTTCAGGTTGTGGATTTTGTCGTAGTCAACCGTACGGAAGTCATTCACTTCCTTACCATAAACAAAAACCTTCTCAGGCTGGGTGAATTCAGCGTTCCAGCCTTTTACCGTAAAAGCATTGCCATCCGCATTGATCACTTCGTATTCCATCTGTGTACCGCCATCCTGCATGATGCGCACACGGTTGCCCGTGACCAGTTGATGCGCGACTGGCATATTCAGGGTGGCTTCGGTACCGTTTACCTGCATGGCCGCAGGTTTTGAGAAGATATCAGGTATCACATTCACTCCGGTGGTTACTGCCTGCGGGAAAATTTGCTCCACCTGCTGTGCAATGAATCCTTTTATCTCCCCGGAACCTTTGGCAAGTGTATCAATATGACGGTAGTCAGTTACTTCAAGCTGCATCAGGGTAGTGAGGTCTTCACTGCCCGAACTTGAATGAAAGTCTTTTTTGATGCGACGATCGGAGTACGCTATAAAGTTCGGTGCGGCCATATTCTGATCGCTGCGAATGGAAATACCATGGTTCTGATTTGCAAAAGGAATGCCGGTAGCCGAACCACCGGACCAAATGACATTGACATTTGGAAAATATTGGCCTTGTGATCCCGGGACATACAGGTACTTGTCAAATCTTGCGTAACCATCACCCAGGAACATGTATCTGTCACCACCTCTGATAAGCTGTATATTGCCATCAGTATTAATATTGCCATTGGTGACATGCAATCTTCCATTAACAACAAGACCGTCAGCATCTGTATAGGCACGGAGGCCACCTTCACCGTAAAGATGCACCCGGCTGGCGCTGATATTCATGGCCAAGTTTTCAGAGCCGATACCAAAGGCGTATTGGTTCACCGACAAAAAACCTGTTTTATCTCCAGCAAAAAGGCGCATACTGGCTCCTTTGTCGGCAAGTGTGGTAATTTGCATTTCGACATTATCGTCATCGTGTACATGCAGCTTGGTATTTGGCGTAACTGTACCCACACCCACCGCTCCCGCCGACGGGAACGTATTGCTCTGTCCGATGAGCGACAGGGCATAAGGGGCGCTGGTGAGGCGGGTGCGCGGGATAAGTTCG
>JBDLWO010000153.1:0-13471 GCA_039804245.1 Bacteroidota bacterium
GTGCAGCCATTGCCATCGGTTACCGTAACCGTATAAGTTGTTGTGACGGAAGGAGATACCGTAATCCCCGGGGCACTGCCCAGACCGCCAGACCACGCGTACGTACCCGCGCCAGAGGCGGTCAGCATAGTGCCAGTACCATTGCAAACAGTTGTGACGCCGCCAATCACTGCCGTGGGAAGCGCATTTACCGTCACCGTGGCAGTCTCGCTGTCGGTGCAGCCATTGCCGTCGGTCACAACAACAGTATATGTTGTTGTGACGGAAGGAGATACCGTAATCCCCGGCGCACTACCCAGACCGCCAGACCACGCGTACGTGCCCGCGCCAGAGGAGGTCAGCATAGTGCCGGAGCCGTCGCAAACAGTTGTGACGCCACTGATTACTGCCGTGGGAAGCGCATTTACCGTCACCGTGGCAGTCTCGCTGTCGGTGCAGCCATTGACGTCGGTTACCACAACAGTATATGTTGTTATGACGGAAGGAGATACCGTAATCCCCGGCGCACTACCCAGACCGCCAGACCACGCGTACGTGCCCGCGCCAGAGGCGGTCAGCGTCGTGCCGGAGCCGTCGCAAACAGTTGTGACGCCGCCAATCACTGCCGTGGGAAGCGTGTTCACCGTCACCGTGGCAGTCTCGCTGTCGGTGCAGCCATTGACGTCGGTTACCACAACAGTATATGTTGTTGTGACGGAAGGAGATACCGTAATTCCCGGCGCGCTGCCCAGACCGCCGGACCACGCGTACGTGCCCGCGCCAGAGGCGGTCAGCATAGTGCCGGAGCCGTCGCAAACAGTTGTGACGCCGCCAATCACTGCCGTGGGAAGCGTGTTCACCGTCACCGTGACAGTCTCGCTATCGGTGCAGCCATTGCCGTCGGTTACCACAACAGTATATGTTGTTGTGACGGAAGGAGATACCGTAATCCCCGCCGTACTGCCAAGACCGCCGGACCACGCGTACGTGCCCGCGCCAGAGGCGGTCAGCGTCGTGCCGAAGCCGCTGCAAACAGTTGTGACGCCACTGATTACTGCCGTGGGAAGCGTATTTACCGTCACCGTGGCAGTCTCGCTGTCGGTGCAGCCATTACCGTCGGTTACCACAACAGTATATGTTGTTGTGACGGAAGGAGATACCGTAATCCCTGCCGTACTGCCCAGACCACCAGACCACGCGTACGTCGAACCTCCTGATGCTGTCAGCGCAGTTGATTCACCAGCACAAATATCAGTGTCAAAGGTTATCTGCGCCCCAAAAACCTCCATTACATTATCTGTTATAATCACGGCAAGATCAAGACTGTCACTGAGACCAAGAGGATTTGACGACACAATGGTGACCTGATAAATGTTATCTGCGTTGTTATCACCCGGAGCCTCAAAGTCAGGATTAAATGTTTTCCACGATAACACCCCTGTCAGGGTATCAATCGAAAATCTGGAAACATCCGAACCACCGGCCAAAGAATAAGCTATACCGTTACCTTCCGAGAAAAAGGCATCACCGGATTCTGCGTCATACAGTTGCAGGCACGAATTTTCCTGTACACTGACAGCTGTATCTGAGGTAAATACGGGGGTAACTGGTGATGTAATAACCGAAAACAACGCTCTGATTGTATCACGCCTGTCATCGGGAAATCGGGTATCCTCCACCATGATATTCACAGGAAACACTCCATTCCAGGCGGGATCAGCGATAGCCACACCCAGTTTGTTATCAGCAGAAAGAGAGGGTACAAGTGGTGAAAACTGTAACTCGTAGGGAACGGCCACGCTACCCAAACTTGCTCCGGGCACGAAGTTGATACTGGTATTTTTCTGATACAGCCGGTCATTTTCATCGTCGTAATAACGGATGGATATACTGCCGGAAGCAACATTCTGAACCCATACAGTGTAGGCTGCAAAAGGTGGTACTCCGGACTGAGTACCAATTCCTGCAAGTGTATTATTTACAAAAACGGCGAGTCTGGATCCTGTTCCCGAGAACTGGTGGTTGGCAAAGAGCGGCCTGATCACCAGTTTCATTGCAGGAGAAACAGAAGGGACAGCAGACCAGTTTGGCATGGTATCAGAGCCAGTGTAAGGAAATACGTCGTATGAATATCGGTAATCTGTCCCATTAAAAGAAAGATAATCGTCCAGTTCCAGGGGGACAAACGTATTTCCTGTGTATATTATCTGCGGTGATACTGCTGACAGAACCGGAGGCCCGTAATCCTGAAGAACAGTGTATCTGACATAACGGCTGGCAGAGTATTGGTTTGTGGTTACCTCTGTGGCAGTAACAAGCACGCTGTCTGTTCCGTACCACCCCGGAGAGGGTGCTACATTCAACATACCGTTCATAATAGTGGCTTGCAAATTCATACCAGCCACAGCCCCCCACGAAACTGGTTCACTATCCGCAGAAACCAGATAATCATCAAGGTTCAAATTGTCAAAAGGAATGCCCTGGAGCGTTGTATCTGCCCCCATTGGCAATAGCTCCGGCGCAAAATCCTGGAATGGGTCAATATTGACCACAAAGGGGTTGGCTACTGAACCCAGTACTTTGGTGAAAAGAAAAGTAGTGCTGGTATTCGTACCGTACACCTGATCATCAGGGGGGTAGTAAGCCCTGAAATTCAGTATTTCTCCCGATACTGAATTGGAATACACGGTTATGAAAAAATAATCCGTACCATTAATAGTCAGGGGAGTTCCGACTCCGCGCAAACTGTTACCTGTAAATACTCCTATTCTGGCATCCTGATGTGCAACAGGCATACCATTATAATTAAGTCTGGCGATCACCTGCATACTGAACTGGAACTCTGACGGATTGACAGACCAGGCGGGCAGTGATGCTGAAGAAGCTTTCAATCCAGTCGAAGGAAGGAATATCCAGAAGAAGAAGCCCCACCTCAAAGGGATGGGTGAAAGATACACCAACAGCGAATTATCGGACAACAAGCGACCAGACATATACTGTGAATTGATCAGGGCTGTAATCACAACCCGGAATGATGATTTGTTTGATTCAACTTCAGAGACAAGGGACTGCCTGCAGCAGCCCCTTGTCTGCCTTCTATTGCAATATGAGTTTGCAACTCAGTACTCCGTATGAGGTTTTCAGTTGCGCCATATAGATACCCGGCTGGATATCGGCTGCAGGATTCCATGCAACAGTATTCAGTCCACTCACTGTATTCACATTAATCCTTTCAACAAGATTACCGCAAACATCTGTTATCAGTATTTCGGCGGTTTCCTGATTTTCTGATGTGAACTGCAGAGATGTGCCTGATCGGAAAGGGTTAGGCACAGCAACGAAGTTCCTCAGCAACAGGGTTTCTTCACTGGTTGCAGTGGACTGCAGGGTGAAGGGCACAGGACTGACAACCGTTCCCAGATGCAGGTCCGGTGTGAATACCATTGTTTCTGACAATGAAATTATCTCTCCTGTTCCGGCGTTATACAGTTTGAAACTGATTGGTTGTCCGAATACATTCGAGTACATGGTCATGAAAAACATGTGAACATTCATGGACGGGATGAATGTGGCCTGTGCCGATCCGCGAACCTCATTCCCGTAAAACGCTCCCAGCTCGAGATTGGCAGTCGTCACGTTGGCGCCATTGGCAGACAGCATACCGATGAATGTAGAACCATACTCATACTGTGCGGGATTGACTGACCAGAATGAGGACAGAACCGGATTTTCTCCCCGATCGGATGGGCTCTCTCCCCTGAACTGCGAATTTTCGGGATAGACAAGTGTACCCGGATTGGCGACCTTGATCTGGTACCCTTTCGGCGGTTCCATGAATTTCAGGTTGCCTATCCACCCGTGGGTTGCGTTTACATACTGGGCAAACGCTTCCTGACTCTTGATGATATCGCCTGGCGCTGAAGGCAGCGATTCGAGCGCATTGTTGATTGGCAGTGCATAGTTGGGAATATACCCAATCCAGTTCCAGCCCTGTACGACAGTTATGGGCATAGTATCCGGCGAGATCAGGTTACCAATCATGCGGAGTGTATCCCTGACCACAGACTTGTAGTTGTACATGGAAGTATTTCCGATTGTTGTCAGAGATCCGGCCCATCCTGCACCTGAGACGTACGAAGAGAACGATGACTGCGACTTGATCAGACCGTCCCCGGGATATGTCAGGAATTGCAGCGCACCGTTAATGCTGTTATCCGGGAATTGAAGGTTAAATGAAATCCAGTTCCAGCCTATACCGAGCGGCACTTTGCGCAGGATATAATCATTGGTGTGCACTACCTGAGGAGATATTGGAGTACCAACAACCAGATCAGGGACAAAATTGAATGATTCCTGTACAGATGCATACACCAGGCAGGACTGAGCATCCCACACAAGCAGTTGAACAGGTGACTGAAGATCGCTGGCAGTTCCGTAAACGGTCAGATAAGCCAGATAGGTATTCAGTTGCGGTACGTACTCCACGTTACAACGACCCCTGAGCTCATCTCCGATGAACGCTGCAACCATATCTTCCGGGTCGATACTGAACTCGCCCTGGATATTGACCCTGAGTACCAGGTTCATGGTATTTTCATACTGACCGGCACTCAGATTCCATCCGGGTCTGTCGCACAACACCCGGGCGCCAATTTTCAGCGGTTCCGAGCCGCCGTTGATGTAATTGCCCACAAGAATCGTCTTGAGCGTATCCACACCGCTCCATGAACCAATAGCCAGTGTAGAGTCCACTATAAACTGAATTGGCTTTATTTCGTTTGCCACCAGCACACCGGTATCGGGCACGACACGCACCCACGGCAAGCTGTTGATTATTTTAAATGGAACCGTTGAACCACTTCGGTTATGGATACTGGCCGTCATTATTTTGGTCTCGTGCACATCCTTTGTCATTCCAACACTGTCTGTAAGCCAGGCCAGTTCATTTCTGTCCACCCTGAACTCCCAGGAGATTGGGCCCCCTTTGTTTCCGGTTTTGTCCTCAATATCGTGCAAATCTACACGAAGTACCTTGTTTTCAATGAACCGGTTCGCTACATTGGGCACAATTATAATCCGGTTTTCATAGCACGACACGACCGCGTCTATCAGTTCATTGGTTTCAGTATCGTACAATCCCACATTATTCGGATTGATCTGATCCGCCTGGATCAGGTTGCAATTGATGAGCTTGTTGAAGCTGCAGGAAATTTCATCACCATTTGAAAGTACGCCGTCGGCGGGTTCGGGTGTGCCGATCGGAGCGGGTGGTTCGCGTTCTATGCGAACAGGAATGTAATATGAACTTCCCTCCATCCCGGTGGCTGCTCCGGTACAAATTGAGATGGCGCGCAGTTCGTAATTACCGTCCACCATACCCGCAGTCTCCCATTTGAAGGTTGTTGACAAGGGTCCCAGTGTATCTGGTTTGGGGCTGCCACTCCAGGATTGGTAAGCCGGATTCTTGGTATTCCAGCGTTCATGCGGATTGGGCGCCACAATATTCGAAGGTGCAAGAATATTTGTCCAGATACCATTACCATCTGCTTTGCGGTATTGCACCCTTATTGACTGAAAATTGGGATCGATCAGGCTGTAGTTATTGACTATGATGTCGCGTACAGTTGAGTTCGTGGGTGAGAGTGCAGGATCATTACTGAGAACAACGTAGTTATCGCGGGGATAATCAATATCCACTTCGCTGCACGGGCGCACGAAGGACACACTGATATCAATCGGTGCAGCTGCCAGTGTATCCAGATAAGTGAATCCAGGACTCACAGACATATTCGTAATGCCCAGCGCTGTTGCCCTTTCAGATTCGCAACCTGATGCAAAAGTAATAACGAGATCATAATCATATTCTATGGGACCTCGTTCCACTGTCACAATAACGGGAACAGAGGAACTCGGATCGAGCAGGTATTCCATTTCTTCATTGAGCACATCTCCATTAAGTCTGATTATGGCGCCATCCGGATTATCATCAGCATTGGCATTGGATGAAAGATAATATGGTCTACTCTCGTAAGTCTGACTGACATTACCAAGATTAAACTTGAATATAGCCGGCTCCTTCGACGGCACATTTATAGCCTGCAGGGGATATCCGGCAACGGGCTGGATAGATGGCCTGTCGCGAGAAGCAGTCCCCATTTCATGTGGACAAGAGGACTGTCCCGATTTGATTTTGAAAACCGGGGTTTCGAATACAGGGTCATTCAGCACATCCACACTGAAGGCATCACCCGCATCATCATCCGCGAGCACATAACCAATGGTGGTTGCCTTTGAGGTGATATCTTCATCGTGCCATATCTGACTGAAATTGAGATCCAGTGAGTACGTTAGGGTCGCTCCGGCTTTAATAAACTCAAGTTTTTGATTAAGGAAACCGGAAACAAGCTCGGATAATGTGTTTTCATTTAAATCGTAATCATCACGTGAAATTGTGGAGGAGCCTTCATAACTAGAACCCGCATCGAAGGAGAAATTTTTTTCAAAACTGGCGGCAGCTTTGGTTTCTACATTCAATTGTATGTAGGATTTCCACAAATCTGCCGAGTTGCGCATGATGGCTGAACTGTCTGTTTTCCCCAATCCATCGTAGGCGACAGCCAGATTATCGAGGTAGGGAATCAGGTAACGCCTGATGTAATACTCGGAGTAGCGGAAGATGGTGGGAGTACCGGGTTTTAAAGTGATGATCTGGTCAGCCTCGATAACACAATTTTGTACATTTACCCGATCTGATGTACCAAAAATAATGTTTTGTGCACTACCTACATATACGTCACCACCCTGATCACCGCCAACGATCAAATCTGCATCACTGGTACTGATTGTACTGCCAAAGGTCATACAGGTTTGCCAGCCACTCTCTTTTATCTGGGAATGACCAACTGTCAAACTGGCTCCTCCTGCAACACCTGATTCAGCACTCGTAATTACTCCTGCTCCGACACCAGTGAATGTTACCACTTCGGGCGCTGCGTCAACCTCTACGCCAAGTGAAAACGCCTGCTCGTTCGTCCAGCCGAATGAATGGGCTTCACACACCGTAGAATCCTTTGAAATATACGAATAACTGGCATCTCCCGGCGGGTCTCGAAGAATAAGTGTAGGGCGTTCGGGAAGATAGGTAGTAAACCGCTCGCCATTCGGACGTGTTCCGTTGATTACGGCCACCCTGTCAGTTGATCCCTGCCGCCCATCAGGAGTAGTAGCAATAATCTGAATTGTTTTGTAGTAAGGTGGTATCGGATTGGCGCTACCCACTGAAAACTTGTATTCGTGTGTAGTCTGAGGATGAGTCACCCTGCTGATTCCCCCATTCTGGATATATATACCTGTCAGTAATGTGTCAACCTCCAATTTCAAATATGGAGCTTCAGTATCAGGATACCAGGGTACATCACTGAATAGCGCTCCCACCATTGTATCTCTTGTTCCACCCCCTGCTATGATACTGAAAACACCAGAACTGTTGGTTGTTGTCGAATGAGTTTCACGGTAATAGGCATCGGAAACTGCTGAAGTTGCAGTTGGCTGTAATGTGACCCGAACTTTCACTGCCCTGTTGGCCAGGGGGTTATTGTTGTGATCAGTTACTGTGCCGGTGCGGGAGAGAACGGCAGCTGCCAGACTGGTATCTTTTACCTCATCTCCCAGTCCATTTACAAACCTGATATCTGCTTCGTTCAGAATACATGTACCCCCCGGATATTGTTCCTGCACCCTTAGTTTGATTGTCACATTATCACCCTGATCCAATACAGCAGTTGCATCGGATGCAACCAGTTCGTGTGAGTTTTGATCAATTGTTACCGTACTTCCGGAGAAATTACCCCCACTTATTGTATGTTCGCTGTAGGTGTATTCCTGTCCGCCAATTACAACAGCACTGTTACTGACGAAATAATCCGTATTGTTATACGTCACCTTGACAGGACTGGCGCTGTAATCTGCAGCAGCACCCAGAGGAAGTGGCGGATTCCAGCGTCTGATTATACCCGCAGTGAAGTCGGATATTGAACCCAAGGGAAGCACAGGACTCCAATACTTCAAATCGGAACAGTCGTTTGCCAGACCTTCGTAAATATCTACCTCCGGATCCGGATTAATATACACAAACTCCACTGCAGTGTCCTTTCTGGTTATATCAACCGTAATGGCACCCAGCGACTGAATGGCGTTTTTGATGTCATTATTTTCATGTGAAAATAATCCGACACTCAGTTGTCTCAGGGGCGGTACATCCGTAAAGGTATAGGTTGTGCCATCCGTCATGGTTCCATATCGCTCGAAACAGTCAGCTTCAGAATTGCGAATTTGCAACACAAGACTCCCGTATGATGTTCCCAGATTATCGCCCAGCGTGCTCATCTTGCAATCCCCGCCAACCACAGATACTGTTACATTTCTTGATGTAACATCGCTGAACAATATGCCTGCAACTGGTGTAGTAACGTTGTCAATTTCCCATAAAGAGGGCAAAAACTGGTGATCTTCAAACCTGGGGACGAGTTTGAAACTCTTTCCTGATTCCGCTTCAAGAGTAAATTTGCCAGTTGAATCCGTCAGAACTTTGGGCGAAAAGGAGACTCCCTCATCTGTAATTTCAATACCCGGTACAAAACAATCAGTATTTTTGTACCTCACGTATCCGGTAACCGGAATCGTTGACTTGTCAATAAAATCAACCAGATCCACTGATGTTACACTCGGATTCAAACTGACCTGACGTGTAGCCGGCGAAAACTCGTGCGGAGTTGTTATTTGCCTGTTTGTGAAAGATGACCATTCCGCTCCGTGTACGGTTCCTCTACCCAAAAGCATGGAGCCAGAACTGCTGAGACTGACTCCGTTACCCTCGTCCAGCGCAAAATACACCCGAAGCCCTTTTTCTGTAACCATCCTGCTGTCATTGACATGTGCCAGAATGACTGTCTGGCTCAGGGTGGAATCGTACACGGCCAATTCGTCAATGAATCCGCCGTATGCGTCCGCGAGCACGCTGCTCTCCATTCGCCCGCCCAGAATCCAGGGCTCCACGACGTCAGACCAGTTTCCGGAAATGCCTGTGAAGGTATGCGTACCTGTGAGCACGCCGTTTTTATACAGGGTTATCGTACGATTTGACCCGGAACTGTCTATGACCAGCGCCAGATGCTGATACCCCATGCCCAGGTTTCCGAAGTTGAACTGACTTCCGTTCAGATAGCAGACAATTTCATTTTCAACGCCGCTTTGTACCAGGTTCAACCGGAATTCGTTACTCCCCCACTGCTTCGACAGCACCGTCTGTGTGCCGCCGGGTCCCGAGCTGTTGAGCAGGAGTTCCAGGGTGGATTTCGGGGTCAGACTGAAATCGGGTAATTCTGCGTAATCGGACTGCGACCTTTTAAACCGAAGTGCACGGTATTTGTAGAAATATTTGGCTGGTGTAGCCAGGAAAGTAACCCCTGTACCGTAACTCACGCCCTCAACGAGGTAATATCCATCCTCGCTGGTTTTACCGGCAGTACTGACAGCCGGACGATCTGAACTGAATGTTGCTCCGCAAAAATGAATTTTCTGCCGGGTTTTGATATCGAATGACCCGCTTCCCTTTTCCTCATCAAATTTCCAGTAATTCTCCAGCCCCGGCGTATTGGAAGAGGCTGTACTCATTATGACTTCACCCAGGTCTATTTCCTCCAGCAAGGTGTGATAAATACGCAGTTCATCGAGAGCACCGCCCCAGTTGCCTTGTTCTGTGTTGGCACCCAGGTCAATATGATCTGTTGTGCCGGGTGCGTCAACCAGAGTAATTTCCACCAGTTCGCCATCCAGATAAAGCCTGCCCTGGTTGTCGTCAGCATTGAAGGTCAGGGCAATATGGTGCCATACGTTTGCGGTTCCCGACGGGAAATCGGCCGAAAGCAGTGCCGTTCCGGTTGCCGTAGTGCTGATTTCGATTCCATTGGTTCCGGAACTGCTGTTTTTCGCCCTGAAATACAAATCATCCGGCCCCAGACGAAGAACAGCGCCCTGACTGGCGGCTGAATCGGTCCGAATCCAGAACGTAATCGTCCAGGAATTTCCTGCCGGCGGCAGGATGCTGTTCAGTGAGGTATCGAGATCAAAAAATGCGCCATCACCATAACCGAACTTTGCAGAGAAGCCCTGCAATGGCGCAAGCGTCACCAGTGCATCAGGTACAGGCGTTCCGTTGATGGTGGACACTTTGCCGGTTATCACGCCGTTTGGCACCTGAAAGCCTGTGGCCAATCCACCAGGCCCCTCTCCAAATTCGTTGATACCGACTATTTTATACACATAAGGCCGACCCGCAATTACATTGAAATCGTTGTAACTCAATACGTTCTTGCCAACTGAAGCAATAAATATATTATCACGGTATATATTGTATCCACCAGTAGGCGCCGGACTCAACGGATCGAGTGTCCAGGTTACCTGGATACGATCCAGCAACTCACCCTGAGACGCGGTTACGAGCGGAGCGAGTGGTGGTAACAAAAACCGGCTGAAAAAGCCAAGCATGCCATTGAATTGCTGACCGGCAAAAACGCCTGTCAGCGGTTCTCCGACCGAAAGCGAGGTTCTGTTTTTATTACTGAAGGCATTGGTAATACTTCCGTAGTTAAAAAACATCTGTCCGGTATAAGTATCTTCTGATACAACAGAGCCATCTGAACAGTTTACCTGAGCTACCGTATCCCGGGAGCCAAACCAGCTGCAGGAAAGCATTAATACAATCTGTAGTATTTTTTTCATGACAATTTCGAATTGTGTTAATCGTCAGTTGATTGTTTGAAATAACAGCACTGCTGCCCGTTGGAATAATCCGTACAGAACAACCCGCTTAATTGGAAAGCGCCGCCTCCATCTTTTTTACCTGAGCTTCCATACGATCTCTTCGCTCGCGGATAGCTTCGTTTTCCCGCTGAACCTGATTGATTTCCTGCTCCAGTGCCTCCACACGCCGGATCATTTCCTGGGTGACAGATACGTTTAGCGTGTGTATGCGATCATAGTCAACCTGAAGAAAATCACGCACCTGTTTTCCGTAAATAAACAGCCACTCCGGGTTGTCAGCCCTCCAGTTGGAAATGGTAATACGGTGGCTATCTCCTACCCCGCTCACCTCGCAAACCTGATCTCCACCCGGGCCGAGTACCTGAATATGATCGCCAACAGCCAGGCCATGTGACTGTGGCAGCGTCACATCAAGCTCCGTACCCGACAACCCGGTGGACGAAGCGCGCTGGTAAACATCGGGAATAAAACCGGTGGACCGCGAAACTGCTTCCGGGAATACCTCCTCTACTTCCTGCGCAATGAAACCCTTTTTGAATTCGGCACCCATCCTTACTTCGTCCACGTGCCGATAGTTCGTCACACGCAAACGACGAAGTATTTCAAGGTCTTCACGGCTGTCTGACAGTCGAATATCCTTTTTGATTCGCCTGTCGGAAAATGCATTGAACTCGGAGGCGCGTACGCGGTTATCGCATTTCAATCCATAGTTACCCGTAACATTATCCAGACAGACGTCACTATAACTGTTCCCGTCCCTTCTGTAAACAGCAAGATCATTCTGGCCGCTGATCGTGCGCGAACCGGTTATCTCCAGATGAGCTGCTGAGGTAATTCCTTCATTATCAATAACAAGTTTGGTTGATCCGTTATGCTTCAGATCAATGTTAGCCGTACAATTGACATTATTTCCACTTACTGTGATATTATTGAATACAGATGAACCGGAACTGGTGATACCCGATGAGAAAGTTCCGGAGCCGGTTATGCTGATACCATCTGACTTTATCTCCAGCCTGTCCTGATTATTGTACTGTAACTTTGTATTTGAGGCGCCTGGATCAATGATAAAATTATTGTTTGAAGACCCGATTCCAGCTGTCGCGGTGACTGCTCCTTTTGTAAAATGTAACTCTGAACCAGTAGCACCCTCTGCAAGAAGCTTTCCCTCTCCCGAGACATTTACTACGTGCAGCGAATAACCGGAAGCCGGACTGTTGGTGCCAATCCCTACTGTTCCCGAACTTGGAAAAATATTTCCTGTACCCTTCAGTGAAAGGGCATAAGGCGCTACGGTAAGTTGCTGCCTCGTGGCTATCTCTGGTGTGTTATCTACCTGTACCGACAAATAGTAAGCTGCATCGAACGGAAGATTGATTGGTGTGACACTGCCCAGCAAGACATTGTAAATGCCACCCGCCAGCTCCACGTCCGGCTGTACTTCAGTCCAGATGGCAGCCCCACCCTGTTCAGTATTATATACCCTGAAAGTAAGCGGATAGTATCCGTCAGCAACAGCATTTCCGTTGCCCTTTTTCAGTATTCCCTGCACTGAAATCCGGGTACTCTGGGCGCCGGCAGTACCCGTCAACAATGTCAGCAGTATTATGGCAGATAACCGGGCAATCCGGATGATACTATATTTCATAACTGTTTTTTTTGAAATTGTGAGTTGTACAGATTCAGTTGGATATTCCGGCCTCCAGATTGCGCAGGCGAATTTCCAGCTGATCAATTTTCGATCTGGCAGCGCCTGTTTGCCGTTTTAAGGCTCTTGTATCGGATTCGGCAGATTCTACCTGACGAATCAGCTCCTGCGTTGCAGAAACATTCAGGGTGTGAATTCTGTCGTAATCCACCTGGTGTAAATCATCTACCTTTTTACCGTACACAAATATCCACTCCGGGAGTTCCTCCTTCCAGTTTGCCAGGACAAAAGTGTTGGCGTTGACAATTTCAGCCACACTGCTTAACCGCGAACCTGTTGACAACTCAAGTCGGACATCGTCCCCCTGCTGCAAACCGTGTTCTTTTTGCATGGTTATTACAATGCGATCGCCGTACTGGCTGATTCCGGTTGCTTTCTCATATACTTCCGGTACATATTCCGTACTGGTGGAGACAGCTTCCGGAAAAACAGCCTTCACCTCCTGTGCGATAAATCCCTTCCTGAGAGCGCTTCCCCTGCGAACCACATCAACATATCTGTAATCGCGCACCTTCAAACGACGCAATACCTCCAGGTCAGACAGATTGTCGGCAAGTTGTAAATCCCGCTTGATACGTCTGTCCGAACTGGCATTAAACTCCGAAGCTTTTACCCTGCCGTCTGCCGTCACAGAGCAATTATGGTTACCTGAAGATGTACCTTTGTGAACACAGGCAACCCCACCATCATTGGCATACCAGGCAAAACTGGAATTATAGGTTTTGAACCCGGAAACCTCCATGTATCCGCCTGTTACGACCGGGCCATCAGCCGTTATTTTCATCATTTCCGTGTTATTCCTTCGAAAAGACGTCACACCGGTATTATCAATACTCGAGTTTCCTATCTTGATAGCCCCCAAAGTGGATATTCCTCCAGTAACAGTTATTCCCCCGGAGAAAGTTCCGGTACCGTTCACGTTCACACCCGAGGCGGTTACCTCCAGCTTTTTCACACCATTGT
>JBDLWO010000154.1:0-5388 GCA_039804245.1 Bacteroidota bacterium
AGCCGGGAGGCCGTTATTTCAACCGGAACTCCGGTCAGCGGAACCAGCGTATCCTGTTTCGACTGGGAAAAGGCAGTCAGCGGCAACAGGCCGCAAAGGCCTGTCAACAGTGTTTCAGTGAGACTTTGTGGCATAAGTGGCTTTACTTGACCGGCACTACGCGGAAGATATAGCCCGGATTTTCCACAGAAAAATAGATGTACCCTTCACGACCCATGGTAATGGCGCGCACGCGACCGACGTCGTTGAACAGGTTTTCCTGTTTTACCACTTTCCGGCCATCCAGCACACAGCGGTTCACGAACCTGAAACTCAACGAACCGACCAGCAGGTTGCCCTTCCATGCCGGGTATCTGTCGCCGGTGACAAAGGCCATGCCACAGGGCGCTATCGAAGGCACCCAGTAGGTAACAGGTGACTCGATACCATCCATAGCCGTTTTCTCGGTGAACGAACGACCATCGTAATGGGTACCGTAGGATACCACGGGCCAGCCGTAGTTCTTTCCCGGCTGCACCACATTCAGCTCGTCTCCCCCACGGGGGCCGTGCTCGTGTTCCCACAAGTCGCCGGTGACGGGGTTGAATGCCAGTCCCTGCGGATTCCGGTGACCGTAAGACCATATAGACTGAACAGCGCCAGCCTGGTTGAAAAACGGGTTGTCGGCAGGAATATCGCCGCTTTCGGTGATACGATGCACCTTTCCATGGGCCTTGTCGAGCACCTGCGGGAACTCATCCTGCTTGCCACGCTCCCCGACAGTTACGTACAGGTATCCATCGCTGCCAAACTCCATTCTGCTTCCAAAGTGGTATTGAGTGGCCACAAAGGGAAGCGCCTTGAAAATATCCCGGATATCGGTCAGCTGATTGCCATCAAGACGGGCACGCATGACAGTCGTAGCCGACAGTTTGGAGTCACCTCCAGGCTGTGGTTTGGAATAAGTGAAATAGATCAGTTTGTTTTCGGCAAACTTCGGATGCAGTTCGACGTCAAGAAGTCCACCCTGACCCTCCGACATGACCGCCGGAGCGCCGGCAACCTGTGCCTTGCTGCCATCGGGCTTCTGACGCCAGATGGTACCCGTCTTTTCAGTAAAAATCATATCGCCATCCGGCAAAAAGGCGATTCCCCACGGACTTTCCAGATCGCGGGCTACCGTATCGAGACGGTATGTTACCCCCTCCGAAACAAAAGTCTGCGGTTTGGGATCGTCCACTACCGCCTGCTGGTTGCGCAGGCGCTCGCGGGTAGTAACAAGGTATTTCGCCAGATCGAGAATTTGTTCGTCACTCAGCAATCCGGCATAACCCTGCATACCTGCCCGGGGGTACCCTTCTTTGATGCCACGTATAAAATCGAGTCGCGAGGTACCGTACTTCCAGTCGCGTTTTACAAAAACCTCGGCGCTGGCTCCATGGCAACTGGCGCAGTATTTTGTATAATCGGCCGGCACATTGGCTGTGGCAGTGGTATCTGTGGATTGTTTTTTCAGACCGCAAAAAGAGAGCAGCAGAGCGAAAGAAAACAGTGGCAGGATTCTGAGCATGATCCGGATTTTAGAGCCTGGACGGGCTTATGTCAGCAAAGAGGTGTGAATCAGTGATATTTCTTCGAGGGAATCAGAAACGCCAAACACCTGAAAGCCATGTTCGTTCAACAATTCCAGCATTTTCCGGGTTTTTTCACGACCATCGGCGAAGTAACGCTCGTGTATTTCAACCAGAATCTGGCCTGTTTCAACTTCGGCGGCGAGAATAGTGGGAATAACCTCGTATTCCGAACCCTCAATATACATTTTCAGCACATCAATACGGCGGAGGCCGAGCTCCGAGAGTATATCCGGAAATGACCGCATCGGCACTTCTATACGCTTCCGGGTGTCAAGATGACTGTAATCCACAATACTGCCGGATACATGGCTTTCATTGGCCGGCAGATTGAACTGTACGGTGCCTGTTTCGGCACCTATACCATACGGATGAAAGTGAAACCCGGACGGGAGCGACTGACGTGCCACCCATTCAATTGATTTGGGCGTGGGATCAAAAGCATGAACTGTGCAGTTGTGATGCTGTATCATGGCGATGTCAAATGAAACATCCTCTCCGGTACCAAACGAATAAACAAGGGCGTTTTCTCTTACCAGATCCGGACAAACGAAGAATCCGGCATGAGGACGCCCGTACCAGCGGTGTGATATTTGTACACCCTTTCTGATTCTGCTTTTTCTGCCCCGCAGGATATCGAGCTCCTGTTTGAGCTTTACTTTTATCGGGTGAAGCATCATTATATTTCCATGACAGTTCCGCAGCGGCTGCACGTGCGCGCCTGCAGGTCGTTTTTGTAGGTACCTATGGCATCTCTGATCTGGGTTCCTATGTCTTTCAGCTCAAAACCCGCCTCGTGCAGCGGATTTCCGCAGTTTTCACAGAACCAGAGCAGTTTGTCCACTTCGCCGGTATGCCTTTTTCTTTCAATCACCAGCCCCACGGTATCTGCCGGGCGCTGCGGAGAGTGTGGTACCCGCGGAGGCAACAGGAACATCTCCCCCTCACGGATATCAATGCGTTCTGGTTTGCCCTCCTCATTGATAATATTGACATGCATATCGCCCTTCAGCTGATAGAAGAGTTCTTCACCTTCCTCCCAGTGATAGTCCTTGCGGCCATTGGGACCGCCTACAACCATGACGATAAAATCATCGTTATCCACATAAATCTGCTTGTTGCCAACGGGTGGTTTCAGCAAATCACGGTTATCTTCGATCCACTTGTGAAGGTTGAATGGTCTTGAAATTGGCATATCTGATTGTATTTGTTCTGCCAAAGTTACAAAAGCCCTCCGAAATCGGCGGGCAGAAATCGCAGTCGCCTCGTTCAGCCTCCCATTTTCGCAATAGCAGCGACATATTTCCCGATAATATCAAACTCGATGTTCACACGGTCGCCGGGTTGCAGGTTGCGAAAATTGGTGTGCTCCCAGGTATATGGGATAATAGCCACTGAAAAAAGATCTTCATGCGGATCCACCACGGTCAGGCTAACACCGTTCAGGCAGACAGATCCCTTGTTTACCACCAGATGTTCGCGGTCGGGGTGATATCGAAAGGTGAATTTCCATGAACCACCCTGCTCTTCTGCCGATACGCAGGTAGCCACATCATCTACATGACCCTGCACAATATGTCCGTCGAGACGCCCCCCGATGGGCATGCAACGCTCCAGATTGACCATGGTGCCCACCTGCCAGTCGCCGAGGCGGGTGCGCTTCAGTGTTTCATCAATGGCCGTAACGCGATGAACGCCGTTGCCAGCCTCCGTCACAGTCAGACAAACGCCGTCGTGGCTCAGGCTCTGATCCACTTTTAATTCATTGGAAAGGGGACTTTCTACTGTGAAATGAACATTTTTTTGCTCTTTCTCAATGCGAACTACCTTTCCTGATGCTTCAATTATTCCTGTGAACATGAACGATGATGTTTTAGAGCTTGAAAACCGCTCAAAGGTCTTAATGTTCAAGGTAATCCATGTCTGTATGGAAGGTTTCTTTCAAACGAAACGACGACCAGAAGGCGAGTATCAGACAAACAGCGCCCACAACAGCTGCTGCATGCACGGTATTGCCCATTATTTGTGCCGATTTCAGCCATTGAAAGGACAATGCCATGGGCACAAAACTCAGTCTGACGATACTCGGCACTGCAGATGCCGCCGTAACCCGGAGGTTGGAGCCGAACTGCTCGGTGGCATTGGTGATAAATACCGCCCAGAAACCGCCTGCAAACCCGAGTAACGTGATGAGCAGATACATCTGACTTACCGATTGAAGGGGTGCATAAAGATAGAGTCCAATCAATACTGTCTGTAGTGCCAGAAACAGTCGCATGGCCTTCAGGCGGCTCTTCAGATACTGACTCAGCAACCCGGACGCCAAATCGCCGGAAACCATACCCGCATGAAACCAGATGACAGCCAAAGCGGGAGAAACCGGATCTGTCAGTCCCCGGGCAACTCCAAATTCAGGAGCCAGCAGCATCAGAATACCCACGCCATACCAGGTGGTTACACCCAGCAGGGTGCTGTTTATCAGTCGGAAAAACCTGCTGCGGTCGGTAATCAGATCCAGAATACGGCCTCGCGGGACATCCGTGCGGGATTTCAGGCGGTGAAATATTTCACTGTCGGAAACGCGCAGGCGCAGTATCAGCAATACCAGGCCCATTCCACCACCAATGAAGTAAGCCATTCGCCAGTCGGCAACAAACCAGCCCATACATCCGGCTGCCAGTGCGCCCGATATACCAATAGAGGCCACCAGGGTGGTGCCGAGTCCTCTTTTTTCTTTCGGCATGCTTTCGGCCACCAGCGTGATACCCGCGCCCAGCTCACCGGCAAGGCCCACTCCCGCCAGAAAACGGCACACTGCATACATCCCGACACTGTCCACGAATCCGTTGAGTATAGTGCCCAGCGAGTACAGCGCTATCGAGTAGTAAAGTGCCTTCACCCGACCCAGTTTGTCGCCGAGTATTCCGGCGCCGATGCCACCGGCAAACAGGCCGGCCATCTGCCAGTTCTGAAGGGAAATACTCGCATCCGTGAGTGCCTGACCACTCAGACCTAGCTCGGTCAGGCTTTTCACCCTGACCACCCCGAACAGTAACAGATCAAAGGCATCCACAAAGTAACCGAGCGCTGAAACAATCACCGCCGCGCTGAAGAAAGGTACCGTACTGCTTTTCATCGGAATAAGGCTTGTTTTTAGTACTGGTTATTGCCCCGCGCAAATATCGGTTTTATCTCCAGATATCCTGATGCACATCACGCCCACACCTTCACACCGAATTTCTGTCTCTTTTTTACAAATTTTCATCGAATTTTCCGGCATGGCGGCCCGAAAGCCCCGTTACTTTGCCGGGCAAACAGCTGTTTCTAACTAAATTCAATTCTGAACAATGAAAAAATTGCTCTTTTCCTCCGCGTTCATCCTCGCAGCGCTCTTCGCGCAGGCTCAAAACGCCGAGGAAATTGTCGCCAAACACCTGAAAGCGATTGGCGCCGATAACTGGTCGAAGGTAAATGCCCTGAAAATGGAGGCCAAAATCACCTCCGACGCTATGGCCGGGATGTCTATCGCCATGAGTTCTACTATCGTGCGCGACAAGGCCGCCCGCATGGAGGTTTCTGTGATGGGTATGAATCAGGTTACTGCCCTCAACGGCGATATGGGCTGGACTACCAATCCGTTCATGGGCCAGACCGATCCGCAACCACTCACGCCCGATCAGGTAGCATCCATGAAGGATATGCTCGATATTGATGGCACGCTGCCCGGCTACAAGGACAAGGGCTACACCCTCGAATATGTAGGCAAAGAAGATGTGGA
>JBDLWO010000155.1:0-17835 GCA_039804245.1 Bacteroidota bacterium
CGGTCACGATCACCAATACAAATGGCTGCACAGATACGGAGAGTGCAACGGTTACGGTGAATGCGCTTCCTGTGGCTTCCATCAGCGGAGTCACAACAATCTGCAACGGCACAAGCACCACGCTGACGGCCTCCGGTGCGAGCGTTTTTGCGTGGTCGAACAGTTTGGGCAGTAATTCCGCGATCACGGTTTCTCCCTCTGCCACCACTACCTATACTGTTATGATCACCAGTACAAACGGCTGTACAGATATGGAGACTGTAACGGTTACGGTGAACGCGCTTCCTGTGGCTTCCATCAGCGGGGTAACGACAATCTGCAACGGCACAAGTACCACGCTGACTGCCTCCGGCGCGAGTATTTACGGATGGTCTAGCAGTCTGGGCAATAATTCTGCGATCACGGTTTCGCCATCAGTCACCACTACCTATACAGTCACAATCACCAATGCAAACGGCTGTACAGATATGGAGACTGTAACGGTTACGGTGAACGCGCTTCCTGTGGCTTCCATTAACGGAGTTACAACGATCTGCTCAGGTAACAGTACCACGCTCACTGCTTCCGGTGGACTTAATTACAACTGGTCGAATAATCTCGGAACCAGTGCTGTGGTTTCAGTATTGCCTGCCATTAATACTGTATATTCGGTAACCGTAACCAATGGTAATGGCTGCACCGACAGTGAAATTGTTACAGTGGTTGTGAATGCGCTTCCTGTAGCTGCCATCAGCGGGATAACAACGATTTGTAATGGCGGCAGTACTACACTTACTGGTTCCGGTGCAGATATATTTTCCTGGTCAAACAGTCTTGGAAACAATGCTGCCATCTCGGTATCACCTGCTGTTAATACAACCTACACTGTAACGGTGACCAATGGGAACGGCTGTACGGACAGCGAAACGGCCGCAGTGGTCGTAAATGCCCTCCCCGTAGCAGCAATCAGTGGTGTTACTACAATCTGTAGCGGTAACAGTACAATACTTGCTGCATCCGGTTCAGGTATATTCACCTGGTCAAATAACCTTGGAAACAACGCTGCTGTTTCGGTTTCACCTGCCACCACTACTACCTACACGGTGACAGTTACCAACGGAAACGGTTGTACTGATAGCGAAACAGCAACTGTCGTCGTGAATTCACTTCCCACAGCGATAATCAGTGGCGTAATGACTGTCTGTGATGGCAACAGCACAACATTGTCAGCCTCCGGTGCAAATACTTATTCCTGGTCGAACGGGTTGGGAAATAATGTCATTGTGAGTGTCACCCCCAATATTACAACCACCTATACGGTTACTGTAACCAATGGAAATGGCTGTACCGACAGTGAAACGGCGACTGTGATTGTGAATGCCATTCCCACAGCAGTCATCAGTGGTACAACAGCAATCTGTAATGGCAGCAGCACCACGCTGACGGCCTCCGGTGCGGGAATTTATATGTGGTCGGGTGGGCTTGGTACAAATGCTGTCGTCGCAGTATCTCCCAATACCACCACTACCTACACGGTGACGGTAACCAACGGAAGTGGCTGTACCGACAGTGAATCGGTAACGGTAACAGTAAATACTCCTCCAATAGCCTCTGTCAGCGGTGTATTAACAATATGCAGAGGTAACAGTACCGCGCTGACGGCTTCAGGTGCCAGTAATTATATATGGTCTGATAATCTGGGAAGTAATGCGGTGATCACGGTATCTCCAGCCACCACAAGCAGTTATACCGTAACGATAACTGATAATAACGGTTGTACGGACACGGAAACCGTCTCGGTCTTTGTAAATACACTCCCTACGGCCTCCATCAGTGGTACTACAACTATATGTAGCGGAAAGAGTACCACGCTGACGGCTTCCGGCGCAGATATTTACAATTGGTCAAATAACCTGGGTAGCAGTGCTTCCATCATTGTTTCACCCGCCTCTTCCAATAATTATACTGTAACAGTTACGAATAGTAATGGCTGCTCTGATACCGAAACGGTTTCTGTGACGGTGAATCAGTCTCCAACAGCTGTAATCAGCGGTATCACGACTATATGTAGCGGGAATAGTACCACACTGACGGTATCCGGGGCCAATATGTACACGTGGTCGAATAATTTTGGCAACAGCCCGGCTATTAATGTATCACCCGGTGTTACTACTGTTTACACAGTGACTATAACTGATGCCAACAGTTGTACCGATGTCGGAATGGCTACCGTGGTTGTAAATCCGCTCCCAACAGCTGTTATCAGTGGCGCCACATCAATATGTAACGGTGCCAGCACTACCCTGACAGCCTCCGGCGCAAGTACATACACCTGGTCCGGCGGACTCGGCAACAATATTGTCGTCAATGTATCCCCGGCTTCCGCCACTACATACACTGTGACCGTGACAAACAGTAACGGTTGTACCGACAGTGAGACTGCTACTGTGACCGTAAATTCGCTCCCCGTGGCGGTCATCAGTGGAATAACAACTGTCTGTAACGGCACAAGTACTACCCTGACGGCTACCGGCGCAGGTTTGTACGCGTGGTCGAACAGCCTGGGTAGCAATGCCGGCATCACAGTATCGCCGGTAACAAACACAAGTTATACAGTAACGGTAACGGATGCCAACGGCTGCACCGACAGTGAGACAGCCACGGTGTCGGTAGCACTTCCTCCCGTGGCTGCCATCGCCGGTATAACAACAATATGTGCCGGCAACAGCACTACGCTGACAGCCTCAGGTGCCGGCTCATACACCTGGTCGAACGGCCCGGGAAATAATGCAGTAATCACAGTTACTCCCTCGGCCACAACCACCTATACAGTAACTGTGAGCAACGGGAACGGCTGTACCGATACCGATTCGGTAACGGTACAGGTGAATCAGTCTCCTCTGGCAGTTATCAGCGGCATAACAACTATTTGCCGGAATAGCAGTACAACCCTTGTAGCTTCGGGCGCAGGTGTATTTATCTGGTCGAACAGCCTTGGCAGCAATACTTCAATTACTGTCTCCCCTGTCATTACCACCACATATACGGTGACTGTGACAAACGGGAATGGCTGTACCGACAGCGAGACTGCTACCGTAACTGTAAATTCGCTACCCACGGCAGGTATCAGTGGTATAACGACTATCTGTAGCGGTAACAATACAACCCTGACGGCTTCAGGTGCGGGCGTGTATGCGTGGTCGAACAGCCCGGGTAACAATACCACAATCACAGTATCCCCTTCAACCACGACAAGTTATACTGTTACAGTAACAGATGCCAATGGCTGTACAGATAGTGAAACCGCCACCGTGACCGTAAACCAGTCGCCGACTGTATCATTCATTGGCAATACCACATTATGTAACGGAAACAGTACAACACTCACTGCAGGTGCCGGTTCTGCCTATTTATGGAGTAACGGAAGCACCGTGACGGCCATCACTGTAAACCCTGTATCAACAACCACCTACACAGTTACAGTTACTGGCACGAGTGGCTGTACTGCTACCGGAAGCACAACCGTAACCGTGACCGCCTCCCCTGTTATATCCGGGGTATCACCCGTTTCAGGTTCAATCGGAACTGTAGTGACCATTGCCGGGGCCAATTTTGCCGGCGCCACGCAGGTAAAATTGAATGGGGTTAGTTGTCCGTCGTTCACCGTGATCAACCCCGCGCAGATTAACGTGACAATGCCTTTTGGCGGCAGTTTTACCACAGCAAGCGTTATCAACCCTTGTGCTACGGCCAACTTTTCTGCCAACGCCTTGTCAATCAGTTCATTCAGCCCGACATCAGGTTCGCCGGGTACAATAGTCACTGTTTCCGGGTTGAATATGGGTGGTGCTCAATCAGTTACCATCGGGGGTGTTTCTCAATTGATTCTTTCAAATACTGCCAATTCAGTAACGTTTTTCCTGATGCCAAACACACCCAGTGGTCCGGTCAAATTGATTACAGGAATTGGTATATTCACTTCTGTCGGTATTTTTACCGTAGAGGCAACGCCCTTCCCGGGCATTCAGCAGGGAACAAAACTGGTCGGACTGGGTGTTTCACTGCAGTCAATGCAGGGCTCGTCGGTAGCAATAAGTGCAGACGGAAATACAGCAGCAGTAGGCGTACCGTCTGATAATACCAATCAGGGCGCTGTATTCATCTTCGTTCGAAATGCCGGTATCTGGACGCAACAAGGCGGAAAACTGGTCGGGACCGGCGCGTTTGGACCAGCAAAACAGGGGACATCAGTGGCTATCAGTGCCGATGGAAATACAGTGGCTGCAGGTGCGCCCCTGGATAATGTATCCGGTGGGGCGGTATGGGTATTTACCCGAACAGGTACCAGTTGGTCGCAGCAGGGAAGCAAGCTGAGGGGTACAGGTGCTACCGGGAATGCACAGCAGGGAACGGCAGTAAGTATCAGCGCCGATGGAAACACGATCGCTCTGGGCGGTATCGCCGATAATTCCTTTGCTGGTGCTGCATGGATATTCGTACGCTCGGGTGGCGTCTGGACGCAACAGGGTGGAAAACTGGTTGGAACCGGTGCAACAGGCAGCAATGCCCGACAGGGCTGCTCGGTTGCGCTCTCCGCTAATGGAAGAAACCTCATCGTTGGTGCATACAATGACAATGACAGGAAAGGTGCATCCTGGGTATTTGTACGCAACGGAAGTACCTGGATCCAGCAAGGTGGCAAACTGGTCGGTACAGGTGCTACGCCTGTAGCTTTTCAGGGTTATTCCGTGGCAATCAGCGCTGATGGAGGCACCGCGCTGATCGGTGCTCCCAATGACGCAACCAACCATACCGGAGCGGTGTGGATATTTACCCGTAACGGAAGTGCCTGGTCGCAACAAGGCAGCAAACAGGTGGGTGCCAATTCAACTGCAGCATCGCGTCAGGGTAGCGCGGTGGCACTCAGCGCCGATGGTAACATAGCAGTCTGGGGTGGTTTTGGCGACAGTACCAACACCGGCGCCATGTGGGTGTACAAACGCACTGGTAACATATGGGAACAGAAAGGTTCAAAACTGATCGGAAGCGGTGCCTCAGGCCCGGCCCGTCAGGGCACTTCAATAGCGCTCTGTGCCAACGGTCATACTGCCCTGCTTGGTGGCTCTTCTGATGCTTCCAATAGCGGCGCTGTCTGGGTGTTTGTCCCCGGTTCGTCGTTCATGCCAACTGATGCAAATATCCGGGATCAGGACAGTGGTGATGTCATAAAACAATTCAGCCTGGATCAAAACATACCTAATCCGTTTACCGATCGGACGAACATCCGTTTTACATTACCTGAAGCATGTACCGCCTCGTGGAGAATAACCGATATAAACGGCAGGGTAGTACTGACTCTGAAACGCAACTATCCTGCCGGTTTTAACACAGAGGTGTTTGATATGAGTGAATACAACGGTGTGTACTGGTATTCTCTGGAAACACCATTCGGGGTGAAAATGAAAAAAATGGTAGTTGTGCGGTAGTACGGTACCCCGTGTGCTGCATCCGGACACGACAACGGTTATTTGCCGGATGCAGCCACCCGGGGAGTCGCTATTTCTTTCTGACAATCATCACCCCGTCTCTCAAGGGTAAAATCATGTTCTCAACGCGTTCATCCCGGTGAACAAACGCGTTGAATTCACGCAGTACGTTTGCTGTCTCGTCCTTCGTATCGCCTCCTGCCACCTTGCCATCCCAGAGAACGTTATCTGCCAGAATAAATCCGCCCGGTCTGACAAGTGGCAAAACCATGTCATAGTGCCGCTGATAATCCAGTTTCCCGGCATCCAGAAAAACCAGATCAAAAACCTCGTTCAACACCGGTACGATTTCAGATGCGTCTCCAAAATGTGAAACTATTTTATTGCTCAGTCCGGCCAACTGAATATATTTGCTGATAATCCATTCCAGTTCATCATTTACCTCAACAGTGTGCAAAATTCCACCATCTGTAAGCCCACTGGCCAGACAGATCGTAGAGTAGCCGGTGAAGGTACCAATCTCCAGAATCCTGGATGGCCTGAGCATCTGGCTGACAAACCTCAGCATGCTTCCCTGAAGCGCTCCACTCAGCATCTGCGGACTGAGCGTCCTGAGGTTTGTTTCCCTTTCCAGAGCTGCCAGTATTTCCGCCTGGGGCGAAGTGTGAGCCAGACAATAGTCCAGCTCCGATAAACGAGATAGCATAACTTGGTGTTTTTATGATAAAACCGGCTTTTGTGAACACAAAAGAACATACTAAAGCTGGAGCGCAATTTTTTTTGTGTTTTTTTTTGAAATTCTTTTTGTGAATTAAACTTTGATTGTATCTTTGCACTCGCTTTTGAAAAGGGGGTTTTGACCTGATGAAAAAGCAAAGTTATTTGACAATAGTAAGCCTTAGACGGCTTTATTTAAAGCCACTGTAGCTCAGTTGGTAGAGCAGCTGATTTGTAATCAGCTGGTCGGGGGTTCGAGTCCCTCTAGTGGCTCAATTCAATCCTGTTTTCCAGGTTTGATTATTGTTTGAGTTTTATGTCGTCAAGGGGGTGCCCCGGAGTCGGAGAGCCGGGCCAGACTGTAAATCTGGTGCTTTACCGCTGAGTAGGTTCGAATCCCACCACCCCCACACATTAACCCAATTGCGGTGGTAACTCAGTTGGTAGAGTGTCAGCCTTCCAAGCTGAATGTCGCGAGTTCGAATCTCGTCCGCCGCTCTGTGTTCGTTGTGCGTTGAAGGTTTGTCACAGCTTCCTCTTAACGGTTGAAGGGTGATGCGCCCGGGCGAACAACGGTTTTGCTGTTGTAGCTCAGGGGTAGAGCACTTCCTTGGTAAGGAAGAGGTCGTGAGTTCAAATCTCATCAACAGCTCGAATTTTTTTTTGATTTTTTCACTAACGTTTCTGATACAATTCTAAACCAATGGCAAAAGAGACATTTGTTCGCACCAAGCCGCACGTAAATATTGGCACGATTGGTCACGTTGACCACGGCAAAACGACGCTGACGGCTGCCATTACTTACGTTCTTTCTCAAAAAGGTCTGGCTAAGAAAACTGACTACGATGCCATTGACGCTGCACCGGAAGAGAAAGCGCGTGGTATCACCATTAACACCGCTCACGTAGAATACGAAACCGAAAAGCGCCACTATGCGCACGTTGACTGCCCGGGTCACGCTGACTACGTGAAAAACATGATCACGGGTGCCGCCCAGATGGACGGTGCTATCCTGGTCTGCGCAGCAACTGACGGTCCTATGCCTCAGACTCGTGAGCACATCCTGCTCGCACGTCAGGTGGGTGTACCCAAAATCGTTGTCTTCATGAACAAGGTTGACATCGTTGAAGATCCTGAAATGCTCGAACTCGTCGAAATGGAACTCCGCGAATTGCTGAGCTCTTATCAGTTCGACGGCGACAATGCAAGCATCATTCAGGGTTCGGCTCTGAAAGCACTCGAGGGCGATGCACATTACACAGCCAAAATCATGGAGCTGATGGATGCATGCGACAATGACATTCCTGAGCCTGTACGCGAAGTTGACAAGCCGTTCCTCATGCCTGTGGAAGACGTCTTCACCATCACTGGTCGCGGTACTGTTGCTACTGGTCGTATCGAGCGTGGTGTTATTAACGTGAGCGAGCCTGTAGAGATCATCGGTATGATGAAGCCTGAAGAGAAGCCAATCACTTCCACTGTAACAGGTGTTGAGATGTTCCGCAAGCTGCTCGATCGCGGTGAAGCTGGTGACAACGCCGGTCTTCTCCTTCGTGGTGTCGACAAGGATCAAATCCGTCGTGGCATGGTTATCTGCAAGCCAGGTTCCGTTAAGCCACACAAAAACTTCAAGTGCTCTGTGTACGTTCTTTCCAAAGAAGAAGGTGGTCGTCACACTCCTTTCTTCAACGGCTACCGCCCACAGTTCTACTTCCGTACAACTGACGTGACCGGCGACGTGAAGCTTCCTGCAAACGTTGAGATGGTAATGCCTGGCGATAACATCGAACTCGAAGTTAAGCTCCTGAATACTATCGCTATGGAAAAAGGTCTTCGTTTCGCTATCCGCGAAGGTGGCCGTACCGTAGGCGCTGGTCAGGTAACTGAAATTATCGACTAATTGTCGCCTCTGTGTGGGTTCGGGAATCTCCCGAACCCACACTATATTATTTACTCAATACACTCAAACTTAGGGGCATAGCTCAATTGGTAGAGTGGAGGTCTCCAAAACCTCAGGCTGCGGGTTCGAGCCCTGCTGCCCCTGCATGCAAAACGAACGTTCGTTAACCGTCAAACGGATAGCGAACTTTTTTTAACAAAAGAGTACCCCATAACAAACACTCTTTCTCTGATGGAAAAACTGACGCTCTACCTGAAAGAAAGCTATAACGAGCTTTTGAAAAATGTCTCCTGGCCAACTGCCGCCCAGTTGCAGGAGAGTACTCTCGTTGTAATAGTAACAGCAGCAGTACTGACCCTGGTTGTATTCGTCATGGACAGCGCCTGCAGCGTCATCTTCAAGAATATTTACGGCGTCTGGAGCTGATTTCTGATTTTTTGTCCTAGCCCTGCATTCAGCCATGAGTAACGAAAAAGTAGTTAGTACAGCCACAACCGACGAAGAGAGAAAATGGTATTCTCTCCGCGTCATTAGTGGCAAGGAAAAGAAAATTCAGGAACGAATCGTTCGTGAAATTGAACTCAATGGCTGGGGTTCCTTCATCTTCTCCGTGATTGTTCCCACCGAGAAAGTTTACAAGGTCAGAAATGGCAAGAAAGTCATGCAGGAAAGAAATCTCCTGCCCGGGTATATCCTGGTAGAGGCTATAGGCCCCAAACTCAATGGTGATGTCGCAAAGCTGATAGCTGATGTCCCTAATGTAATTCACTTCCTTGGTAAGGAAACACCGCTCCCCATGACGCAGTCTGAAGCAAACAGATTGCTGGGCAAGGTAGATGAAAGTTCCGAGTCGGGAGAAACCCTCAGCGAACCATTCCTGATTAATGAGACAGTCAAAATTATTGATGGTCCATTCGCCGATTTCATTGGTGACATTCAGGAAGTAAATGATGAGAAAAAGAAACTGAAGGTAATCGTCAAAATCTTCGGTCGCGGTACCGAGGTTGAACTGAACTTCCTCCAGGTCGAAAAAATAAGCTGAGTATCCCCCCTGGATACTCAACATGATGATAAATGAATGTTGCTTTTTGTTGCCTGTTCTCCCAGGCCCGCTTCCAACGGAAAAGCGTATTCAGGCTCATTTCAAACACTTGACAATCAAGCTTTAAAATGGCAAAAGAAGTTGACATTTATATCAAACTCCAGGTGAAAGGCGGTCAGGCAAACCCTGCACCACCAATCGGTCCTGCGCTCGGTTCCAAGGGCGTGAATATCATGGAGTTTTGCAAGCGTTTCAATGCGCAAACAGGTGAGCAGATGGGTAAAATCCTTCCTGTTATCATCTCTGTTTACAAAGACAAGACTTTCGACTTTGTAATCAAGACTCCGCCCGCAGCGATACAACTGTTCGAGGCATCCAAACTGGCTCCAGGCAAGGGTTCCCCGGAACCCAATCGCAAAAAGGTCGGCTCTGTAACCTGGGATCAGGTTCGTGACATCGCTACCAACAAAATGCCCGATCTCAACTGCTTCACGCTGGAGTCGGCTATGAAGATGGTCGCAGGCACAGCTCGTAGCATGGGCCTCACTATTACAGGTCAGGCACCCTGGGACGCCAATTGATTCTCTTTTCGAAAACCAGGCTATTACAGCTTCAGGGAGTTCCGCCCATCGGAACGTTATAACCTTTAATTTTTTTTGAAGTGGCTACAAAACTGACAAAAAAACGCAAAGCTGTCGAAGGTAAGGTTGATCCGGATAAGCTCTATTCGCTCACTGAAGCGATGTCGCTGGTCAAACAGGTCAACACCACCAAATTCGATGCTTCTGTTGACGTACACGTCCGCCTCGGGGTGGACCCGCGTAAAGCCGATCAGGCTCTCCGTGGTACAGTCTCTCTTCCTCACGGTACAGGTAAAACCAAGCGCGTACTCGTTTTCTGCCCACCCGAAAAGGTGGAAGAAGCAAAAGCTGCAGGCGCTGATTACGCAGGTCTCGAAGAATTTATCCAGAAGGTCAGTGATGGCTGGATGGATATCGACGTGATTATTGCTACACCTAACGTGATGGCTCAATTGGGTAAAGTTGCCCGTATCCTCGGTCCGCGTGGACTGATGCCTAACCCCAAAACAGGTACCGTTACCGCTGATGTGGCCGGCGCTGTTCAGGAGGTAAAAAAAGGTAAAATTGCATTCCGCGTCGATAAGTTCGGTATCGTTCACTCCTCTGTAGGCCGTGTTTCCTTCTCGCCCGAGCAATTGGCAGAGAACGCACATGAACTCGTTTCTACCCTGGTCAGAATGAAACCGTCGAGCGCAAAGGGTGTCTATATGAAGACTGTATCCGTTGCCAGCACTATGAGCCCGGGTATTGCCGTTGATCCCAAGTCTTTCAAAGTCTGAGTCTCGGCAATCATAACATCCACGAATTCTTTCATTGTCAAATTCATAAATAATGACTAGAGAAGAAAAAACGGCGGCCATAGAGGTGCTCAGGGAAGAACTGGCAAATACGCCTTTCTTTTATTTCGCAGACGCTTCTACGCTGACTGTTACCAAAATCAACCAACTTCGCCGTAAATGCTTCGAACAGGGTATCAAGATGAAGGTGGCTAAAAACACCCTCATCCGTAAAGCTCTCGAGAGCGAGCCCGAAGCCAAAGGTTTCGCAGCTCTTTTCGATGCACTCCACGGCCCAACCACTATCATGATCTCCGATAATCCGAAGGCTCCGGCCAAGATTATCGAAGAGTTTCGCAAAACCAATGAGCGCCCGCTCCTGAAAGCAGCCTACATTGACACTTCGGTTTATCTCGGTGACGACCAGCTCAAAGCCCTGACTGAACTGAAATCCAAGGAAGAAATGGTTGGTGAAATCATCGGCCTGCTGCAATCTCCCGCACGTACCCTCGCAAGCCAGCTCAAGGCATCCGGCTCCAAAATGGCTGGAATCCTCAAGACGCTGGAAGAGCGCGGTCAATAATTTCCGGCTTCCAAGTTCGCACCATAGCCCCGATTGCCTGAAATACCCCCGCTAAACCCAACTCATTCACACATTCGCAAACAAGTTTTAAATTTCTATTACAATGGCAGATTTGAAAGCACTGGCTGAAACGCTTGTGAACCTGACGATTAAAGAGGCTAATGAACTGGCTGGCATTCTGAAAGATGAGTATGGCATTGAGCCTGCTGCATCTGCTGTAGCCGTAGCTGCCGCTCCGGCCGCTGCTGCAGAAGCCGCTGCTGAGCAAACCGCCTTCGATGTATTCCTGAAGGATGCCGGCGCAAACAAACTGAATGTCGTTAAAGAGGTTAAAAATATCCTCGGTCTCGGCCTGAAAGAAGCTAAAGACCTCGTTGACGGCGCTCCAAGCCAGCTGAAAGCCGGTGTTAACAAGGCAGAAGCTGAGTCTATTAAGTCAGCACTCGAAGGCGCAGGCGCTGTTGTCGAAGTGAAGTAAGCCAGGCGTTACTGAATATGACACCTGAACTTTTTCGGTGCCATAACAGTTTAACTTACCACTTACTTATTTCGAGACAATGCACAGCTCCTTCCACCAATATTAAACCGACAATCAGGCTTAGCGTGTTTTCACAGCAGTGAAACATGCTAAGCCTATTGTTGTCTGTAAAATATCGGTATTTCGTTTAATCCTCTCAGGAGCAGGTCTGTCGGGCATACGGCCCCGGGACAGCCCGCCCCGAAAAACAATCACCTGCCCATCAGCATTTCAAGCAATCAATTGCAAAATGACCAATAACGGCACTTCAAACGGGGTTTCTCCCAAGCCTGGCGTTCAGGAACGCGTCAACTTCGGGAAAATTCGCCTCGCCGGTCACTATCCCGACCTGCTAGAGATACAACTAAAATCGTTCCAGGAATATTTCCAGCTGGAAACTACTCCGGAAAACAGGATTAATGAAGGTCTTTACCGCGTTTTTCAGGAAAATTTTCCTATCACAGACGCCAGAAATATCTTTAACCTGGAGTTTCTGGATTATTTCATTGACCCGCCCCGCTATACTATCGAAGAATGTATGCAGCGCGGATTAACCTATTCCGTGCCGCTGAAGGCAAAACTCAAACTCTCCTGTAACGATCCGGAACACATTGACTTCCAGACTATCGTTCAGGATGTATTTCTGGGTAATATCCCTTACATGACCCCTAAAGGAACCTTCGTAATCAACGGAGCCGAAAGGGTTATAGTCTCTCAGCTGCACAGGTCTCCTGGTGTTTTCTTCGGTCAGTCTTTCCACCCGAATGGTACCAGAATCTATTCCGCACGCGTTATCCCTTTCAAGGGCGCCTGGATGGAATTCGCAACGGATATCAACCTGGTGATGTATGCTTACATTGACCGCAAGAAGAAGTTCCCTGTAACCACACTCCTCCGCGCTATCGGCTTTGATACCGACAAGGCTATCCTCGACCTGTTCAATCTGGCCGACGAGGTAACCTGTACCCGCGAAAATCTGGAGGCTGCTATCGGACGTAAACTCGCCGCCCGTGTACTCAAATCCTGGACGGAAGACTTCGTGGATGAAGATACAGGTGAGGTGGTTTCTATCGCCCGTAACGAGATTATCATGGAACGCGATGCTGTTATTGACGAAGAAAGCATCGAACTGATTCTCGATCCGGATACGAATGTAACGACGATTATCCTCCAGCGCTCCGACGTGGAGGAGGATTATTCCATTATCTATAATACACTCTCCAAAGACCCGACTTCCAGCGAAATCGAGGCCGTCACCTATATTTACCGTCAACTCCGCGGTTCCGATCCCCCGGATGATGAAACGGCACGCGGTATTATCGAAAAGCTCTTCTTCTCCGACAAGAGGTACAATCTCGGTGAGGTAGGTCGCTTCAAGATCAATCGCAAGCTGGGCCACGATGTGGCTGAGAGTGAACTCGTCCTCACGAAAGAAGATATCATCTCTATCGTTCGGTATATTGTTATGCTCGTCAATAACAAGGCCGAAATTGATGATATCGACCACCTCTCAAATCGCCGCGTACGTACGGTGGGAGAACAGCTCTATGCCCAGTTCGGTGTGGGTCTCGCCCGTATGGCCCGAACTATCCGCGAACGTATGAACGTGCGTGATAACGAGGTGTTTACTCCGGTTGATCTGATCAACGCACGTACGCTCTCTTCGGTCATTAACTCGTTCTTCGGTACCAGCCAGCTCTCGCAGTTCCTCGACCAGACGAACCCGCTTTCGGAAATTACGCACAAACGCCGTATCTCCGCTCTGGGCCCGGGTGGTCTCTCCCGCGAACGGGCAGGATTCGAGGTGCGCGACGTACACTACTCGCACTACGGCCGTCTGTGTACTATCGAAACTCCGGAAGGACCTAATATCGGTCTGATTTCCACGCTCTGCACACACGCCAAAATCAACAAAATGGGCTTCCTCGAAACCCCTTACCGCCGGGTTGACAGTGGAAAGGTGGTAATGGCAGGTGATGTGGAATATCTCTCGGCAGAGGCGGAAGACAAGATGAAGATCGCTCAGGCCAATACGCCTGTGAGCGAACAGGGTGCATTCACCAATGATCGTGTCAAAGCCCGTGAAAGCGGCGACTTCCCGATCCTTACTCCGGATGAACTCGATTATATTGATGTAGCTCCTAACCAGATTGTAGGTGTGTCGGCTTCGCTGATCCCGTTCCTCGAGAACGATGACGCCAACCGTGCACTCATGGGATCAAACATGCAGCGTCAGGCTGTTCCGCTGATCCGCCCCCACTCACCCATCGTGGGTACCGGTCTTGAAGCCAAAGTGGCACGCGACAGCCGCATGCTCATCAACGCTGAAGGCAGTGGTGTGGTAGAATATGTGGATGCCAACGAAATTATCATCAACTACGACCGCACTGAAGAAGATCAGCTCGTCTCTTTTGAGGAATCACGCAAAACGTATCACCTCACCAAGTTCATGCGTACCAACCAGGGTACCTGCATCAACCTGAAGCCAATCGTCCGCCGCGGCCAGCGTGTCGAGGAAGGCGATATTCTCTGCGAAGGTTATGCAACTGAAAATGGTGAACTGGCACTCGGACAGAACCTCAAAGTGGCTTTCATGCCATGGAAGGGCTACAATTTCGAGGACGCTATTGTAATTTCCGAAAGGGTAGTACAGGAAGATATCTTCAGCTCCATCCACATCGAACACTTTGAACTGGACGTGCGCGATACCAAACTGGGTGAGGAGGAACTCACGCAGGATATTCCGAACGTGAGCGAGGAAGCAACCCGCGATCTCGACGAAAACGGTATCATCCGCATCGGTGCATGGGCCAAGGAGGGTGACATTCTGATCGGTAAAATCACTCCAAAAGGTGAAACTGACCCGACGCCGGAAGAAAAACTGCTCCGCGCTATCTTCGGCGACAAAGCCGGTGACGTGAAAGACGCTTCTTTGAAAGTACCGCCAAGTATCAGTGGCGTGGTCATTGACAAGCAACTCTTCGCACGCGCCAAGAAAGACAAGGTGCAGAAAGAGTCTGAAAAGGCGCTGCTCGATAAACTCGACGACGATCACGAAGTGGCTCTCAACAAGCTGAAGACTGTCCTCATCGATAAACTCCAGCTCCTGGTGAAAGATAAGGTAACCAATGGCATTCGCTCTATCTACGGCGAGGAAATGCTCTCCAAAGGTTCCAAACTTTCGGTAAGTGTACTGCGCGATCAGATCGACTACAGCCAGGTGGATTACACCAACTGGACCAACGACAAGCACTCCAATGCTCTCATCGCCCGGCTGCTCCACAACTACAGCATCAAGGTGAATGAAGAGGTTGGTCGCTACAAACGCGAAAAATTCAATATCAGCATCGGTGATGAATTGCCAGCAGGTGTACTCAAGCTCGCAAAGGTCTATCTCGCCAAGAAACGGAAGCTCCGCGTTGGTGATAAACTTGCCGGTCGCCACGGTAACAAGGGTATCGTAAGCCGTATCGTCCGTATCGAGGATATGCCATTCCTCGAAGATGGATCAGCAGTGGATATCGTACTGAACCCGCTGGGCGTACCTTCCCGTATGAACCTGGGACAGATATTCGAAACTGTACTTGGCTGGTCGGGTGAACGCCTCGGTGTCAAGTTTGCTACTCCAATTTTCGATGGCGCCAAAACAGACGAAATCGCCGATTGGGTCGCGAAAGCAGGGTTGCCCGACCTCGGACAAACGTATCTGCACGATGGCGAATCGGGCGATCGCTTCCACCAGAAAGCAACGGTAGGCATTATCTATATGCTCAAACTCAGCCACATGGTTGACGACAAGATGCACGCCCGCTCTATCGGTCCTTACTCCCTCATCACGCAGCAGCCACTCGGTGGTAAAGCCCAGTTCGGCGGTCAGCGATTCGGTGAAATGGAGGTTTGGGCTCTCGAAGCCTATGGCGCATCCAATATCCTGCAGGAACTCCTCACATTCAAATCAGATGATATTCAGGGCCGTGCAAAAGCTTATGAAGCTATCGTCAAAGGGGATAATCTGCCTGATGCCAATATACCGGAATCATTCAACGTACTGGTTCACGAGCTTCGCGGACTCGCACTGGATGTAAAGTTTGAATAAAATTGTGCCGGGAAGGAAGGGGGCATCACACCCTTCCTTCCCGAATAAGTGACTGAAAAGTGATTCATTTCGATCATTTCTGAACTTCTCAATATGCCTTTCAAAAAGAAAAGCAATAAAACCGATCAGGGCTTCGACAGCATAACGCTGGCGCTGGCCAGCCCCGATGAAATCCTTGAGCGCAGCTACGGCGAAGTTCTCAAGCCCGAAACAATTAACTATCGCTCTTACAAACCCGAGCGCGACGGTCTCTTCTGCGAACGTATCTTCGGTCCCGTAAAGGACTATGAATGCTATTGCGGAAAATACAAGCGTATTCGATATAAAGGTATCGTGTGCGACCGCTGCGGCGTGGAAGTAACTGAAAAAAAGGTGCGCCGCGAACGCATGGGCCATATCCGCCTCGTCGTTCCGGTAGTACATATCTGGTTCTTCAAGAGCCTGCCCAACAAGATCGGCTATATTCTCGGCCTCTCGTCCAAAAAACTGGAGAGTATCATCTACTACGAACGTTATGTGGTTGTTCAACCCGGCGTCAAGGCGGAAGAGGGTATCAGCCGTATGGATCTCCTCACGGAAGAGGAATACATGGAAATCATGGATACGCTTCCCAAGGATAACCATTTGCTCGATGAGTCGCACCCCGACAAGTTCGTAGCCAAAATGGGCGCCGAAGCTGTATTTACCCTGCTCAGTACGCTTAATCTGGACGATCTGTCGGCCCAACTCCGCCACGAGTCGCACAACGAAAGCAGCCAGGCAAAGAAAACGGAAGCCAACAAGCGCCTGCGCGTGGTCGAGGCCTTCCGCGAAGGTCTTGAACTGGCAGGACAACGCCCCGAGTGGACGGTAATTCAGTACCTGCCCGTAGTGCCGCCTGAACTGCGCCCGCTCGTTCCGCTCGATGGTGGCCGTTTTGCCTCCTCCGACCTGAACGACCTCTATCGTCGTGTTATTATTCGCAATAACCGCCTCAAGCGACTGCTCGAAATCAAGGCGCCAGAGGTAATTCTCCGCAACGAGAAACGCATGCTCCAGGAGGCCGTTGACTCTCTGTTCGATAACTCACGGAAGTCCAACGCCGTGAAAGCAGAGGGCGGACGCGCACTCAAATCGCTGTCCGATATCCTCAAAGGCAAACAGGGCCGTTTCCGTCAGAACCTGCTCGGTAAGCGTGTTGACTACTCCGGTCGTTCGGTAATCGTGGTGGGCCCAACCCTCAAACTGCATGAATGCGGTATTCCAAAGGCTATGGCCGCGGAATTGTTCAAACCGTTCATCATTCGTAAGCTGATAGAAAGGGGTATTGTCAAAACGGTCAAATCAGCGAAAAAACTTGTTGACCGCAAGGATCAGGTTATCTGGGAAATCCTGGAAAATATTCTCCGTGGACACCCGGTCATGCTGAACCGTGCTCCAACGCTGCACCGCCTCTCTATTCAGGCATTCCAGCCCCGTATCATCGAGGGTAAGGCAATTCAGCTCCACCCGCTCGTTTGTACGGCCTTCAACGCCGACTTCGATGGCGACCAGATGGCCGTTCACGTGCCGCTCAGTCACGCAGCTATCCTGGAGGCACAGATTCTGATGCTGTCCAGTCACAACATGCTCAATCCGCAGGACGGATCTCCGATTACACTGCCATCCCAGGACATGGTACTCGGTTTGTACTACCTGACCAAAGAGCGCAAGAGTATTGATGACAACCCGGTCAAGGGTGAAGGACGCCGTTTCTACTCCGCAGAGGAGGTTATTATCGCCTACAATGAGGGCCAGCTCGATCTCCATGCCGGTATCGAATGCCGCGCCCGTTGGGAAGAAAATGGTGAAAAGACCTTCAAACGCATCAAGACAACAGTCGGTCGCGTGCTCTTTAACCAGGCTGTACCCGAAGAAGTTCCTTATATCAATGAGTTGCTCACAAAGCGCAACCTCAAAGGTATCATCGGCGATATCCTGAATCGCACCAGCTTCCGCAAGACCGCCGAATTCCTCGATGGAATCAAGGAACTGGGCTTTGGATGGGCATTCAAGGCTGGTCTTTCGTTCAACCTCGGTGACCTGATTATCCCCGACCTGAAGAGGAAAGCACTGGTGGCTGCCCAGACGGAAGTGGATGAAGTATGGGACAACTATAACATGGGTCTCATCACCAATA
>JBDLWO010000156.1:0-26042 GCA_039804245.1 Bacteroidota bacterium
CACTCGTCACCATGGATTTCGTGCAGAAGTTCAGGCCGGGCATGGACTCGAAAGGCCTCGTCCGCTCGGGTCAGATTGCCACCGTGGTATTCATGGTACTGACCGTACTCTGGGCGCCCCAGATCGCCAATTTTGAGTCGCTGATGAACTACATGCAGAGCGTACTGGCGCTGATCAGTCCACCCGTGGTGGCCATCTTCCTGCTTGGCCTGTTCTGGAAGCGCGCCAATGCCGACGGCGCCTTTGCAGCACTCATGACCGGACTGGTTATCGCGGTATTTACCGTGGTCAGTCAGGTGAGCGGCATCTCGGAGGCCTGGAACAACGTGCATTTCCTCGTCAAGGCGCCCGTCATACTCGCCATTTGCGGACTGGTACAGATAGCAGTGAGTCTCGCCACCGCTCCGCCGCCTGCCGAAAAAATCACCGGCATGACCTGGAATAACACTGTTTATGAAGAAGACTCCGCCAGTCTGCGCGGCCTGCCTTGGTATCAGAACTATCGCACCCTTTCCGTGATCCTGCTGGTCATCACGTTCGCTGTGGTCTGGTGGTACCGATGATTGGGTGTGAGAGTGTGGGTGTGAGAGTGTGGGTGTGAGAGTGTGGGCGTGAGAGTGTGGGCGTGAAAGTGTGGGTGTGAGAGTGTGGGCGTGAGAGTGTGGGTGTGAGAGTGTGGGTGTGAAAGTGTGGGTGTGAAAGTGTGGGTGTGAAAGTGTGGGTGTGAAAGTGTGGATGTGAGAGTGTGGATGTGAGAGTGTGGATGTGAGAGTGTGGATGTGAGAGTGGCTCTAAAAACCCACCCGGCCCCATTTTCAAGCCCTGAAAGGGCGAAATACATCAGCGGGGGGTGAAACCCCTCGACCAGTGTGGGAGTGTGGAGCATGCGGGATTCGCAGCCTCCGGCATCGTTTTGCGCGCCGGACGAAAGGCATGCACACACGGAACAACCGGTAGCCCCCCTCGAAAACAGCACCTACACAGCGCCAGCCGTAGCCTTAACCCACGGCTTCAGCCGTGGGAAACGCGCCAGGAAAACCCAGGCAAACCACATACGACAGGCGCGGGAACCCGGACAAAGGCCCAGCAACAAAACCACAAACAGCACACACACAGCGCCAGCCGAAGCCTTAACCCACGGCTTCAACCGTGGGAAACGCGCCAACAAATGCCAGACAAACCACCAACGCCAGGCGCGAGAAAACCACCAAAAGAGCCCGGAAACACACACAGCGCCAGCCGAAGCCTTAACCCACGGCTTCAGCCGTGGGAAACGCGCCAGGAAAACCCAGGCAAACCACCAGCGCCAGGCGCGGGATACTGGCTAAAGGCATAAACACACCGCATAACCAGGCGTATCACCTCCTCACAAACAGCAGCCGCGAAGCGGCAGCCGCAGCCGTCAGCCCACGGCTTCAGCCGTGGGAAAAACGCGATATCCCAACAAAAAAAGCCGCACCCACCCACAACAGGGGACAGGCGCGGCTTCATTGGCGGGAATCACACCAAGCCTATTTTTTCATCTCTGCATAGTACTTGTAGAAGTACGGAATTGTTTCAATTCCCTTGTAGTAATTGAACAACCCGTAGTGCTCGTTCGGAGAGTGTATGTCGTCAGAATCGAGACCGAAGCCCATCAGTACCGATTTGGCCTTCAGCACCTGATCGAACATGGCAACAATCGGAATACTGCCACCGCCGCGCTGGGGGAGTGGCTTCTTGCCAAAGGCCTGCTCCATCGCTTTTTCGGAAGCTTTGTACTCCACGGAGTTGGTGGGAACTACCACCGGGTAGCCACCATGATGCGCGCTTACTTTCACCTTGACAGACTTCGGAGCAAGTCCCTCAAAGTGCTTCTGGAAAAGTTTTTCAATTTTGGCCGGATCCTGATTGGGAACCAGACGCATGGATATCTTGGCATAAGCCTTCGACGGCAGCACCGTTTTGGCGCCCTCTCCAATGTAACCACCCCAGATGCCGTTCACATCAAGGGTGGGACGGATACCGGTACGCTCGATCGTGCTATATCCCTTCTCTCCCATCAATTCCGAAACATTCAGGTCTTTCATGTACTGTTTCTCATCGTAGGGTGCCTCGTTCATCATCTTGCGCTCCTTGGCACTCACTTTTTCCACATCGTCGTAGAAACCCTTTACGGTCACGCGACGCTTTTCGTCGTGCAGGGAGGCGATCATCGAGCAAAGTACGTTTACAGGATTGGCCACCGCACCGCCATACACGCCGGAATGAAGGTCCTTGTTCGGGCCGGTTACCTCCACTTCCATGTAGCACAAGCCCCGCAGACCCACGGTCAGACTGGGTGTCTCGTTATCAATGATACTGGTATCGGATATCAGCACCACATCACACTCGAGCTTTTTCTTGTTTTCGTGACAAAATTTTTCCAGGTTTTTAGACCCGACTTCCTCTTCTCCCTCAATCATAAACTTGACATTGCAGGGAAGGTTGTCGGTTTTCAGCATCATCTCGAAAGCCTTCACGTGCATAAATACCTGCCCCTTGTCGTCGCAGGCGCCACGCGCAAAGATGGCCCCTTCCGGATGCAGCTTCGTTTTTTTGATCACCGGTTCGAAAGGAGGACTGTCCCAAAGATCCAGCGGATCGGCAGGCTGAACGTCGTAGTGACCGTAAACAAGCACCGTAGGAGCCTTGGGATTGATCATTTTCTCCCCGTAAACGATGGGGTGCCCTGCTGTTTCACAGATTTCAACGTTGTCAACACCAACGGCAGTCAGATGACGGCTGATGGCCTCGGCCGTCCGGCGCACATCGGGAGCGTACTTCGGGTCGGCACTCACCGACGGGATGCGCAGCAGTTCAAGCAACTCATCGAGAAAACGCTGCCTGTTATCGTCGAGGTATTTTTTCAGTTCTTTCATATACAGATTGTCGAAGTTTTAAAGTTCGGTGCAAAGTTCCCTATTTTTTCATAAACGCAAAGGTGATTTGAAGCACTACCTTTGCTGCCCCTTATTTTTAAGCCCACCACAATAATGATCAAGATTGGAATAATCCGTGAAGGGAAAGTACCACCCGACAAAAGAGTACCGCTCACTCCGGAGCAATGTGCCAAAGCACGAGACATTTTTAACCTGTCGGTTGCTGTTCAGCCCTCGCCAGTACGGTGTTTTCCCGACGAACAATATGCAGCACTCGGTATCCCGTTACAGGAGGATCTCAGCGACTGCGATATCCTGCTGGGCGTCAAAGAGGTGCCTGTTGACATGCTCATTCCGGGAAAAACATATCTTTTTTTCTCGCATACTATCAAAAAACAGCCCTATAACAGGAGGTTGCTCCAGGCAATTCTTGAAAAGGGTATCTCTCTGATAGATTATGAAGTGCTCACCGACGAAAAGGGCGCCCGACTCATCGCGTTCGGCTTTTACGCAGGTATCGTGGGCGCACACAATGCGCTCTGGACCTGGGGGCGCCGGACAGGCGATTTCAGTCTGCCGCGACTGCATGAGTGCCACGACTATGCCGAAGCTCTCGAAGCATACAAATCGCTGCATCTGCCACCGCTGCGCATCGTACTCACCGGTGGAGGAAGGGTGTCTTCTGGCGCAGTAAAAAACCTCCTCGATATGGGCATACGTCAGGTAAGCCCGGCAGCTTTTCTTGAGCAGTATTTCAGCGAGGCTGTCTTCACGCAAATCCACGCTGCCGATTACGCCGAAAGAAAAGACGGAGCGCCATTCGACAAATCCCACTTCTACGCCCACGGCAATGAATACCGCAGCAAATTCGCACCTTTTTACAGAAAAGCGGATATCTTCATCAACGGAATCTACTACGACCAGAAAGCTCCGGCATTTTTCTCGGCTGCAGAAACCGCGCTGGATGACTTTCGCATCCGCGTCATTGGTGATATTACCTGCGATATTGTGCCCGATTCCTCGGTGCCGTGTACCCTCAGACCAGGCAAAATCGCCGATCCGGTTTATGGCTTCAGCCGTTCCTCCGGACAGGAAACAACGCCCCATACGCCCGACTCCATTGACGTAATGGCTATTGACAACCTGCCATCCGAACTTCCACGCGATGCATCGGCTTTTTTCGGGCAGCAGTTGCTGGATAATATTCTGGAGGCACTGATACAGGGTGATAACAGCCCGGTTATCAGAAGAGGCCAAATAACAGAATCCGGACACCTCACTTCCGCTTTTTCTTACCTGGAAGACTATGTTGAGGGCGCCTAAAATGCCAGTCCGAGCGTAACATACGTATGAAGCGTTTTCGACTGGTCGCTGTACATGGCACTCAGTTCTACCGGACCGAGAATACTGTTGTAGGCCAGTGTAAGCGAGTAGCCGCTCAGAAATTTTCTCCGGAAATCACGGGTATTGCTTCTGACAAAATCACATATTGCCACGTTGGCCCTGGGTATCAGATACAGGTTGTTACCCAGCCTGCGGTGTATCCCTGTCTGCGCCGAAATTACGCTGTGCGTGAAAATCGTGTTGTTCTCAAGTCCGGAGAAAACAATCTGGTTCCTGTACAGCCGGTTCAGTCCGCCAATTGAAAAGGCGCTGTACATATTCTGATCCGCATCGGAATTGATACCAGCCTGTACGAGCGCCGAGAATGTATATCGGGGATTTACAGTTTCGAAGTACTCGTAGTTCATAAAAATACGGTAGTAGTTCCGCTGACTGAGCCCGCTGAACTCAGAAAAGCTCACATTGGAATCACCAGCCCAAAGCGTGTAGTCGTAGTCGCGGGGCATGACATAGCCCACCTCGGCATCTAAACGGGCGCCTGTTTTCGGATAAACGGGATTATCCAGCGTGTTCAACTGATAAAACAGATAGGATGTGAGGCCGGAGCCCGAACCCCTGATGTCAATATCAGATTGAATAAGGGGTGAATAACCGACTGTTTCGAGGCGACTCCCTGCGCCAAAAGACTGCCGCAGACTGCCCGCAGATTGCAACTTCAAATCCCACTTGAAATAATCAGAACGAAACTGTCCGTCCTTCCTGTATTGCTCATACGTGCTGATCCGGAATGACTCGTACTGAATATTGGGAATCAGCATCAGGCTGTTCCTGCTGCCGAGATACTGCAGATGCTCTGCCCGGGCACGCATATTTTCACCGATGTTCAGCGTGAATAGCGTTCTCGAGGCTGGAAGAACATAATTTCTGGCCGTTGCATTGGCAATCAGACTTACCCCGGAGAAGGTATTGTAATGCATCCCCAGTTTGCAGTTGATGGCAGGGTTTTCCTCAGTTTCAAAAACTGCACGGTAACCAACAATGTCTGTCGGTTCCAGCCTGTAACGTATGTAGCGGAAGTTCCTTGTTCCGTAGGCAAGCCGAACCATATCCGACAATTGCTGCGGCGAGTAGTATTTCCCGCCCTGAAAACGAATAAAGTGACGGAAAGATGATTGTGAAACCGATGACAAACCCTCTGCCTGACAGGAAACCAGCAGTACAGAATCTTTTCGGACGGAAACCGGAGGACGAAAATAACGCTGACCGTAAATTGCGGACAGGGAATCCGCCAAATGTTTAAATGCCGGATAATACTGGTTTCCTGCCTTAATTCCTGCGTCAAGTATTTCCTCCGACTTGTCAAAACTCCCCGATGAGTATCCGTCGAGTGGCTGACTGATGTAAAAGTTACTCAGATTGATTTGACGTTTGTTATCTTCTCCATCCTTGAAAAAAGCTATCTGCATCAATACCTGAATGGCATTATTCAGCTGCTGATGCGGCTTCAGTCCGTGCGAAACATTCGAGGCGATAACATAATCGGCGCCCATCTCCCGAACCTCCGAAACGGGCAGGTTTCTCACTATACCGCCATCTACCAACCGCATCCCCTTGTAGTCCACCGGCGTGAAAACCCCGGGAATAGCAATACTGGCCCTGATTGCAGTTGTTATTTCACCACTGTCTACGACCACCGCGGCAGCTGTTTCAAGATCAGTGGCAACGCACCTGAAAGGGATGCTGAAATCGGAAAAAGATTTGGACCGGTAGGCCGGGAAAAACAATTCCGATAGTTGCAGCCAAAGCTCCTGCGATTCAAGGGCGCCTGTGGGCACCTGAAAACGACGATCTTTGAACGGTATCTCAACTGCGTATCTCCCGTACTCTTCTTTTTCCTCCATTGCGAGTGCCCGCAGAGTAACCTGATTGGTGAGCAACTCGTTCCAGTCCAGCTTCCTGACAATCTGTTCAATTTCATTGCCCGAATATCCCAGAGCATACAGAGCGCCCATGACACTGCCCATGCTCGTTCCGGATATACAGTCAATTTTCAGCCCGGCCGAATCCAGTGACTTCAGGATGCCTATGTGGGCAATTCCTTTGGCGCCGCCGCCACTCAGCGACAAGCCAATACGGGGTGGTTCAGGTTGCTGTGCTGCTGCGCTGAATGGTACTGCAAATAAAATATGGAGAAAAATTAACAGCCGGAGAATGGGCTTGATAAAAGGTTTCATGGTAACAAAGAGGTTTACGAGCCAGTTTCCTGAAGTACAAATGTATGTATCCGCCAACAGATTATCCGATATTTCAGAATTATCCGATATTTGCCGGATACCTTTGTTTTCATGAAGAAAAACTTTCTGTTACTCGCCTTTGCCGCGCTTGTTCTGACAAACACCTGTTTTTCACAGCAAACGTACCCGGTTGCCGCCCCTTCCGACAAACGGCCCGGCCTCTACGCATTTACCAATGCCACCATTTTCACCGATTACAAGACAAAAACGGAAGGCGCAACGCTCCTGGTCCGCGATGGAAAGGTGATAGCCGCAGGCGCGAATGTAACCGTCCCGGCTGACGCCGTAAAATACGACTGCTCAGGGAAGACAATTTATCCCTCTTTTATTGATTTGTACGCCACCGATTACGGACTGCCTGCCCCGCCGCCGCCCGCTCAGGGCGGTCGCTTCGGTCAGCAGCAACAGGCTCAGCCCACCACACCTGCAGAACCCAAAGGCGCCGCATACAGCTGGAATGAAGCGCTCAGACCGGAGTTCGACGCTGTAGCGCTCTTTACCAACGATACCAAAGCTTCGGAAGAATGGCGCAAACAGGGCTTCGGCGCTGTACTGACTCACCGCTCCGATGGCATCTCCAGAGGTACTGGCGCTCTCGTGCTGCTCGGCAATGAACGTGAACACGAAATGATCGTCAGCGACAGGGTCGCTCATTTTCTTTCACTGAAAAAAGGCTCCAGCCGAAATCCCTATCCGAGTTCGCTCATGGGACTCATCGCCCTGATTCGCCAGACGTACATGGACGGGCAGTGGTACAAATCGGAAGGATATAAAACGGAAAAAAATCTGTCGCTCGACGCCTGGAATGCGGTGCAAAGCCTCCCACAGGTGTTTGAAGCCGGCGAAAAACTGGATATTTTCCGTATCAACCGCATCGGTGAGGAGTTCGGAATGAAGTATATAGTCAAAACGTCGGGCGATGAATACCAGCGCCTGAACGATATAGCCAAAACCGGTTATCCGCTCATTGTTCCGGTTAATTTTCCGGAAGGATACGATGTACGCGACCCCTACGATGCGCTCAACGTGTCGCTGGCCGAACTGAAGCACTGGGAAATGGCGCCAGCCAACGCCGGAATGCTGCAAACTGCCGGTATCACTTTTGCTCTCACCTCCAACGGGCTCAAGGAAAAATCAAAATTCCTCGAAAATGTCCGCAAAACGATAGAATACGGCCTTACAGAAGAAAATGCCCTGAAAGCACTCACCTTCACACCGGCCACGCTCGCAGGCGCATACAACACACTCGGAAGCCTTGAGCCCGGAAAAACAGCCAATTTTATCGTTACAAACGGTAATGTCTTCAAGGCAGAAACCAAAATTCTCCAGAACTGGTGTAACGGCGCCAGCTATGATGTCACGGTCGAAAAATCAATGCCCCGCGAAAAAATGGGTACCTATGACCTGAAAGCGGGCGATAAAAGCTACACGTTCACGCTGAAAGGCAAACCCGATGCGCCGGAAGCGCAACTGATGACCCCCGACAGCCTGAAACTCAAGGCCACCTTCTCTTTCTCACCCGGCGGACTCGTCACGCTCACTTTCCAGCCCGATACGCTCAAAAAAGGAACGGTAGCCCTGTCAGGAGCGCCTGTATCCAGTGGGTGGTCGGGAACCGGAACACTGCCCGACGGAACCTGGATTAACTGGAATGCTACCCAGACCAAAGGCCCGGGCGGTGAACGCGAAAAGCAGCCGGCCAAACAGAATCCGGTGACACCTCCCGAAATCGGAGCAGTCACATACCCTTTCACGGCTTTCGGCTGGAAGGAAAAACCGCAGGCACAAACGGTACTGATCAGAAATGCAACAGTTTGGACAGGCGAAAAAGACGGTATCCTGCCCGGTACGGACGTGCTGGTATCAAACGGAAAAATCCAGCGCATCGGCCGCCGACTGCCCGTTCAGGATAACGCTACCGTAATTGACGGTACTGGGAAACACCTCACAGCCGGTATTATTGACGAGCACTCACACATCGCCATTACCCGGAATGTGAATGAAGGAACCCAGGAAAGTACTTCCGAAGTGCGCATTGGCGATGTGGTGGACTCCGAAGATATTGATATTTACCGGCAACTCGCCGGGGGCGTCACAAGCAGCCACCTCCTGCACGGCTCTGCCAACCCGATCGGCGGTCAGACGCAACTCATCAAACTCCGCTGGGGTCTCACACCAGAAGAAATGAAGTTTCAGAACTGGCCGGGATTCATCAAGTTTGCGCTCGGTGAAAACGTGAAACAGAGCAGCTCGCCCAACAGCACCCGCTTCCCTCAAACCCGAATGGGCGTAGAGGAAACCTTCGATGACTATTTCACCCGCGCACAGGAGTACGGAAAACTCAAGCGCTCCGGAAAACCCTTCCGTAAAGACCTTGAACTGGAAGCACTGCTCGAAATTATTGAAAGCAAACGATTTATCACCTGCCACAGCTACGTACAGTCAGAGATTACCATGATGATGCGCGTGGCCGAGAGGTTCGGATTCCGCCTCAATACGTTTACCCACATCCTCGAAGGCTACAAAGTAGCCGACAAAATGGCAAAACACGGGGCTGGAGGCAGTTCGTTCTCCGACTGGTGGGCATACAAATATGAGGTCTATGAAGCTATCCCGCAAAATGCCAGGATCATGGCCGATCAGGGTGTGGTGGTCGCTATCAACTCCGACGACGCCGAAATGGCCCGTCGTCTGAATCAGGAAGCCGCCAAATCAGTCATGTATGCAGGAATGAGTCAGGAAGATGCCTGGAAAATGGTAACCATCAACCCTGCCAAACTCATGCACGTGGATGACCGAACCGGAAGTGTCAAGGCAGGTAAAGACGCCGATCTGGTACTCTGGAACGACAATCCACTCTCCATCTACGCCAGCGCCGACAAAACCTGGGTTGATGGTACGCTTTACTTCGACCGCGAACAGGATACCCGTTTGCAGGATGAAGTGCAGCGCGAGCGTGCCCGCATCATACAAAAAATGCAGGCAGAAAAGAAAGGCGGCGAAGGCGGCGAACGCCCCCGGGGGCCCAAAGAGCACTATCACTGCGATACGGAAGGGGATGAAGGCAATTGATGAAGTCAACCTTTCTTCACCTGCACCGGCTTGCCCACCATAAATATGGCCGGCAGCTTGCCCAGTTTCAGTTCTGTCATTTTTTTCCACTCCCTCACCGGCAACGATCGTATCATCTCCGACTGCCCTGTGATATCCTGTGCGACTCCGAAAAGGGTTTCGGAATGAAGGCATTCCAGTGCCACTTCCAGTACCATCTGCGAGCGATAGGGGGTTTCTATGAACAAATGGGTGCTGCCATGCTGCTGCGCCTGCCCCTCCAGTTTCCTCAGGTCCCGGGCCAGCTCGGGTCTTTTCGGCGACAAATAACCGTGGAATGAAAACTGTTGTCCGTTCATACCCGATGCCATCAGCGCAAGCAATATGGAAGAAGGCCCTGCCAGCGGCTTCACGCGCACACCCGACTGGTGTGCCAGAGCAACGATCGAAGCACCCGGATCTGCCACACCGGGGCACCCGGCCTCTGATAAAAGCCCGATGTCTTTCCCTGCATCCACCGCCTCCCGGAATACACGGGCAGCTTCATCCGGAAAGTCACGGCTCTCAATTTCAACAAATGTCATTTCCTGCAGTGGCTTCAGCGGCCCTGCAGATTTGACAAAATGACGGGCCGTTTTCGCCCTCTCCACCATGAACACATCGAGCCGCCGCACAATTTCAGTTACATACAGGGGAATTGTTTCAGTTGCATCTTCGGCTACTGGTGTGGGAATCAGATATAATGTACTGGACAAAACTTCCTGTTTTCTGGTGAAAGTATGATATTTGTGCAAAAGTAACAGATAATTCCAAACAGACATCAGTTATGCGCAGACCTAAAAAAGATGAATATTCCCCATTTCACGCCACCTACATAAAGGCTCTTCCAGCCAAAGGATCAGCAGCAGGCCTGCTCAGAAAGACTTTCAGGGAAACAGCTCAGCTGCTCTCGGATCTGCCGGAAGAAATGGGCAGTTATGCTTACGCAGAAGGAAAATGGAATATCAAACAGGTCCTCATCCACCTTACCGATACTGAACGGGTATTCGCCCACAGGGCGCTGTGGTTCATGCGCAACGACCGGGCCGCCCTCCCGGGGTTTAACCAGGACTTCTGGATGGAATACGCCGATGTTTCCGGCAGAACGGTAAAGGATCTGATGAAAGAATGGAAAATCGTGCGCGAAAATACCATCCACCTGATTAGCCAGTGCTCCGAAGAACAATCACAGCATGCCGGAACGGCGGGTAATTTCAAAGTGTCGGCAAGGGCCTGTTTCTATATCATCATCGGCCACCACCTGCACCACCTCGAGCTCCTGAAGGAGCGATATCTGTCGGTCAGCGATGCTGCGCCATCTCCCGATTCATCAATGTAAATACGGTAGCGCCAGCCGCAGCTCCGCCAAAATCGCCGGCCAGATATACCCACAAATCATTCAGATCGAGTACCTCCGTCAGTCCGGCCCCCAACGCTACTGCCGGATTGAAAACTCCGCCACCAAGGGCGCCCGGCCCGAAACCGCAGGCTATCAGGCAAAAACCGGCCGCCAGACCGGCGAAAGAACGATTTTCCCCTGACGTAGCACCCAGAAATACGTAAATCAGGGCAAAAGACCCAAAAAACTCGGCAAGCAAGGCCCCAAACGGATTATTATTGCCGTGCATGGCCACTACCGTCTCCCCGCCACTCTCACGCATGAAAGCTGCCAGTGCCGCAGCAACAAGTGTCCCAAACACCTGGGCAGTTATCCCGGTAATCGCATCGTTCCGTTCTGCCCTCCCGCACATTGCAGCGGCCAGGGTAATGCCCGGATTGAAAAAGCCCGAAGAACGACCCGTCATGTACATCAGGGCCATCATCATCGAGCCGTAAGCCAGCGGAGTGATGCGCAATACTTCCGAGTATCCGACGGAAAGTGAAAAACAAAGTGTGAGCAGAAAGGAACCAATCAGTTCCGGGATGAATATTTTCAATGGAAATCGCGTTTGATAATGATTTTGAGCGGGTTATTCCCGCGGCGCTAAAATAGAGCTCTTTTCGTGCGCGACACTGTCGTACCTTCGCCCTGCGCCAAATTTTTTTTCAATGAGAAATTTTTCTTTCTTTCTGTTATTACTGTCCCTGAACATGTCTTCCCTGGACGCTCAGAATCAATTGCTCTCTCCCGAACTTCTCTGGAAAACAGGAAGGGTAGGCCTCGATGCCGTGTCCCCCGACGGGAAAACCGCCGTTTACGGGGCGGTGAAATATGATATGTCCTCCAACAAAAGCTCCCGGGCGCTCTACCTGGTCAATGTGCCATCCGGCGAAACAAGGCTGCTCACCGATCCTGAAAAAAGCAGTTTCGACGCCGAATTTCACCCGGAAGGAAAAAAAATCGGTTTTCTGCGCGACGGGAAACTGCACGAAATTAACATCGAAGGGCCCGGAGAAGCCATCAAGGTGAGCGATCTGGAAATCAACGGATTTCATTACTCCCCCAACGGGAAACACGTGCTGTTTGCGCAGGATGTGAAACTCGACAAGACGCTGCAGGAGGAAAATCCGGATTTGCCCAAGTCATCCGGCAGAGCCTCTGACGGGCTCTTCTACCGGCACTGGAAAAGCTGGCACGATTACGCATACAGCAATGTTTTCCTCGTTGACTATAATAATGGAAGGTTTTCTTCCGAACCGGTCAATATCCAGGGCAACGAGCGCTTCGACTCCCCGCTCACACCCGATGGCGGCATGGAACAGATATCCTGGAGTCCCGACTCCCGCTGGATCGTTTATACCTGCAGGAAACTCAACGGAACGGCCGAAGCAAAAAGTACCAACAGCGACCTGTATGCCTACGAAATCGCATCCGGCAAAACACTGAACTTTACCGCCGATCTCGTGGGCTACGACCGCGACCCCGTGTGGTCGCCCGACGGCCGATACCTGCTCTGGACAAGTCTCGAACGCGCCGGTTATGAAGCTGACCGCCCGCGACTGATGATGCTCGACATACAGACACAGCAAAGACAGGAGCTCTCCGCCGGCTGGACGTACGAAATGAACAATCCGGTGTGGTCGGCCGATAGCAAGACCATCTATTTCCTGAGCAGCGAAAACTTTACTTATCAGGTTTATCAGATAACGCTCGCCGACAGAAAAATACGCCGTATAACCGATGGCGTGCACGACTATACCGCCCTGAAAGGTACCGGAACAGACCTGGTAACTACCCGGACATCCATGACCAACCCGCCAGAAGTATATGCAGTGAACGTAAGAACCGGCGCTGCGCGACGCCTTTCCTTCTGCACGGAAGAGATTTGGGGTAAACTCGCCCTGCCCAAAGTAGAACGCCGCACGGTCAGGACCTTCGACGGAAAGGACATGAACGTATGGCTCGTACTGCCACCGGATTTCAATCCGGCAAAGAAATATCCAGCACTGGTATATGCGCAGGGAGGCCCACAATCGGCCCTGAGCCAGTTCTTCTCGTTCCGCTGGAACTTCACCCTGATGGCCTCGCGGGGCTATGTAGTGGTGGCTCCCTGCAGGCGCGGTATGCCCGGCAGCGGCCAGGACTGGAACGATGCCATTACCGGCAAATGGGGCGATGCCATGAAAGACTACCTGTCGGCAACCGATGCCGCGGCCAAAGAGCCATTTATTGACGCTGGCCGGATGGGCGCCGTGGGCGCCAGCTTCGGCGGTTATGCCGTTTACTGGCTCGCCGGCAATCACAACAAACGCTTCAAGGCATTCATTTCTCATTGCGGACTCTTCAATCTTGAAAGTTTCTACGGTACAACCGAAGAAGTATGGTTCCCGAATTATGACTTCGAAGGGGCCTACTGGCAGAAACCTGTGCCCAAAATGTACCTGAATGACAGTCCGCACCGCTTTGTGCAAAACTGGGATACCCCCATACTAGTCATCCATAACGAACTCGACTTCCGGGTTCCCTTCGGAGAAGGCATGCAGGCATTTCAGGCAGCACAACTGCGCGGCGTTCCTTCCAGATTTCTCAGCTTCCCGGACGAAGGCCACTGGATGAGCAAACCGCAGAACAGCCTCCTCTGGCAGCGCGAATTCTACAGCTGGCTCGATAAATGGCTCAAATAATCAATCAGGAATGAACTTGTACGAGCAAATACAGGAAGCCATAGCGTACATCAGAACGCACACCGATTTCCGGCCGCGAACAGGCATCATACTCGGTACCGGTCTGGGAAACCTGACTGACGAAATACAGGTTACTGCAGAGGTAGATTACGCTGATATTCCGCATTTCGCCCGCAGTACCGTAGAGAGCCACAAAGGAAAACTGGTGTTTGGCACACTGGAAGGTCATCCGGTAGTGGTCATGGCAGGTCGCTTCCACTGGTACGAGGGCTGGAGTATGCAGCAGGTGGTATTCCCCGTGCGTGTGATGAAATTTCTGGGAGCAGAGCGACTGATTCTGACCAATGCATCCGGCGGCATAAATCCGCATCTGAAAGGAGGTGATATCGTATTGGTACGCGACCACATCAATCTGCTTCCCGAGAACCCGCTTCGGGGTCCGAACGACGACAGGGTAGGCCCCCGTTTTCCTGACCTGACCAACACATACGACCCCGAACTCCGGAGAATGGCTGTTGAGATAGCCCGGGAACACCAGATACGGCTTTTTGAGGGCGTTTATTCCGCACTCGCCGGCCCAAACCTGGAAACACCCGCCGAATACGAAATGCTTCGCAAACTTGGCAGCGACTGCACCGGCATGTCGTCGGTGCCTGAAGCCCTCGCAGCAAAACACCTCGCCATACCAGTGATGATGCTTTCCATGGTAAGCAACGTCTCGTTTCCGCCCTCCGTGATAAAAGTAACCTCTCTGGAAGACGTGATCGCCGTAGCAAGCGAAGCCGAACCCAGGCTCAGACTCATCATCCGTGAAATACTGAAAAGACTGTAAACATGATCGTATCCGCCATAGTTGCCGTTGCGAAAAACGGCGTAATAGGTGCTGACGGACAGATTCCGTGGTACCTGCCCGCCGATCTGGCCTGGTTTAAAAAGACAACACTTGGGCATCATGTCATCATGGGGCGCAACAGCTTTCACAGTATTGGCCGGCCACTGCCCAAAAGAACCAATATCGTGATCACCAGAGATCCATTTTTCAGTGCCGAGGGCGTCCTGATTGCCCACTCCGTGGAGGAGGCGCTGGGCATGGCTTTCGATAACGAAGAAACAGAAGCCTTCATCATCGGTGGCGGCCAGATTTATCGCGACAGCATGGAACTGTGGGATAAACTCTACCTGACTACCGTGGAAACAGCACCCGAAGGTGATGTACATTTCCCGGAAATAAATCCGGATGAATGGAATGAAACCTGGTGCGAAAAGCGGCCCGCCGATGAGAAAAATGAATTTGACTGTACATTCCGCATACTTGCGCGAAAGGAAACAGAAAACTGATCCTGTATTTTCAGCAGCCTGAATCGTAAAAGAGAACCATCCCAATCAGCCAGCCACAAGATTTCAGGGAATATGGCCGACTGTAAAAAGACGGAAACGGATAAAAACCAGGAATCCCGGGGCGCCAATTTGCCCGTTTTTACTGTCTTTTTTGTTACCAAACAGTTATTTTAAACAGTCTGAAAAGACTGTAATAAGAGGTTATACGGCGTTAAAGTGCCGGAATTAAACATTTGGTGCCTTATTTTTGAAAAAAACATATTTTTTATGCCTGGCAGGGCGCAAAACAGACCCCATTTTTTTTATACTTTTGCAGTTGGAAATCTACAACCAATTCAAGTCTGGTTATCTGATACATGGAAAAGAAGCGATTGCTCCTTATTACGCAGGAGATGGAGCCCTACACCGAAGGCAATGACATTTCGGCGCTCGTAGGCAAGTTACCCAAATTTTTACAGGATAACGGTTATGAATTAAGGATTCTGATGCCCCGTTACGGCGTTGTCAACGAACGCAGGCACCGGCTCCATGAGGTGGTCCGTCTGAGTGGTATGAATATTATCGTGGATGACGATGATTATCCGCTGCTCATCAAGGTGGCTTCGCTGCCCAACTCACGTCTGCAGGTCTATTTCCTCGACAATGAGGAATTCTTCAAGCGCAAACAGGTGTTTGAAGATGAAAACGGAAAACCGTTCGAAGATAATGCAGAGCGAATGACCTTTTTCTGCAAGGGCGCCATTGAAACGGTGAAGAAATTCGGCTGGGCACCCGATATCGTGTTCTGCCACGGCTGGATGACGAGTCTGATTCCACTATATCTGCGAACGACTTACAAGACGGAGCCAATTTTCATAAACGCACACATAGTTTATGGAGCCTACGATTCTCCACACGAAAAAGAGGGCGGAGACCGTTTCTTTCAGAAGGCCGCTATCAATAATCTTTCAAAAAAAGATCTGGAGCCGTATCGCGATGGAGAAGGTGTCTCCATGCACAAAGGTGCCTCTCACTTTGCCGATGCAGTTACGCTGGGGAGCGAATCGCTTGATACCACGCAGGATTACCTGTCGGTTTCCGGCCCCAAGCCAGTTCTTCCATATACCCCCATCGAAGATGCGTTGCCAACTTATCTTGAATTCTTCCGGAACCTGACTCAGACCGAGTTACAGCGTTAATCCGGAGGCGACCCAACGAAATCCGTCCGAATACCGTTATGTACAAGGACGTATAACTCTGCTACATTTATGACCAAGCGATTCACTGTTCTGGCAGGATTTTCCTTCGCCATCCTTGCGCTGTTAATCTCTGCCTGCAAGAAACCCACGCCTTTTGGCGCAGAACTTCTGGGTGATTCCTTTGCAGATCTGGAATTCACAGACACCATCACCGTACAGTGCTTCCTGGAACGGGAAGACAGTATTCAGACAAATGACCGGTCGGGTGCGCTGAATCATTTCCTGTGCGGAGAAATAAATGACCCCGTTTTCGGTCAGTACAGCGCCGAAATCTATACGCTCTTTCAGGCACAGTCACTTAATCCTCAATTCGATACTACCAAAATCGCCTTTGACAGTCTCGTCCTGTATCTGAATTATTCTCCCGGAGGTATATACGGCGACACCCTGCAACCCCAGAACCTGCGCGTGTATCGCCTCGATCAGGCACTCAAGTTCGGAAACAGCTATTTCTCCACCTCGGAAATACCCGCAAGTGAAGAAGTTGGCCGTCTCGACAACTTCTACCCCCGTCCCCAGCGTGTTGACAGCCTGTTCGATGGTGTCAGGGGAGAGTTCCTTCGCGTGAGACTGAACGACGATTTCGGCCGCGCACTGATGAATATTGACTCGGCTACCTGGCTCGCAGATACGGCCGTATATGATTTTATCAGGGGCCTGAAAATTGTGTGTAACTCATCAGGTACGCCGGGAGCCATGCTTGCATTCGACCTGAATGACACCAAACTGAGCCGGATCAGTATGTACTACACCCAGAAAAGCGATACCACCTCCAAACGTTTCGACTTCTTCTTCAGAAATACCAACAAGTTTACGCACTTCAACAACGATTACTCCGGTTCAGAGATTAATCCGCGTATTGGCCAGCAACTCGAAGACAAATTGTACGTACATGGAATGGATGGACTGAGACTTCGTGTCGTATTCCCGTACGCAAACAATCTCGACAATATTGCTGTTAACAAGGCTCAGCTGGTGCTGACCGCCGGCGAAGATGACCCCTGGCTCAAACCGGCAGATCAGCTCATCCTGACCGAACCCAGGGGAGATACCGCTACTGTTTTCACCAATGATGTGCTCTACGCACTCGGTTCCACCGGCACCGGAAGCCTGGCAGCATTCGGCGGTTTCCCGGAAAAAGAAATTCTGGGCAACACGACGAAAACCCGTTACCGACTCACCCTGAGCGACAAGTTCCAGTCTGTCGTTGACGACGATGCCAACCCGGATGTCAGAAACCGCACGGTCTTTGTCAACGTCTATCCAAGAACCCGCTCTGCAAAACGCACCTGGTTCTATGGACCCAAAAGTTCACTTTTTCCGGCAAAAATCGAACTGAAATACACCATTATCCGATAATCAAATAACAACTCGTCATGTGTGGAATAGTCGCCTATATAGGGCAAAAAAAAGCCTACCCGATCCTGATCAAGGGTCTTTCCCGACTCGAATACCGGGGGTATGACAGCGCCGGTGTGGCACTTCAGAATGAAAGAGGTGTAAATCTCTACAAAAAAAAGGGTAAAGTTGCCGACCTGGTAGCCTTCACCGAAGGCAAGGATACAAACGGACACGTTGGTATGGGACATACCCGCTGGGCTACTCACGGGAAACCGGACGACATCAACGCCCACCCGCATTCAGGAAATGAAGGACGCCTGCTGCTCGTTCATAACGGTATCATCGAAAATTATGCGGTGATAAAAAGTGCCCTGCAAAAGACCAACGGACACGTCTTTTCCAGTGAAACAGACACGGAAGTACTCGTACACCTCATCGAGGAAATCCAGAAGACCGACAACCTGCCGCTGGAAGACGCCGTAAGAAAGGCACTCACAAAGGTGCACGGCGCTTACGCCATCGTAGTGATGGACAGAAATGAACCAGGAAAACTGGTCGCCGCAAGAAAAAGCTCTCCACTCCTCATCGGGATCGGTAAAAAGGAGTTTCTGGTGGCCTCTGACGCAACCCCCATCGTCGAGCACACCAAAAATGTGGTCTATCTCAATGATGAAGAGGTGGCAACTATAACAATGGAAGACGGACTTGTCATCAAAAATCTCATGAATGAAACCAGCTCGCATACCGTACACTCGGTCGAACTGGAAATCGAACAACTCGAAAAGGGTGGTTACGACTACTTCATGCTGAAAGAGATTTTTGAACAGCCCGTCACCATAGCCGAGTGCATGCGCGGACGCATGAACGCTGACGAAGGATGGGTCCGCCTAGGCGGTATGGAGGAGCACCTCAAACGCATGCTCAACGCCCAGCGGATGATTATTCTGGGCTGTGGAACCTCATGGCACGCCGGTATGATCGCCGAATATCTGTTCGAAGATCTCGCACGACTGCCGGTTGAAGTGGAATATGCCTCTGAATTCAGATACCGGAATCCGGTAGTCAGAGAGCAGGATGTGGTACTGGCAATATCTCAATCCGGCGAAACCGCCGATACCTTTGCCGCCCTTGAACTTGCCAGGGAGCGCGGAGCGCTTACCTACGGCATTGTGAACGTAGTAGGCTCATCCATCGCACGCCTGACTCACAGTGGCTCCTATATTCACGTCGGGCCCGAAATAGGTGTAGCTTCGACAAAAGCATTTACCGGCCAGGTCACTATGCTCACTATGATGGCGCTGATTCTGGGCTACGAACGCGGATATCTGCCCAAATCAGAGTACCAGGAACTTGTGCAGGAACTGTCTCTGCTGCCTTCAAAAGTGGAAAAGCTGCTCGACACCTGTCAGAAACAGGTCGAATATATCGCCGGTGAACTCAAAGATGCCACCAATGCGCTGTATCTTGGCCGCGGATATAACTTCCCGGTAGCCCTCGAAGGTGCACTGAAACTCAAGGAAATCAGCTATATCCACGCAGAAGGATACCCGGCAGCCGAAATGAAACACGGCCCCATAGCCCTGATTGACGAACACATGCCCGTTTTCGTCATCGCAACCAACAAAAGCGCCTATGAAAAAGTGGTTTCCAATATCCAGGAAGTCAAGGCACGAAAGGGTGTGGTAATAGCAATCGTCACAGAAGGCGATACAACCATTAAATCCATGGCAGACCATACCATCGAAATACCAGATACCAGAGAGCCTTTTACCCCTCTGCTGTCTGTAATACCGCTCCAGCTTCTGGCTTACCACACAGCCGTTCTGCGCGGATGCAATGTGGACCAACCAAGAAACCTGGCAAAATCAGTCACCGTTGAATAAATTTCACTGAAATAACTGTACATGAACAGTGTTAAAATAGAATACAATACCGAAAAACCAGCCGTACGTTACCCGGAATACGGCCGTGCCATACAGGAAATGGTGGAACACGCCAAAACGCTTGAACCGCGGCAACTCCGCCAGAAAACGGCAGAGTCAATCATCGGTCTGATGATCATGGTGAGCCCTAATAACCCCAACAGAAACATGGATGATTTCAGGGAAAAACTCTGGAATCATCTGTTCGCTATCGCCAACTACGAACTCGATGTCGACGCGCCGGCAGGTATCAACATCGTCAAACCCGAAGAGAAGCCCCGGCCAGAACCACTCGGATACCCCAATTCGGCCACGCGAATGCGCCACTACGGCAATAGCGTTCATGCACTCATCCAGAAGGCAATTGAAATGCCCGAAGGTTCCAAACGGGAAGGTTTCGTCGAAGTAATTGCTTCCTACATGAAGCTCGCCTACAAAACCTGGAACAAGGAGCACTACGTCAGCGATGATATTGTAAAGGAAGACCTCGAAATACTGTCTAACGGACAACTGTCGCTTCACGAAGGTTACGAATCGCTGGATAAACTCGCAGCCGGCGCAGGCAGGCTCGACAAGGAAAAAAGCAGCGGCCGCCAGCGCAACCGCGGCGGAGGTGGAAAGAACAACAAAGGCGGTGGCAATCACAAACGAAACCGGAACAGCAGCGGAGGCAGCGGAGGAGGAGGCTACAATAAACGCCGTAAACGCTGATATTATCCCCGGGAAGTCCAATAACTGGTCAATTTTTCCTTTATGCCACTGGATCAACAACACGAATACGAGCGAACGAAGAAAGAACAGGGCGAAATGTCCTTCTTTGATCATATCAGTGAGCTTCGCAAACACATCCTGCGCTCAGCAATTGCCATATTCGTACTGGCAATAATCAGTTTTATTTACAAGGACTTCGTTTTCAATCATATTATTTTCGGACCCCGAAGACCCGACTTCCCTACGTATCAGGCTCTTTGCTGGGCATCTCAGCAACTCGGACTGGGCGAGGCTTTGTGTATTACTCCTCCCAAGTTCGAGCTCATCACCCGCCAGCTCGGAGAAGTACTGATGCAAATTCTGTACGTATCGTTCTGGTTTGGTGTCATCGGAGCGTTCCCCTATATTTTCTGGGAAGTCTGGAGGTTCGTCAGTCCGGGGCTGCACGAATACGAACGCAGGGTGGTAAGGGGTATCGTAGGTATCTGTACATTCCTTTTCTTCCTCGGAATCGTCTTCGGCTATTATGTCATAGCCCCCTTCTCAATCAGTTTCCTGGCAGGATATACACTCGAAGGCCTCGAGGTAGCGCCAACACTCGACTCCTATGTCACGTACATGACAATGTTCACAATTCCTACCGGACTCATTTTTCAAATGCCGGTAGCCGCCTATTTTCTGGCAAGAATCGGCCTGATCGGCGCAGCTTTCCTGCGGGAATATCGCCGTCATGCCATCGTGGTCATTCTCATCATCGCAGCCATTATCACACCACCGGATGTGGTTTCCCAGACACTCGTGGCTATTCCTCTGCTGATTTTGTATGAAATCAGTATTCTGGTTGTAGCACGCGTGCAAAGAAAACAGGCGCTCAAGGAAGCACAGGAGGAAAAGTCAGGCTACGGGGTAAAGCCCTACTCAGATGACAACTCCTGATCGCTTGTTATGCTCCGCTATTTCCTGCGACGACTACTCATTGCACTGCCTACACTGCTGATCGTATCGCTGGCCGTATTCGGAATCAGCAAGTGCGCTCCCGGAGATCCGGTAGAAACGCTTTTTTCAGAGGAAATCCGGACAACATTCGAACCCGGTGAGGAAGCCAAAAGATACCAAAGGGCAGCCCGGCAACTGGGCCTCGACAAGCCCGTCTTCTACTTCACTCTCACCCCGGCACCTTTCCCGGATACGTTCTGGAGGATTTACCCGCCAGAACGACGCGAACGGCTGTCCAAACTCGTGTTCCAGACGGGCAACTGGCCCGATGTTCTGAGTTACGACTCCAGCCTGTCGGAATTTTCCAGGGCAGTCACTTCAATCAGCGCGGATAGTTCCAACGCCAGGCTGAATCTCTCGCTGGAACTATCCGCGCTGATGACAGCATCTCAACTGGAAGAAATTGAAGCGTCAACTCAAAGAGTTTCTTCATTGCTGGAAGATCTGCCGGCCGGGGAAAATATCAGACCAGGCCTGATATCACTGCAATCGGATATACAGCGGATGCAGCAAAACAAAAGGCCCCTGAATATATACAGGCCGACCCTCCACTGGTACGGTACCAATAATCAGTATCACGCCTGGATCACAGGGTATCTGACCGGAAACTGGGGACTCACCCGGCGAATGAATCCGGTCTGGGATGAAATAAAACCCGCCCTGCTGGCTACCGCCGCGCTCAGCGGAATCGCACTGCTGCTCGCTTTTCTGATCGCGATCCCGCTCGGCGTGGAAATGGCGCGTTTCCGGGACAGCCGCTTCGACCGCTGGTCGAAACAATTGCTCTTTTTCCTGCACTCCATGCCTGTTTTCTGGTTAGGCGGTATTCTGGTCATACTCTTCACCAGTAATATTTTCGGAAAACCAATTATTGAGGACCCCTACCTTGATATCACAGATCAGTGGCTCGCCGGTACAGAGTCTTTCGCCTCCTGGTTCGTCAGAAAAGTACCTGGATTCATCATGCCTGTAGCAGTACTGACGCTCCACGCGCTCGCGCTCATTGCCACGCAAATGCGCGGAGGTATGCTGGAAACCCTCCGGCAGGATTATATCCGAACAGCCCGGGCCAAGGGCCTGAATGACGATGACGTGTACTGGAAACACGCATTCCGGAACGCACTGTTTCCGATCATCACGCTCTTTGGCGCTCTTCTGCCTGCGCTGCTCACCGGATCACTGGTAGTCGAAACGCTGTTCAACTTCCCGGGCCTGGGAGTGAAAACGCAGACGGCCTTCCTTAACCATGATCTCGGTACACTCTCCGCTATCCTGATGGCTGTAGCTGTTCTTACCGTGACCGGTAATCTGGTCGCCGATATGTTGTACGCACTGGCCGATCCGCGTGTGCGGTTCTCCGGTTAGCCCTCCCGGAACTGCAAAATGTCGGGGATAATCAATATTGAAGATAAAATTGATCATAAACGACACTTAATATAAAATAAATACTTCCGCTTATATATTTTGACACCTTTGTACTGTTATCACGAACAGTTATTTCTTATCCCGATACGCAGCTTTATTCCGCCCTTCTGCACTTCTGGCAGCAACTTTGGGCGGTCTGCGTACAATTAAACTTTTGTAATATGAGAACACTTGTAACCCTTGCCCTCATCGCTCTTTCATGGTCTGTATCCATCGCCAATGGCGTCGCAATAGTGGAGGCTGGCAACGGAGTCTATCTTCAGCTCACTGAATCTTTCGTCAGCGTAACGGTAGAAAATCAGATTGCAATTACCAAGACCACCCAGGTTTTTAAAAATCAGTTTTCAACAGCCAGGCGCATCCGCTATGCGTTTCCCATGCCTGCCTCTGCGAGTGCCGTGAAGCTCCGCCGGCAAAGTAACGGGCTCTGGTACGAAGCCAATCTGGGAGCGAGCTCACAGGATACTATTTTGACCGGTGGTGGTGGCGCAACAGGTATCAATGTAGATCTGAAAAACTATCTGGGCGCCACACCCCTCTATTTTACCGTACTGGAACCCGTGGAACCCAACGCTACCATAAAGATTGAACTCACCTACGTGGAATTTCTGCCGTATGAGAACGGAGTTGTGAGCTACAGCTATCCTGCCAACTACGAGAGTCTTGAACCGGCACAACTCGAACTTCAGCACTTCGATTTTCAGCTTTCTTCCGGGAGAAAAATAAAGCAAATCAGCTTTGTATCACACCCCGCCGCGCCTGTCACACAGAGCGATCACGCAGCCTCTCTGGCGATTGATATGCAATATGCTCAGGCTGATTCCGACTTCAAGGTAGAATATGAGCTCAGCCCTGAAGATCTCGGCCTCTTCGACTTCAGTGTGTTTCTGAGTGATACGCTCGGATGTGACAACTACGGAAACGGTTTTTGCGCCTTTGTGGTGGAACCCAACCCCAATCCGAATGCCGATGTGATTCCCAAGGTTTTTACGCTGATTATTGATAAATCCGGCAGTATGCTGGGCTCCAAAATGCAGCAGGCCAAGGATGCTGCCACGTTTATCGTTGACAATCTGAATGTCGGCGACAAATTCAATATCATCGCCTTCAGCAGTGGAGTCTCGGCTTTTAAACCTGATCACGTGGACTATAACGTCAGTAACCGGCAGGCCGCTCTTAACTATATCACCTCCCTGTCCGCCACTGGAACAACCAATATCTCCGGCGCTTTCAGCACGGCTATTCAGCAGTTCAATAACGACCTGGACGAGACCTACAATATAATTATCTTCTTCACAGACGGACTCCCCACCGCGGGAGTTACCTCTACAGATGGCATCCTTAACACCATTAACAACCTGGTTATTCCACTCGAAAAGGAACTCAGTATTTTTACTTTCGGAGTCGGAGATGATGTAAACAAACCGCTGCTCACCACCATCGCACTCCAGAATAACGGGGCAGCACAGTTTCTTGACAATAACGAACTGGCAAGTTCTGTCAGTGAATTCTATGAAACTGTCCGAAATCCGGTTTTACTTCATACCGATGTAACATTCGACCCCAATGTGATTTATGAAACGTATCCTGTCCAGCTTCCCAACCTGTACAAGGGCTCACAAATGATTATCGTAGGTCGCTACAATGAGCCAGGTACTGTAAATGCTCATTTCTCCGGCACGGCGTTCGGCGCGCCTGTCAGTTATCAGTATCCGATCCAGTTGAGTGACAAAGACAGTCTAAAATACCGGTTCTTGCCTAAAATATGGGCCAAACAGAAAGCTTCTCACTTGCTGCAACAATACTATGCTACATCCAACGCCGGAATAAAGGAAACACTGGAGGAAGAAATCAGGCACCTGAGCACTTGCTACGGCGTAGTCACCGACCTGACAAGTTTTGTGGATAATACCAATGGCGGCACCATCTCCGTCCTGGAAACCCCTGATCAGGAGGAGCAATATTCCTCCGTCAGAATCAATGCTGTTTCTCCCAACCCTGCCTCCGGCCACACCAGTATTTACTTCTCTCTCACGGAGGCTTACCACGGCGAGATTACGATCGAACTGAGGGATATGATGGGTAAGCTGGTTGGCTCGTGGAAATACCCGGTAAACGGGTCCGGCGATTATACGTTCGACCTGAATATTGACAAGGGAATCACGGCAGGGGTCTATCGGATCAACGTCAGCACGCCCGGCAGCACCACCGGCTCCATACTGATCGTCAGGTAAACCCGTTCCTGAAGGCCCGGGCGCCCTTTCTCTTTTTTCCGTACCTTTGTGAGCTAAAGACACCACTGATGGCGAAAGAATGGACGCTCGGGCAGAAGGCCGCGGGACTGAAACAGGAAACGGAATATGCGCTGCTCGTAGGGCTTATCACACCCGATGTAACAGAAACGCAGGCCCACGAATATCTCGATGAACTGGAGTTTCTCGCCATGACAGCCGGCGCAGAAACTGTAAAACGATTCACCCAGCGCCTCCAGCACCGGGATGCACGCACCTTCGTTGGAAGCGGAAAGGTGCTGGAAATCAGACAGTACCTCGAACGCCATGAGGAAATTTCTATGGTTATTTTCGACGACGATCTGACTGGCAAGCAAACAAACCTGCTCGAAGAAGCCCTGAAAGTGAAGATTATTGACCGATCAACCCTGATCCTCGACATTTTCGCCAACCGGGCTCAAACAGCACAGGCAAAAACACAGGTCGAACTCGCACAGCTCAAGTATCTCATCCCGCGCCTGCGAGGCCTGTGGACGCACCTCGAACGACAGCAGGGTGGTATCGGTATGAGAGGCCCGGGTGAAACCCAGATCGAAACCGACCGGCGTATCGTTCAGCAGAGGGTCAAATCGCTGGAAGAACGCCTGAAAGATATTGACCGGCAAAGCCAGACGCAACGCAAAACCCGCGGCGAACTGATCCGCGTTGCGCTTGTGGGCTATACCAACGTCGGTAAAAGCACGCTCCTCAACCTGCTCTCCAAATCGGAAGTGCTGGCCGAGAACAAACTGTTCGCTACCCTCGACACTACGGTACGCAAGGTAGTCATCGGCACTATGCCTTTCCTGCTCTCGGATACAGTCGGTTTCATACGCAAGTTGCCTCACCACCTCGTGGAAAGCTTCAAAAGTACCCTCGACGAGGTGCGTGAAAGCGATATTCTCCTGCACGTGGTGGATGTCGCTCACCCGCAATTCGAGGACCATATCCGGACCGTGCAGACAACGTTGCAGGAAATCGGAGCCGCCGACAAGCCCACGCTCATGGTGTATAACAAGATTGACCTGTACCGCGAACGCTATTTCGATGATCTGCTCACATCACAGGAGAAAATTGACATCGAAACTGACCTGCGCGAACGCCTCGG